>DATJPR010000185.1:0-5579 GCA_035506295.1 Bacteroidota bacterium | reverse complement strand
TCAGGAGCACGGGCGCTCATCGCCGCCGAGAAGGTCCTCGAGAACAAATGTTCGGTGATGCTGTTTCCGGAGGGGACGCGTTCGGTGGACGGGCGAGTTCGGCAGTTCGCGGAAGGAGCATTCTATCTGGCGATCAAAGCGCGCGTGCCGATTCTGCCGGTTGCGGTCGAGGGCTCGCATGGCTGCCTCCCGAAACACAGCCTGCTCTTCGGCGATCCCGCGTCGGTGCATGTCAGAATTCTGCCGCCGGTCGACACCTCAAGGTACGAGCTTCCTCAGGCAGGAGAGCTTCGCAACCATGTCCGCTCACTCATCATTCAGCAAATTGCTGAATGGCGTGGGGTCCCGGCGCCGGACGTCGACGGTGTGCGTGCGCCCGGCACGGCCTCAGTCACGTGAAAGCAGTTCCACAAATTCCTGTTCGACGGATCGGCCCCCATCGCGGCCATAGAAGAGCTGCACACGCCCGATGGCGTCTTCCTTCGGCAAGCCGCTCCTCCTTCCCTCCTCAAAGATCAGCCTCGCAGGTTCCGGCCTGGGACCCCAGAGGAAGAGCTCTCTGCCTCCTTCCGCATAGGCAACAAGCTTAGGAATGCTTCGGGTCCCATTGGTGAGGTAGGCATCCATGATATCGTCATTCTGATCGCGGAACAGGATCCGGAGGTTGATCCGCGGATTTACTTCTGCGATACGGGCAATGACGGGAATGCACTGCGCGGAGTCTCCGCAAGAGAACTCGCTGAGGACCATCCAGAGCTGGGGTGTCCCAATCCGCTTCACGACCTCTCTTGTCCGGGGAAGCGGTTCGAACGTGCGGATGAGCCTCTCGCTTCGCCGGAGGTTCAGGACGTAATAGTCCGATCGCTGCCTCTTCGGATCGTTCGGCGTCCGGCTCTCCCGTTCGGCGACATGCTGACGGAATGCCGCCATATACTCCTCAAATGTCATCCCGTTGTGCGGCCGCCGGGACGAGAAGAATTCCTTCATGTTCAGTGTCTCTATGATCTCATTTCAAAGGATATACCTCTTCCTTCATGAGATGCAACACCCATGCTCCGGGAGTCAGTCTGAAGAAAAAAAAGCCCGGCACGTGGCCGGGCTGATGGCATAGGATATTTTGCGGCATCAGGCTGCAACATATGCCTGCAGTTTCTCCAGAAGGCTGCGCTTCGGCAGCGCACCCACAACCTGCTCGACCACCTTTCCCCCCTTGAACACCATCAACGTGGGGATGCTCCGGACGTGAAAATCCGTGGTGATCTTCGGATTGGCATCCACATCAAGTTTTCCGACCTTGAGCCTTCCGTCGTACTCCTTCGCTATCTCCTCCACCACGGGGGCGATGGCTTTGCAGGGGCCGCACCACACCGCCCAGAAGTCGATCAGGACGGGCCGGTCAGCTTTCAGGACCTCGGACTCAAAGTTCGCATCGGTGATTTCCACTGGCTTCATTGGATCTCCTTGATAGAACCATGCATAGAACGATTGATTGTCGTCTCACGAACCCGACGAGAACGCGATGCTGTTCGGGCCCAGGACTTGTTGCACGCCCTGGACGAGTTGTTCGCTCGGGTCGACGAGAAACCGGGTTGATTGATACACTCGTGTGGCGCTCTCTCCGCGCACCTTGAGGAAACAGGGGATCTTCCCCTGGTTGGACTCAAAGAGCTGGCGAAGGGCGACAATATTCTCCTCCTTGACCAGGTCGAGATCGATCGAGACCATGACGCTGCGTGTAAACCGCTCGCGCACGCGCTCGATCGGCAAAACTTCATTCACCAGAATCTTCAGCGTCGGACCGTTCAGCTCTCCCTTTCCGACGACCATGACGATCGCATCCTGTGTCAGGTCGTTCTGGTACTTCTGGAAGGCGTCCGCGAACACGATGCATTCCGCTGCGCCCGTGAAATCCTCGATCATCACAAACGCCATCGTGTTGTTGCGCTTGTCGATCTTCCGTTTCACGGCGGTGACAATCCCGCACGCCCGCACCATGCTCCCCGGCTTGAGCGCACTCGGATCGCCCAGCGGGACGGTCGACAACTCCTTGACTTCGTGCTCGTACTTCAACAGCGGATGCCCTGACACGTAGAACCCCAGAACGTTTTTCTCGTGCTGCAATTTCTCGAATTCCGTCCAGCGGCGAATATCCGGAAGCGTGGGATAGGCGATCACGGGCGTTTCCGTACCCCCGCTTATATCAAACAAGCCGGCCTGTCCGCTGAGTTCCTGCTCCTGTTGTCGGAGGCCGAACGTCGTCGCATTTTCGATTGCATCGAAATACTGCGCCCGGTGACCACTCATCGCGTCAAAGGCGCCCGCCTGGACAAGGCTTTCCAAGCATTTCTTGTTCACGAGACGCAGGTCGACCCTCGCGCACAAGTCGAAGATATTTTTGAACGGCCCGTGTTCATTTCGTGCCCGCACGATACCTTCCACCGCGCTTTCCCCGACGTTCTTGATCCCGCAGAGCCCGAAGCGAATGGCTCCGCCGGTCACCTTGAAATCGAGATCGCTTTCGTTCACATCCGGTCCGAGCAGGGGGATGCCGGACTTCCGGCAAGAGTCGATCAGCACGGCGATGCGATCGATGTCGTTGATTTCGGAGGAGAGCGTGGCTGCCATGAACTCCGCGGGGTAATGGGCTTTCAGGAACGCAGTCTGATAAGCGACGACGGAATAGGCCACGCTGTGTGACTTGTTGAACCCGTACTTTGCGAATTTCTGAATGAGATCGAAAATGTCGCCGGCGAGCTTCCGATCGGAGCCACGCTCGATGCTCCCCTTGATGAATTCGTCCTTGACGGACGCCATCAGCGCGTCGTCCTTCTTCCCCATGGCCCTGCGCATCAGGTCGGACTTTGCCAGCGTAAACCCGGCCACCTCGCTGGCGATCTTCATCACCTGCTCCTGGTAGACGATCACCCCGTAGGTCTCTTTCAGGATCACCTCGAGAGCCGGATGCAGGTAGGTGATTTTCTGACGGCCGTGCTTCCGGTTGATGAAGTCCTCGATCATCTCCATCGGGCCCGGACGGTACAACGCGTTCATCGCCACGAGATCGCTGATCGACGTCGGTTTGAGTTTTCTCAGCGACTCCTGCATGCCCGAGCTTTCAAACTGGAACACGCCGACCGTATCCCCCCGGGTGAACAGATCAAACGTCGCCTGATCGTCTTCCGGCAATCGGTCCAGATCGATCCGGACCTGGTGGTTCTCCTCGATCATTCTCAGGGCGTTTTCGAGTACCGAAAGGGTGCGCAGTCCGAGGAAATCCATCTTGAGGAGCCCCGCTTCCTCAAGATCTTTCATGTTGTATTGCGTCATCACTTCGGTCTGCGGGGTCTTGTAGAGGGGCACATAATCGCTGATGGTGCCCGGGGCAATCACGACGCCCGCAGCATGCATCCCCGCATTCCGGTTCATTCCCTCGAGGACGAGCGAAGCCTCGACCAGCGTCTTGATCTTGGGGTCGGTGCTCTCATTCACCCATTTCAGCTCGGGGATGGTCTTCAGTGCCTCCGCGAGGGGGCGCACTTTGCCGAATTCCGTCGGGATGACCTTGTTGATCGAATCAATCGTGCTGAGCGGAACACCAAGCACGCGGCCGACGTCCTTCAGCACTGCCTTGCTCGACAACGTCCCGAATGTGATGATCTGCGAAACTGACTCGTCGCCGTACTTCTTCCGAACATACTCGATCACTTTCTCCCGCTTCTTGTCCGAAAAGTCGACGTCGATATCGGGCATGCTGACCCGTTCGGGGTTCAGGAAGCGCTCGAAGAGAAGATCGTACTTGAGTGGATCGACGTTTGTGATCCCGAGGGAGTACGAGACGATGCTGCCAGCAGCACTTCCTCTCCCCGGGCCGACCAGCACGTCCATTCCGCGCGCGGCCTGGATAAAATCCTGGACGATCAGGAAGTAGCCGGCGTAACCCATTTTCTTGATCACGGCAAGCTCGTGCTCGAGCCGTTGCCGCATCTCCCCGGTCGGCTCCGCATACCTCCGGGCAAAGCCCTCACGCGCAAGCTTATCGAGAAAATCGTCGAGCGACGCGACCCCTGCATCGGCAGGGATCGGGAAATCCGGCATATGATTCCGCCGGAGATCGAGAGTGAGGTCACACTTCTCGGCGATTTCCAGTGTCGACGCAATCGCCTCGGGGAAATCCGCGAAGAGATTCACCATCTCCTGCGTGGATTTGAAATATGCCTGATCCGTCTGGTACCGGAGCTTGGTATAGTCCTGCGGGTTCGCGCTCGAAGCATCCGGGATCAGCAACATGATGTTGTGCGCAATGGCATGCTCGGGCTTCAGGTAGTGAACATCATTGGTCGCAACCAGCTTCAACCCCAGTTTCTTCGCCAGCCCGGGGGCCTTTGCGCGCACAATGGCTTCCCTCTCCATGCCGTGGTTCTGGATCTCGACGTAGAAATCTTCTCCGAAGATTTCCTTGTAGACCTCTGCGGTCGCGTAGGCCTGACCATCGTTGCCTGCCGCGAGATGCGCTGAAAGAACGCCGCTCAAACACGCGGAGAGCGCGATCAGACCTTCCCGATGGGAATTGAGAAGCTCTACATCGAGGCGGGGTTTATAGTAATACCCCTCGATGTGAGCGAGCGAGGTCAATTTGAGCAGGTTCCGGTAACCCGTTTCGTTCCTCGCGAGGAGAACCAGATGGTGGTAGTTGGCACGCTTTCCACCCGACTCGGTCATCATCGTCGCCTTCTCGAACCTGCTCCCCTGACTGACGACGTACGCCTCCATCCCGATGATCGGTTTGATCCCGGCTTTCTTCGCTTTCTTGTAGAACTCAATCGCGCCCGACATGACGCCGTGGTCGGTCAAGGCGACGGCGGGCATCCCTCGCTCTTTGGCCGCCATGACGAGATCGTCGATCTTGCAGGCCGCGTCCAGGAGGCTGTAGTGCGAATGATTGTGAAGATGAACAAATTGCGGCATTGTCGAATTCTGCATTAGGTCAGACAACTGCGGTAACGAACGAAGTGTACTCCACCGTGCGGCGAATCACAAGCGGGGAGAGTGCAAAGTTATGCACAACTTTTGCCACGAGGAGTGTGGAGCAAAGCTCCAGGCCTCGAATCAAATTTTCTTCGATCGATGTAAACCTCTACGAATTGCTGAATTACTCACGCCCTTCAAAAATCTTCTTGCACATGCTTCACCACGAGACAGCCATGAGCTTCAGCTCGGTCATCTCTTCCATTGCATAACGGACTCCTTCTCTTCCAAAGCCGGAATCTTTCACGCCACCGTAGGGCATGGAGTCCATTCGGTACGACGATACATCGTTGATGATCAACCCGCCAACCTCCAACTCACGAAATGCCCTGAAAATGAAGCGTGCATCGTTGGTGAAGAGTCCCGCTTGAAGGCCAAAGCGGGAATTATTGACCTCCCCGATCACTTCCTCCTCCGTCTCGTAGTGCTGCAAAACAAGGACCGGCGCAAAAACCTCATTGCACATCACCGGCTCGTCCTCGGGCACGCCTGCAAGGATGATCGGGGAGAGCACAGCGCCTTTTCTTCCCCCACCATACACCATCGTGGCACCA
>DATJPR010000184.1:0-5123 GCA_035506295.1 Bacteroidota bacterium | reverse complement strand
AATTTATTGTTGACCTGGATGGAATCATCGGGCGTACGCCTTCATTTCAATGTTCGCATCTAGATCAAGGAAAAGTCGACTCACCATTTGAAGGATCAGCAATGCGTTCTTATTGTGGTTTCTCCTTGTTTCGTTTCAGGTCGATCATCTGCATCTCACTTTTGAGCGTGATCCTCCTCTCGGTATGTTCCGCGGCTCCGAAAAGCGATTCCACTTCCGCAACGAAATGGGTCGGGACCTGGACCACATCTCCGCAACTTGTTGAAACAGGAAATAATCCGCCATCGCCCGGTCTCGCCAACAATACGCTTCGCCAGATATTTCGCGTCTCCATCGGAGGGGACACACTGCGAATGTTATTTTCGAATAAGTTTGGTTCGGGTCCGGTAACATTCCACGAGGTCCACATCGCCGTCTCCACCGGCGCCGGAGCCATTGACACAACGACGGACGAAGTCCTTCATTTTGGCGGACTCCCGGAAGTGACTGTCTCGGCGGATACCTCGGTGGTCTCAGATCCTTTTCCCTTCGCTCTCAAGCCACGCATGGACGTCGCGGTCACGATCTACTACGGCGCATCTCCCTCCGGCATCACCGGCCATCCCGGCTCAAGAACCACGTCCTACTTGCTGACCGGCAATGCTGTCTCCAAAGCGGATTTTGCGGGGGCTGTCACGACCGATCATTGGTACAACATCAATACGCTCGATGTCCTGGCTCCTTCAAACGCGGCGTCCGTCGCCATCCTCGGCAATTCGATCACCGACGGCCGGGGTTCGATGACCAACGGGCAGAACCGGTGGCCCGACGTCCTTTCAGTTTCCCTCCTGCAAGACTCTGCCACTCGCTACGTCGGCGTACTTAACGCGGGCATTGGAGGGAATTGTGTCCTTGCCGGCGGATTGGGGCCGACGGGCGTGAGCAGGTATGATCGGGACATCATCAGTCAGAGCGGCGTCCGGTGGGCTATCGTTCTCGAAGGAGTGAACGACATCGGCGGGGTCCATTCCGCGTCAGCCGCGACAACCACCGCTTCAAACCTCATCGCAGCTTACGGTCAGATGATTGCCAAAGCCCACGCGAAAAACATCAGAATCTACGGTGCGACAATACTCCCCTTCGGTGGCAACGGCTACTTCAATCAATATAGTGAGCAATGCCGCAGCACGGTCAATCAGTGGATACGCACCAAGGGCAACTTTGACGCGTGCATAGACTTCGACCGGCTGATGCGGAATCCACAGGACACGACGAGAATCCTCTATCCGACGAATCAAAATGACGGTCTGCACCCTGATACAATGGGCTACAGAATCATGGGTCAATCGATCGACCGAAACTTGTTCGTCGTATCCGATTCGACGACGCTTGGAGTGAATTCCGTAGAGGAGATCGACGGCTTTGCCCTGGCACAGAATTATCCGAACCCGTTCAATCCGAAGACAGTGGTCAGTGCCCAGTGGTCGGTGGACAGTGTCGTTCGATTGGCAGTCTACGACCTGCTAGGGCGGGAAGTGGCTGTTCTCGCTGATGGCCGCTTCCCGGCCGGCAAGTATAGCTTCATGTTTGATGGGAGCAATCTATCGAGCGGGATGTATATCTACCGATTGACAGCAGGACAATACATTTCCTCACGGTCTATGACGTTGCTGAAATGACAGGTGGCAGTAGTCAGTCGAAGTGACAGTGAATTGATCTGGGGATGGGTTGCTGATTGTCGACCGCGTTTCAACGACCGTGATCAGATTTGCTGCAGCGACATTACCGGCGGATTGGGAGGGATGTCCCTGCTCTTCCGCCCCTCGGTCATCCTTCTCCGGATCAAATCCGATGTTCCCAAAGTTCCTTAGCGCCAGATGGTAGCCGAGATTTCGTGCCACGTTCCACCAGAGGCCGGTTTTTGACTGCTTCATCCGGCCGGCAATGGAGCCCAACGAGTAGAACTTCCGTGCAGCCCATTCAGTCCCCATGAGAAGCTCCTCGGGAGACATGTGCGCCGGTTGAAAGACGACGTGCTTCTTCCCGTCGTACTGAGCCCAATCACGCGTGAGGATCCTTCCTTCAGCCTCGAGCCGGCGAAACAGTGGCGTGTTGGGATATGGCACCAGGATACCGATCGTCGCGGAGTCGATCCCGATCTCTCTATAATAGTCCACCGTCCTCCGGAAAATCGACCGGTCATCGTCGTCGAAACCAAAGATCGTCCCTGCCTGAATCGCAATGCCATGGGCATGGCACCGGCGAACCGCTTCCCGGTAGTCGGAGACATGGTTGTGCCGCTTGTTCGCGCCATCAAGACTTCCCTGCGAGATCGACTCAAGCCCGATGAACAAGGCTTTGCATCCGCTCGCGGCAGCCGCCGCAAGGAATTCATCATCAAGGACTGCATCGAGGGCGCATTGACTCGTCCACCATCGCCGGAGCGGGGTAATGGCCGCAAAGAGCTCGGTGGCATACCGTCGGTCGACGCCGATGTTGTCATCCCAGAACACCAGCGCCTTGCCGGGCATCCGGCGGACCTCATCGACCACCTCACCGACCGGCCTATACCGCATGCGTCGCTGGTACATCTGAGGAATGGAGCAGTAATCGCAGCTGTTGGGGCACCCCCGTGTCGCAATGGTCACCCCCCGCCCGTAGCCACGCCTCCGTATGAGATCCCACCGCGGAGAGGGCATGCTGTTCAGCTCGGGCAGACGCTCGCTCCGATAGATCGGCGCGAGGCGCTGTTGCTCGACATCCCGAAGCAGTTTCGGCCACATCAATTCGCCCTCTCCGACGACCACGGCATCTGCGTGCAGCGCAACCTCTTCGGGCATCAATGTCGCGTGCGGTCCGCCGATGACGACTGGGATGCCCAGCGAGCGGTATAGCCCGGCAAGTTCATAGGCGCGCGGAGCCGCGGCGGTGTTTGCCGTAATCGCCACCAGCGAATAGGGCCGGTCAAAACGGACTCTCTGGACGATCTCATCGGTGTGCGTGACCCGCCAGTGCTCCGGCGTATAGGCGGCGAGCAGCGGCATCGTGAGCTGCGGAAAGCGGATTAAGCGCCGGTGGCGCACAAACCGCGACTCGGCCGATTCCGCGGTGATCAGCTCCACCCAGTGTGTGCCTCGCGTTTTCATCACGTTGAATGTAGACATCCCGCCTCAGGAACTCAAACGCCGCCCCCCTCCGCCGGCGGGCGGGGCGAAGAAGTTTCGCCGGTCGGACGATTTTCCTTGACAACGCCAAAATCGGAGAGTATATTCGTGGTGAAACAAAAGTTTCATCCTCCCTCCTTCCTGGAACTCTCTTCACGCTCATGCCGCACGACCTGGTTTCACTGTTCATCGATGCTATCAAGATTGACGCGCTTTCTCTCAAGGAGCGCCCAATGGCGAATTTCGTTCGCGAATTCTTGCGCGATCTTCCCGTGAATATTATTGAAGATGACATCGCTCATCACTTTAACGGAGAATGCGGCAACCTTATTTGCATCCCTGACACCTGCGACCCTTCCCGCCCTACGCTCGCCCTGATCTCCCACCTCGATACCCCGAGGTCCACCGTCGACGTGAAGCCTGTCTTGACCGACGAAAGGATCGCCAGCGACGGGTCGACGGCTCTCGGCGTGGACAACCGGGCCGGGATATCTCTTCTCCTGTACACGCTCCGGGAACATCTCCGGTCGGGAGCGGCAGGCCAGTGCATCGTCGTGTTCACCGTCGGGGAAGAACTCGGATTGTATGGGTCCAAATACCTCGATCCGGGCGCATATCACATGAAAATGGGCTTCGTCTTCGACTGCTCACGCCGGCCGGGGACATTCATCCGATCGGCGGTCGGATGCTCATTGTTTGATGCGACCTTTGTTGGGAAATCCGCCCACGCAGCCGTGGCCCCCGAACGCGGCGTCAATGCCATTCACGTAGCTTCGAAGGCGCTCAGCACGATCTCGATTGGCCGGCTTTCCCCCACCATGACCTGTAACATCGGGTCGGTCACCGGGGGTACGGCTACCAACGTCGTCCCCGACCGATGCACGTTCCAGGGGGAAGTCCGCGAGTTCGATCAGCGCATCATCTCCACGTTCCTCACCGGGATCGAGCAGACGTTTCAGAAGGTCGCTTCCGAACACCACGCTTCGCTGGAATTCTCTTCCTCCGTCGACTTCGCACCGTTTCGCCTCGGCACCGACGATGAGGTCTTCCGGTGGACATCGGACACGCTCCGGGAAGTGGGATTGGATCCGGTCCCCATCGAATATCTCGGCGGCAGCGATGCGAATATGCTGAACGCAAAGGGTCTCCCGACGGTCAACCTCGGGATCGGCGCCCAGAACCCACACGGAGACGATGAGTTCATCCTCATCGAGGATCTCCTCAAGTCTGCGGATATCGCAAGAGCGCTTATGGCTAGGAGCACATCTCTGGCATGAAAAACACCGTCTTGGTCCTGTTGGCAGTCTGCGCTGCTCTCGCATCGGCATCACCCCGCGCGGACGATTCCCGTTCTCCCAAAGGTCACCTTGTCATCATCGGCGGCGGCGAGCGGACCGACGACATCATGAACCGTTTTGTTGCGCTGGCCGGCGGTCCGGGCAAGGCACACATTATTGTCCTGTCCATGGCGAGCAGCACACCTGACACCACTGGGATGGAACAAGCGGCCGAGTTGATATCACGAGGAGCAGCGAGCGCGGAATGGATGGATATCAAACGAGAGCAGGCGGCCGACCCCGCCATCCTCGAGAAGCTTGACAAGGCCACCGGGATCTTTTTTAGCGGCGGCGACCAGGTACGGGTGACCCGCGCGATCCTCGGCACGCCCGTGCACCACAAGCTCCTGGACATGTACCAGCGGGGAGCCGTGATCGGCGGAACGAGCGCCGGCGCAGCCATCATGAGCCGCGTCATGCTGACCGGCGAAGAGCTGATCAACCGTGACTCGACGGAAATGTTCACCTCGATGCGGAAGGGAAACGTCGAGACCATCGAAGGGCTCGGATTCCTGACAAAAGTGATTATCGATCAACACTTCGTGAAGCGGAAGCGGCTGAACCGCCTGATCTGTGTTGTGCTCGAGCATCCTGAGCTTCCCGCCATCGGGATCGACGAATCGACCGCCATTCTGGTCAATCC
>DATJPR010000183.1:0-39345 GCA_035506295.1 Bacteroidota bacterium | reverse complement strand
CCTTGTTGGTCCGGGCGACGGCGCTTTTCCTGATTCCCTCAAACAGAGCATCGGCATCGCCCGCACACCTCCACCCTGGCTTGCCGCGTTGCCGCAGGACTCCGGATTTATCTACGCGCTTGGCATGAGCGAGCCGGCGTACTACGAGTTCTCGGCGTGGCTTGAAGCTGAGAAACATGCGCGCCTCGAGCTGGCGAAATCGGTGCAATCGACCGTCCACGGCATCGATCGCCTGGAATCGGCTGCTTCCGGCGACGAAGGATATTCGGGAGTCCAGGACGAGAAGATCTCCGTTGCGCTTCACCATGCCCAGGTGGTCAGACGCTGGAGGGATCCGACGACGCACATCTCCTCGGTTCTTATCAGGATGCCCCGATGAACCGCCTTCTGCATGTCCCCGCGATCGCCCTCATTTTCGTCATGGCATTCCCACTGCACGCTCATCGGGCCGTCTCGGCGGTCAAGGGGCCGAAGGAACGCGTTCCCTCGTGGTGGAACGTGGTGCCGAAATCAAAGAGCGCGTCCTTTGTGCGCGGCAAAGCGCAGAGCGCCGACAAACAGATCGCGATCGACAAAGCCGCCGCAACGGCACGCGGCGAAGTTGCCGGATCCGTGGAAGCCCGGTGGCGGTCGCTCATCGGCGCGATCCGCGAGGAAAACAATCAACTCCCGGCGCCTCCTGCGTACGATTCTTCCACGGTTCTCCATGGTACCCGCATCGCGAAGCAGGCGGCGTATCGCACAAAGAAAATCTGGACCGGCTTCGTTCTCCTCGAATTCCCGATCCGTCTCGTCGATGACGCCCTGCTGGAACGCCTCCATTCGATGCCCGGATGGTATGAGGCGGTCAAGGACACGCGGGCAGTGCAACGCCTCAAGTCCGACCACCACTAAGGCTCCTTCATTCCCATCCCACAGCTCGACAACACGCTTCAGCGCCGTGCGTGCCCTGACGCTCGCAACCATGTCAGAACACTGAGAAATTCTGCTGGTTTCGGGGATCGTCACCATCTCCCTCTGGCAAAAATCTTCAACATCAGGCACGCAGATGTGGCGACGCTTCCGGACAGGGATCAAGTTGATTGTTAAAAGTGCAAGGTGTATTATTCTTGTGCGATTCCCCCGACGCTCGCAACAAGGGCACTTGTTAGGCCGAGCAGAACCCCAGGTATTCCTTTCGTCTCTTGGAGCGAGGGCCAGGTCAGCGCTTTGCCGATCTTCCCGCCGGGTCGGTGAACGATATACCTTCAATCATACCTGAACCAGAGGCATCCTATGAAACTCCTCGTGGTAGTCATGGCTGTCCTGCTCGTTGGATGTGCGACGACGCAGGTGACTGAAACGCCGCGTGACCAGCCCGAAGTCGTGAGCATGGCTCCGTTGCCGCCGTATCCCGCAGCAGTCCCCCTCATGGGGTTGCGCTTCACCGTGATGCTTCATGTGATGGAAGACGGCACCGTCGGAGAGGCAAGCATGGTGGGGACCAGCGGTACAGCGGAGTGGGACTCACTGGCGGTCCAGTCGATCAAGCAGTGGAAATTCCAACCGGCCCGTCAGAACGGGAAGCCGGTCGCGTCCTGGCTTCGACAGGCGGTCGTTGTGCAGATCCAGGAACCCATCGTCCTGTATCTCGGCGAAATCGTGATGCCGCACAAGGAATCCGCAGACTCCCTGTACGCGCTCCTCTCGAACGGGATGTCGTTCGAAGCGCTCGCTATGAAATCCGTGGCGGCGTCGCATGACCACGGCGGGTACCTCGGCGCCGTCGATATTGCAATATTCCCGAAGCAGGTGCGCGACAAGCTCAAGGACCTCCGCGTCGGCGAGATGACGTCCCCAATCAAACTGGGGAGCGACTACGTCATCTACAAGCGCTTCAAGAAAGACGGCCCGAAGGACTTCCCGCTGCCGGATGAGCCGAAGCTGCAGTTGAAACAGGGATAAGGCTCAGAAGCGGACAGCAGACAGCAGACAGCAGACAGCAGAACAATGGTTAATGACTGTCCGCGGTCGGCTGTATGCTGTTTGCTGGGGAAGGCTATTTCATGAGAACCATGCTGTGCACGAGCCGGCTTGCTCCGGAGGTCAGTTCATAGAAGTACACTCCTGACGAAAGCCGGCCGCCATCGAACCGCACCTCATGTTCGCCCGCCGTTTGTCGCCCATCCACAAGAACCGCCACCTCTCTTCCCAGGAGGTCGTACACTGATATCCGCACGTCACGAGTCCCTGACCCCTGACCCGTGGTCCCTTCAACGGTATACCGAATGGTCGTCGTTGGATTAAACGGGTTGGGGTAGTTCTGCTCGAGGACGAATGACGCCGGCGCCTGCTGCTGCTCCTGCACGCCGGTGACCCGGCTTCCGATCGTGAACCACACCGGATAGGTCGCATCGACGACATAGTCCGTCGGGCTTCCGGCCGCGGCGATGCCGCTTGAGTCGACGGCGACATTCTGAACGACGTCATGGTCGACGCCACCCTGAGAGACGAGCGAGTGAAAGGCGAGCGTCAGGCCATCGCTCGACAACGAGGGGTACCCGACATCCGGAAGCGAACCGACGAGTGTCCCCGACTTCCCCGTGAAAAAGTCGGCCCCCATAACACTTCCCACCTGGTTGGTTTCATCCCAGTAATCGAAGACGAACCGGTTTCCCATGGACCGCGAGAACGACGGGTTGCCGATATCGATGCCTTCCGCCTGCGGAGGAAAGACGCTTTGCATTGAGCCGGTCGTCACATCAAGGAGATCGATGGTCCAGAAGCTGATCGAATCTCCCTGCGCCGTCTTTGTTCTATTATAGACGTCGAACAGGAGATACCGTCCCGACGGATCGAAGGAGAGCGCATCGGAATACAGCGCTGTGGCGACCGGTGTCCCATCGTACGCCGTGGCGCGGATCTTGAACGCGGTCGACGTCTGGTGAACGAAATCGACGTAGTAGACAGTCGTGTCGATGAATTCTGAGGTGAGCGCAAGGCTGGTCAGTCCGGGCCCGATCGCCACGGTTCTCCAGACGCTGTTGGTGTCGATGTAGCTTTCCTGCGGGTTCTGCGCGTTCGCGATCATTGCGCGAAGGCGATGTGCGCGGTCGACGAACACTACCACGCCGGAGGTGTCGGAGACTGCCGGGCGGGTCAACACCGGGGTCGACGTCAAGGGAAAGAAATCGCTATTCGATTGGATTACCGGCCTGATCATATAGACGGAGTTCGGATCGGACGAGGCGGTGTTGACGGCGAGCACCCAGTTGGTGCCGACCAGATGCGACGACGGAGGCGGTTGCGTCGCGCTTCCTTCGGTCACGCCCACCGCATCCCAGGCATTCTGAACCGCCGTCAGCTCCGGGCTTCCGCTCCCATAGAGCTGCGAAGCGGCAGACTCCGTCGCGATGCGCGCGTCGACAAACTGCGCCGCGCTCGTCAGATAGCTCGTGAGCGCCTTGTACCAGATGGCCGAAGCTCGCGGCCGGCCGGTGACGACGGCAACGCGATAGAACGCATTGTTGGGAATCCCGCTGTTGACGTGCACGCCACCGTTGTCCTGCGTCGTGCTTACAAACTCGGCCATGTTCGCCGGTTGCCACGCAGCCGATCCCGCCGTGCCGCCGTTATGCGGACTGCTCAGGTCCCTCAATGCCCCGGAGGGGAACGTTGAAAGATCCTTGATGATTTGTTCGCCAATCGTCCAGTTGGCCGAGTCCACGACCGCAGCGAACACGTCGGACATCGACTCGTTCAACGCGCCCGACTGGTTCTGATAGATGAGGTTCGCGGTGTGCTGTGTGACCCCATGCGTCATCTCATGCGCGGCGACGTCGAACCCTCCTGCCAGCGGTTTGAAATATGTGTTGCCGTCGCCGTAGCACATCACCGAGCCTGACCAATACGCATTGTCCATCGGATTGCCGTTCTGCGTGACATGGATGATCGAATAGATCGTCATCCCGCTGTCATCGATGGAATTTCTCCCGAAGACGTTCCGATAGAAATTGTACACCACCGTCGCGTTGTACTGCGCCGACACCGAAGCGGGATCTGTCCAGGAATTGTTCGTCGACGTCACAAAATAGATCGTCGATTGCGCATTCAAATCCGTCCCGCGGAGATCGAGGCCCACGATCGCGCCCACCGGGTTCTGTGGGATCTGCGAGGTGGTGCCGTTGTACATCGGCTCGCCCGCGTCCACCATGTAGTACTCTGATGACGAAAGATAGGTCCCGAAGGTTCTCTGGACGCCGTTCAAATCGTTCGCCGATGCGCTGGTCGGGCCGTCGGTCGGAACGTTATTGTAGGAATGAAGGATCGCTCCGGACTGTGCGTCGACGAAATAGTACCAATCTCGATCGAGGGCCGTTCGCTTCTCGACGAACCAGACGAGGTGCGGAAGGTCCGCTTGATCAAACCAGATCACCTCCCTGACTTTCGGCTCTGTGCTTCCGAGAAGATTGGTCAGCGAAGCCGGGATGGACGGGACATCGTTGCGTGCAGCAAGGTCCTGTTCCACTGCTCGGACGGCGGCAGTGAAGGCGATCGCTGTGGAAGTGTTCACGCCAACCGGTGTGGGGTGGAATGTTCCGTTGAACGAAACGACTCGTCCGTCTTTCCCCTCGTGCACATAGGCATCGTTTGCCCAGACCTCGATCCCCCCGTATCTCTGCTGGAACCGGATGTGCGAGGTGCCGTCGTTGTCCTTCCTGGTGCTGATGACGGTGAATTCACTCGCCGGATCCGCGATGCGGAGCAAAGTCTTGTTCGCGGAGAAGAATTGCTGCGCCGAGGAGAGAGGATCGGGCACCGCTTGGAGCGATGGGACGTTCGTCGAGGCGGGGTAATGAACCCGAATCACCCGAGGCGTGCCCGAACTCTCGTTCCACACGACTTCCGCCGTAGGTGCAACGGTGGAAAGCGGTAGCTGCTTTCCCTGAAGAATCGGCGCAAGTGTAGGTGATGCACCCGCATCAGGAACGATTGCCGCAGCAGCGTTCATGTGCTGCATGATCATGGCGGGCGGCGTGCGAAGCGCTGCGACCGCGGCGGCGATATTCGCTGAAGGCAGCCGGGGTGTTTTCGGTGAATGGAGTCCCTTAGGGGCCCCGGAGGTCGACGCGATGGTAAAAAGCGCCGCAAGCGCTATGAAAACGGGAATTGGTATCCTTCGAGCCATGCAGACATCCTCCAGTGTTGAGAGTGTGTGCGGATCTTATCTGCCCAGAGCCTTGTGGATGGCACTCAGGCAGCGGGATCGGAAATTCACTACAATTGGTGATACACTGTCGGCTTCTACCCCCGACGCCCAACCAAACTCGTGAGCCGGGCCGTCAAGGGCGATCGAGAGGGTGTGCGTATAATTGCCGGGGACTACATTCGGGCGTACGTCCAGGAGGTGTCCGGTCTTGACCTCATGCAAAAGAGCGATTGTGGTGTCATGCGGGAGCCGGCCTGCGTAGGTCGTGTGCATCTCACCGGGTCGGCCGTTCCATTCGAGTATGGAATCCCCCGGGAGAATTGAATAGCCGCTCCACATGCCTGTAAATCCGCCTCCCTCGGCTACTTCGATTTTGAAGTTTGATGGCAGGGAAACGTCGGCTCGGGAAGAATCCGAAGAAGGCGAACAGCAAAGCGACGTAAAAGCAAGGAGAACGATAAACAAAGTCCTGGAATTGCTCACAGGATGCCTCCTACGATATGGTGAGACAAGACAGAAGGTGAAACCCGGCATCCAAGGTGAAAAGGAAACTCTCAGAAATTCAACAGTAGCCCCATGGCCGATGTTCCACGTCGAGTGGATTTTTCCGGCCAAACTTGTGTAGATTGTCCCTCGCAAGGAACTTTGGGGGTCAACCCCGGGGTTGAATTGTGTCATTCTCTCTCTATTCACGGAGCCACGTATGAAGCCTACAGGTACTATCCTAGCTCTTGCGCTGCTTTGCGTCTCAGGGGCATTTGCGCAAATCCCCAACGGGGGGTTCGAAAACTGGACGAATGGAACACCGGACAACTGGCTGACCGACAATGTCCTGGGCGTATATACTGTAGTCACCCAATCCACGACAGCCCACGGCGGCAACTATGCCGCGTTGGGTCAGGTGCAGGTGTTTTATAATGTGCCTCTCGGACCCCTGCTCCAAACCGGAGGGGAGGGACATGGTTTCCATTATGTCGGCCGGCCGGCATCGGTGACCGGGTGGTATCAGCTCACCTCGGTGAGCGGAGATGGATTTGAGGTCACCGCGTGGCTCATGAGGAAGGACACAACGTTTGCGGCCGCCTCCGGCCAGATCACCGCCTCGACATCCTCCTACAAGCAGTTTAGCTTCGATTTCTTCTATGTTCTCCCCGGGAATGCAGACTCGGCCTATGTCCAGATCGCGATGACCGACTCCACCGGATCAGTCCATTCCGGATCGAGTTTTCTCATGGACGATTTGGCCTTTACAGGAACAGCTACCGACGTGAGGTCGACGGCGGGTTCTCCCACGTCATTTGCTCTCGACCAGAACTACCCGAACCCGTTCAATCCGACGACGACGATTGGTTACGACGTCCCGTACCGGTCACACGTCGTGCTTACGATGTTCAACATGCTGGGCGAACAGGTGAAGCAGCTCGTCAATGACGATGTCGGAGCCGGACACTATAACGTCCAGTTCTCCGCGAACGGATTGCCGAGCGGGATGTATTTTTATCGGCTGCAGGCAGCGAATTTTGTACAGACACGAACGTTGATGCTCGTGAAGTAGCCAACCGGCGAATTGTGTCAGCGGACAGCAGACAGCAGACAGTAATGACAAATGATTTTACTGTGAACTGTTTGCTGTCCGCCGTCAGGTAACTTTATCCCGCCCGTCCCCCCTTTTCCCATCTTTTCGTACATTGCACCGAGCATCATTCCTCACCTCCCACACTGTATGCAGAATATCTCCATGAAGACTTCACTCGCTGTCCTGATCGCTTTCGCCTGGTCTATGGCGGTGGCCCAGCCGGGCGTCTCGTTCGACCGGTATTTTATCGACTCGACATTGCGCGTCGACCTTTATCATGTTGGGGAGAAGAATGGCGAGTTCTACTCTTTTGATCGGATGCTCCGAGAGGGAATCTGGGCTGGAACGACAGAGCATCTTGTCGATCCTTTCAATCTTGGCCGCTACCGGGTGCGGCTGTTCGACATCGCAAGCAATGCGCTGGTCTACTCGCGCGGGTATGACTGCTATTTCGGCGAGTACCGGACGACTGATCCCGCAAAGAACGGTGTCAAGCGGGTATATCAGGAAACCGTCCGGACACCGTACCCGCGAAAGCCGGTGCTCATGGTGATCGATCGCCGTGACCGGTACAATGTCTATGAGCCGCTCTTCGAGCAATGCATCGATCCGTCCGACTATCACATCATCACCGAATCGACCGACCGCGGGGACAAGGTCATCACGGTGCAGCACGCCGGCGATCCCCACCGGTGCGTCGATCTGGTGTTCGTCAGCGAAGGCTATACAGCCGCCGAGGAGAAGAAATTTGAAAGCGACGTCAAACGCTTCTCCGATTCACTATTTGCCTGGCAGCCGTATCAGGCCCTGAGGGGCAAATTCAATATCTCAGCCGTGTTCGCGTCGTCTCCGCAGAGCGGCGTTGATGAACCCCGACAGGGGATCTATCGGAAGACCCTGCTCGATGCCACGTTCAACTCGCTCGATTCGGACCGGTATCTTCTGACGGAAGAGAATAAGACCATGCGCGATGTCGCGGGACAAGTCCCGTATGACGCGGTCCTCGTGATGGTCAACAGCAAACGCTACGGCGGCGGGGGAATCTACAACGACTTCACGGCTTTCACGAGCGATGGACCGTCGTGCGACTTTGTCTTCGTCCACGAGTTCGGCCATGCATTCGCCGGCCTCGGTGACGAATACATGGGTGATGTTTCCTACGAAGATTTCTATCCGAAAGGTGTGGAGCCGACCGAGCCGAACCTCACCGCCCTTCTTGATCCGACGAATCTCAAATGGAAGGACCTGGTGTCTCCGGGCGTCTCCATTCCCACGGACTGGGGCCAGGCAGCCTACGACAGTCTTGTCGCGCGCAGGGGCGCGCTGATGGACGAGCGGGGAAAGCGACAGGCGGAGATGCAAAAGGAAGGGAAATCCGAGGGCGAGATCAAAGAGATGAACAATTCATACTCCGGGGAGATCGGCGCCCTCAACAAGAAGATCGGAACGTTCCTCGTGGACAATCCCATGAAAGGAAAGGTCGGCGCGTTTGAAGGAGGCGGGTACACTCCGAAGGGGATCTTTCGTCCAACGGTAAATTCCCTGATGAATCAATTCTCCAAGACCGATCACAGCATGTACCCTGTCAATGAACGCGCGGTGAGGCAAATGATCGATTACTTTGCGGGGCAGTGACTGGAGCTCGCAAAGTACGTTTGAGAACTTATTGACTGTTGATGGGGGGTTCGCTAGTGTTGACCACTCGCGCTCATTCTTGTCGAGTTTCCGCACAGAGAGTCGGGATCAGGAGGGCATGCGATAACCTTACACGAGAGCGTGCGTCAATAACATTGGAGGCTGTATGAGCAGGAAGATCCTTGCAGTTTTCTCGCTCGCTCTCATCGGATGTCTGGCCTACGCACAGGAGTGGCGCGGCGCTCCGCACTCCACGAAGCACGTAATCGCATTCCGCGACGCGCTTCGATCACCAGCTGTTCCTTTTCTCGCCCGGTCCCCGCTCTCCGCCGAGGCCAGCCTGAACGCATTCAGGGCAAAGGGAAGCAGTCTCACATTGCTGCTTCCCTCCAGCGCTACACGGGAGTCTCGTGCGCTCGCCGACAAGGTCGAGCAATTGTGGAATGCAGACAGCGTCCAGGACGCTTTGCTCGCGTACGATGCGCTCTGTGCATCGGTTGATCCTCGGCTGGTTGAGATGAGCCTGTCGTATCCGACAGGAAAGAGGCAAGACGCGCTGGCCCGGATCAGCGCCAATGTCCCTCTCGGCACGACCACGGATTCCGTCAGGATGGTCGGCCTTGCGACCGATGAGAAGAATGGCAATCTCTTTTCCGTGACGCTCGTTGATCAGGACCATGACGGGTCGATCCAGAGCCACTGGAACATGTACGCATCCACGGACCAGGGGCTCACATGGGCTAAGACCTATTCCTGGGGAGCCTCATACCCGATCAATTCCATCAGCATGGCAGTTGTCCATCACTACTGCTACGTCGGGTTCAGCCGGAGGGCGGATCAGACTCAGGTGCTCGTGTATCGTTTTTCCACGACAGACGGATCGCAGGCAACATTCGCCGACAGTCTGAGCTACGACACCGTGCTTGTCACCACTCCTCCAGAGGCGGTACAGGAAGTGCGAATGTTCTCAAATCATGAATCGCTGGACAACAGGTTGTACTGCACCGCTCTGACATCGGCCGGGGCGATAAAAAGCAGATGGGAAGTTGCCGATTCCGTGACCTGGTTCTCTCTCAAGCAGGACGTCGGCGGGGTGCTGGCGGGGCTGACGGCGACATACAACTACACGGCGAACCCTGTCGGCGGAGACTACTGGATCTCGTACGTCGATACCGCGGGCGTGCTGTGCATCGATTCATCGGCGGCGTCAACGTTCGAGCATTCCGCCCTCATCAACGGGGCCGATGAATACTCCGCTCCGGCCATCGGGGCCTTCAAAGATACGATCTTCTGTGCGTCGGAGATGGGGGGATACGTCGTGTATTTCATCAAGTACGGCACTCAGGGCGATTGGTATTGGGGGTATCCTCCGGACACCACTCTCATTGCGGAACAGCCTGCCGTCGCGATGGCACGAGGGGACGGCATCGGGTTGGCCTACCGATACTACACGGATCCCAGGGAAGCACGCTTCACCTGGCGCACCAACAACACTCCCGCCTGGTCGACTCCCGTGAGATTTAACGACGTCGAAGAGTATTATGTGCCGGCAGCGATCACCAGTCTCGGGAACGGAAGCTATGGGGCAGTATACGTCTCCTGGGATACCACGAGCTATTTGCAGGCCTTCTACGCCACCATCGGTCCGCTCTTCACCGATGTCAAGCAAACAGCGCCGGTGAAACCGGAGGTGATGGCGCTGTATCAGAATTATCCGAACCCGTTCAATCCAACAACAGTTATCAACGGTCAGTGGACAGCGGACAGCAGGATACGGCTTGTCGTGTACGACGTCCTTGGACAGGAAGTGGCAGTGTTGGCTGATGGCAGGTATCCGGCCGGGAAATACTCGTTCAACTTCGATGGAAGGAATCTCGCGAGCGGCATCTACTTCTATCGCCTAACGGCCGGCAGCACCACGGCAGTGCGGAAGATGACTCTGATACGGTAGGCTCCACGGCCTCCCTTTTCTTCCTCCTGCTTCCTGGCAACTACCTACTGCCTACTCGTAGCACGAGTGATCTTACACTGCTCATGGGCGTGGACAGGAGGTTGACCATGGGATGATCTGTTAGATTCCCCCTTGCACCCCATCCGCTCATTGCGTACTATACGCCACATTTCCCATGGCGGATACCCTTTCTCATGCCACGCAAGGGGGCCTTCTCCTTCTCACCCCGTTCATCAGACGCATCCGAACGCGCACGTGGTTGTGGATCCTCGCCTTTGTAGGCGGGTTCTTCGGCGCGTTGCCCGATCTCTTCGGCGCGTACGGCAACTTCGTCCTACACGATCACTGGACATTGTATGTGAGCGCGCACCATGGGGCACTCAAAGAGGTGTTTCAGTATGTCCCCATGTACTGGCTGCACCTGTACCTCGACAGTCTCATGCACGGCGAGCACCACCGGTGGTGGAAACTCGATGAACGGTTATGGCTTGAGATCGCTCTCTGGATCATCAACTTTATCTTCGTGGCATGGTACATGAGGATATGGAAAGACAATCGGCGGAAATACAAGGGTTCGATCACAACTCAAGAGGAGGTTCGATGAGAACGTTCCTGGTCCTGCTGGCATCGACGCTGCTCGTCTCTACATCTGCGGCCGCCGCCGGGCAGGGGTACTACCGCTATCCGGCGATTCACGGGGATACCATCGTCTTCACCGCGGAAGGCGATCTCTGGAGCGTGAGCACCGCCGGAGGTCTCGCCCGCCGCCTCACGTCACACCCCGGATTGGAAACGCGGGCATCGATGTCCCCTGACGGGAAGACGATCGCATTCTCCGCGCAGTACGAAGGCCCGACCGAAGTGTATACCATGCCGGCAGGCGGAGGGCTTCCCGTGCGAAGAACGTTCGACGGCGAAGCAGCGCTCGTGGTGGGATGGTCGCCTTCCGGGAATATCCTCTATGCGACGAGACACTTCTCCACGCTTCCCAACACGCAGCTCTTTCTCGTCGATACGGCAACGAACCTGTCAACGCAAATCGCTGTCAACCAGGGAAGCGACGCGTGTTTCGACCCGACAGGGAAAACCCTGTTCTTCACCCGCCTGCCATTCCAGGGGAGCCACACAAAGCGATACAAGGGAGGCACCGCACAGAACATCTGGAAGTGGAAGAGCAGCGATACGGAAGCCGTGCCGCTGACCTCCGACTATCCCGGGACAAGCAAGAATCCGATGTACTGGAATACAAGAGTATATTTCATCTCCGACCGTGACGGCATCATGAATATCTGGTCGATGACGGAAGACGGGAAGGACTTGCGTCAGTTAACGTTTCAGAAGGAATGGGATGTCAAGGGAGCATCGCTCGACAAAGGAAGCATCGTGTATCAGGCAGGCGCCGACTTGCATCTGGTCGACATTGCCACCGGGAACGACCGTGTCGTGCCGATTCAGCTCTCCTCCGATTTCGACCAGACCCGCGAGCATTGGGTGAAGAATCCGATGGAATACCTCACCTCCTATGCGATCTCACCCTCGGGGGACCGTGTGGCACTGACTGCTCGCGGGATGGTCTTCGTTGCGCCGGTGCAGCCGGGACGGTTTGTTCAGGCGACCCATGAAGAGGGCGTACGTTATCGCGATGCAAAGTTCTTCCCCGACGGGAAGTCGCTGCTTACAATGTCGACGGCATCGGGGGAGCTCGAGTTCTGGCGAATTCCGGCAAACGGCCTTGACGCGCCGGCCCGGTTGACGCACGACGGTGCGGTCTTCCGCTATGAAAACACCGTTTCTCCCGACGGCAAGCTCATCGCGTTCACGGACAAACTCCAGCGCCTCTGGATTTTCAACATCGAGAAAAACACTGACACGAAGATCGCAGAATCTCCAGTCGACGTCCCGAGCGACCTGCGATGGTCTCCCGACAGCAAATGGCTCGCGTATGTCGAGTCGGCAGACAACTTGTTTTCACAAATCAAACTCTATCATATAGCTGACGGCAAGACTTCCACGCTGACCGATGATCGCGTGGACAGCTATAGCCCCGCCTGGAGTCCTGACGGCAAATGGCTGTACTTCCTGTCGGACCGGACATTTGAATCTGCCGTGGGCGGTCCATGGGGACCAAGACAACCCGAGCCCTACTATGACAAGACCACAAAGATCTATGCGGCGAGCCTCCTGAAGGACGGGCGGTTTCCCTTCGCTCCTCCGGACGAGCTCGAGAAGCCTGCGAAGGAGAGCGACACCGCCAAAACTCACCACACCGAGGTCGTGATCGATCTTGAGGGCATTCAGTCAAGGGTCATGGAAGTGCCGGTGCCCGCGGGAGACATCCGCGCACTCATGGCCAACGCCAAGAGCCTGTACTACATGAATAGGGACCCCGCCGACCTCCACAAGCGGAACCTTGAAGTCCTGGAAATCAAAAACAAAGACATCAAGCCGGTGGCGATGATCGACGACATCAAGGGCTTTGAGCTCTCTGCCGACGGGAAGAAGATCGTCGTCTCCAAAGGGAGCGACCTCTACGTGGTCGACGCCGGAACCTCCGCCATCACCGATCTTGCCAAAAGCAAAATCAACCTGTCCACGTGGTCCATTGCCGTCGATCCACGTGAGGAATGGCGACAAATGTTCATCGAAGCCTGGCGTCTCGAACGGGATTTCTTCTACGATCCGAAGCTCAACGGCGTCGACTGGAAGGGGATCCTCGAGAGGCATGTGCCCCTGCTGGACAGGGTGACCGATCGCGACGAACTCAACGATCTTCTCTCGAGCATGGTGGGCGAGCTCTCGGCGCTGCACACGTTCGTGGTCGGCGGGGATTTCCGCAAAGGGAATGACCAGATCGTCCCCGCATCCCTCGGCGCCCATCTCGTCAGGGACGAGAAGGCGGGTGGGTTCAGGATCGAGCACATCTATCACAGCGAACCGGACTACCCGGGCGAATTGTCCCCGCTGGATCGACCGGACGTGAAAGTGAAAGAAGGAGACATCATCGTCGCCGTGAACGGCGTCCCGGCGCTCTCGGTGCCCTCCCTCGGCGAGCTTTTGCGAAACCAGGCAGGACAACAAGTAATGCTGAAGGTGAAGCCTTCCGGTGCGGAAGAACCGACGGAAGTCGTGGTGAAACCGATCACGCCAGCGGAAGAATTCAATCTCCGTTACAGCGACTGGGAATACAGCAGGCGTCTCATGGTGGAACGCGCGGGGAGCGGTGAAATAGGATACGTCCACCTTCGCGCGATGGGAGGAAACAATTTCGCCGAGTGGGTGAAGAATTACTATCCGGTATTCGACCGCAAGGGGTTGATCGTCGATGTGCGGAACAATACCGGAGGAAACATCGACAGCTGGGTCCTGGAGAAGCTCCTTCGCAAAGCGTGGTTCTATTGGAAGCCGAGAGTCGGGAAGCCCGTCTGGAACATGCAATATGCGTTTCGGGGGCCGATGGTCGTGCTGTGCAATCAGTTCACCGCGTCCGACGGAGAGGCGTTCACGGAGGGATTCCGGAGACTCGGATTGGGGAAGGTCATCGGCATGCGGACGTGGGGCGGAGAGATCTGGCTTTCTTTCGACACGTGGCTTGTCGATCAGGGAATTGCGTCAGCCGCTGAAATGGGGGTGTACGGTCCCGAGGGACAGTGGCTCATCGAAGGACACGGGGTGGATCCCGACATGGTCGTCGATGATCCGCCGCATGCGGCATTTGAAGGGAAAGATGCTCAGCTCGATGCTGCGGTGAAGTATCTTCAGGAGCAAATCAAGCTCCATCCCGTCGAGGTGCCTCCTGCCCCACCGTATCCGGACAAATCATTCCCGCCAAGATGACGGTCGAGTGATCGCCGGCGGGGAATGTCGAAGAATTCCCCGCCGGTGACGCTCAATCCACCCACGGTAAATCTCTGTCCTTCTGTCCCCACACCCTCTTATCGTCCTTTGAGCCCTTCGTCCGGCCCGGATCCGAGGCCCCCGGCAGGAAGCCGAATTTCGAGATGTAAAACATCAACGACGAGAAATCGATCGGTTTGGTGAGGTACGCATCGCAGCGGGGGAGCGCTTCGACGAAATTCTGCTTGTCGTCGAGCGCGGTGGTCATGATGATCTTCGACTGCATAGCCTCGTCAATGCCGTTCGTGGCCTCGAGCTCGCGGATCGCCTTCAGCACCATTTGCCCGTCGAACCTCGGCATCATGATGTCGAGACAGATGAGATCGAAGCGACGTCCTTCAAGAAAAGCCTCTTCGACGGCCTTGAGCGCCTCCTCGCCGTCGGCAGCGATGCTCACTTCACCGACTTTCGCCAGGAAGTCACTGAGGACCATTCTGCTGGTCGGATCGTCTTCTACGACAAGAATCCGCATGTCCCTATCTCCAAGATAGCTGCCGTTGGGGGGCGTTCAGCACGCCTATTGCTAAGATAGGAAAAAAACACCTTCCCGTACAGTGCTTCTCGCCACCCGCAATTCCGCCGGAGGTTCCGCCGGGGTTACGAAGTCCCCGGTGGTTTTTTCTCTATCCGCCGGATCGTCAGGAAGAGCGCGACAGCCAGCACCGTGATGATCAGGGTGGAAACCCCGAGGCCGGTTCGACGAAACACAAATTCGTCGAGCGCCGCCCTGGCCTCTCCTTCCACCGCCTCGGAAACCGCAAGGCTCTTGTGCGCCACATCGCTGAACTGCTGCTCATTGAAAGCATGAACAGCGGTCCGCGCCTGGAGGCGGAACTGCCTGGCATCGCGCAGTTGAAACTTCGCCTCGCTCACCTCCATCCCCCGTTGTTCGGCCTCGCCGATCAGAAGACCGGCGCGCTGTTCCGTGACGGAGACGCTGTCCATCAACTTGCGCATCGCTCTTGCGGTGGCAAATCCTCTCGAACTGTCATCGGGAGCATGGCACTGCGAGCAAACCGCAGCCGAATCCACCCCGAGCATGGCGTCCGTGGGCGGGGCAATGCCGTGATTGCCGTGGCAGATTTCGCATTCCGGTACGCCGAGGGCATCGAACGCCCGCTTGTGGGGGCTCTTCGAAAACAGATCGGCGTTCAACGCATGACACGTGCCGCAGACCGCGGAGATGGATTCCACTCCCGGCGGTGTGGCGCCGTGATTCCCGTGGCAGCCGTTGCAGGCAGGAGCGCTCACATCGTTCTTCTGGAGCAACGCGATGCCGTGGACGCTGGCCGCGTACTTTTCATATTGGTCCGTCGGGATGCCGTACGCCTTCATGTAGTCGGCATCCGCATGGCACGTCTTGCAGGTGCCGGGAATGTTGGTGGGATACACTTTTGACCGCACATCCTTGCTGGAGAAAATATCGTGCGTCCCATGGCAGCTCACGCAGACCGCGACTTTCGTGTCGCCTTTCGCATACCGCATGCCATGCACGCTGGTCTTGTACTTCTCCAGCTGATCGATGGGGAGCGACGGATTGTATTGGCGAATCAGCGCTGCGTTGCTGTGGCAGGACGCACAGAGGGCCACGACGTTCGCATGGTTCACCGGCGATCGCGGATCCTTCACGTGGAGGATTCCGTGGGCGTGGTGGCAGGTGATGCATTGCGCAATGCTCCCCTTGCCGGAAACGGCGGGGGCGCCATGGACGCTCGCTTTCAAGTTCGCGTACTGGTTCGTCGGAAGAGACGATCCAAAAGAGCGCATCTTCGACTCATCGGCGTGGCAGGAAGCGCACCGGGCCGAGATGTCGTCCCCCTTCGGGACGCCGAGGAAACCCGCGCGGGCGCTCATGGCACTGTCCATGTCGTCGGTGGCGGAATTCCCACCGTGGCAACCCGCACAGGAGATTCCCTTCGAGCGGTGGACGTCGACCAGAAACGCCTTCGAGGGCGCGTCGCCGAGGGTCGAGTGACATTCATAGCACTTATCCTGCGCTGCAGGGGCGGGCAGGGAGATAATCGGAAGGAGGAGCAATGCTCCTCCGACCGCAAGTCCGATGATGCGTTTCACAAGAGCCATCCGAGGATTGTGAAGACAATGATGTACATGAGCGCAAGGAGAGCGATGTAGGTGACCCTGCGACTCGCCGAGCCGCGCGCCGTCCTGCGGTCCCAGAAGGGGATCAGTGTCCAGAGGGCGAACGCCAGGCCGAACAACAACACCCCCAACACTTCACCGTCCATGAAGAACACCTTCGACGGGATGTACTTCAGGGTCTGGAACATGAAGAGGAAGTACCATTCCGGATGAATGCCGGCGGGTGCGGAGGCGAAGAGATCGGCCTTCTTCCCGAGGTCCCAGGGGAAGAACACGGCGAGGATGGCGAGCACGTTCAGGACGATGAGCCACAGGAGGAGGTCGCGCAGAAGAAAATTCGGGAAGAACGGCATCCGTTTCGACTCGTCGAGCTTCTCGTGCTCCAGGTGCTCCGGGATGCTCATGCCTTGTCTTTGCACGAGGAGAAGATGGATGCCAAGAAAGACGGTGAAGAGCCCAGGGAACACCGCGACGTGAAAACCGAAGAAGCGGGAGAGCGTCGCGCCCGTGACGTCAGGTCCGCCCCGCAGGAACTCCATGACCGGTTTGCCGACGATCGGAATGACGCCGGGAATTTCCGTCCCCACCTTCGTCGCGAAATACGCGAGTTCGTTCCACGGCAGCAGGTACCCGCTGAAACCGAAGCCGAGACCGAGGAACAGCATGAACATGCCCGTGAGCCAGGTGATTTCCCGGGGCGCACGGTACCCCCGCTCAAACATCACACTGAACATGTGAATGACGGCCGAAAGGATGAAGAGATTCGCCGACCAGCTGTGGATGGAGCGGATCAACCAGCCGAACTGAACCTTCGACATGATGAATTGGATGCTCTCGAACGCGAGCTGATCGCTGGCTTTATAGTAGAGGAGGAGCAAAATCCCGGTGATGACCTGGATGATGAAGAGAAAGAGAGTCACGCCGCCGAAGTAGTACCAGAGAAAGCCGCGGTGCACGGGGACGTATTTCTTCCCCATGAAGTCCACCAGCTGGCGAAGGTCAACCCGTTCGTCGATCCAGGCGTATGTTTTCTTCCAGAGTGTGTTCATGACATTTTCGAGACGTACACGTCGTCCCCCTGTATGACAACCCGGTATGGTTCCAGTGGGCGGGGCGGAGGGCCATCAATATTCCGACCCGACAGATCATACTTTCCGTTATGACACGCACACCAGATGACGGAGAGGTCCTTGCGGTACTGCACGGTGCACTCGAGGTGCGTGCACACCGCTGAGAATGCCCGTAGATCGCCTGTCGCCGTTCTGATCAGGATCACCGGCCGGTTGCCGAACCGGACGATGGTCCCGGAGTCCTTGGCGAGCGACGACAAGGGCCCGACTTTCACCGATTCGACAACGACCTCGGTTTGCTGCGGGGGCCGGAGGTAGGAAATGATCGGGTAGATGACTGACGCCAACCAGGCAAGGAGTCCGCCTGTCAGGAGATATTTGAGGAAATCCCTTTTGCTTCGCTCAGCTGGGGTGAGCGAGTGAGAATCTTCCATGTTCTCCTCTTCTATGATCGATGAGATTCGTGTGCATCGGCGCGCGCGGCAGGTCGCACTGGCGGAGGCGCCTTCATCACCGGCAGGCTCCTGCGGGAACGCAGCCGGGTGAATGCCATGGAGACGGCGAGAAGCGCCACCGCCAGGGCGAGGAACGACACAATCCGATATACCGGATCAAGTTGAATGATGCCGATCACCACAACATAGAGAACGGTGATCATGAGCGTGAAGTGACCCATCCACCTGTATTTTTGGACCTTGATGACGCCATTGAGGGCGTAGTAAAGGCCGGCGATGCCGATCCAGCTCAGGCTGACATATTCATGCGGCACCAGGTGATAGAGCGCATACGGGAACGCCAGGAAGGCGATGGCCAGATAGGCGTTGCGCATCGATTCCGTCTTCAAGGCAAGGCGGTGTTTCTTCCAGTTCAAAATCCGTGCGCTTACAAGCGCGACCACGCCGAACCCGAGCGTGAGACCGTGTTCCTCCTGAACGGCAATCAGGTACGAGAGAATGATCACAAGATAAATACAGAAGTTGGCAACAACAATGAATCGCGAACGGAACCACACTGCGGTCGCGACCACCACGATGCTCTGAAGCGCCAGCCACACGAATACGGCCGGGGCGGAAAACTGTCTGGCAAGAGCGATGGAAAGGGCGAGATAGCCGGCCATCGCGAAGAAAAACGTCGCGATGGTGCTGCGCTCCTTGATCCAGAACGCGATGGCCAGACCAAGGAACAACCCGGAGCACGCGAGATGTATGCCGACGATTACCGGAGGCTCCGCAGACAGTGAGCACAGGGAAAGGGTCCCGTATCCGAGAACGATGGCTGCGATGGACTCCGCGCCCTGCATCCACTCTTCCGGACGATGGTCGCGGCGGGTGAGCGTCCCGATTGCCACTGCCAGAAGGGTCGGGATGACGAGGGAAGAAATCCAGAGGGGGGACGCCGTGAGCTGAAGAGTCCGGCCGAGGAGAGGATTGTTCACCCCCTCGAGGAGAATCCCGACGAAGAGCACCGCCATCCCGAGGATATGCAGGCCTGATGATTTGAACTGAGTGCGGACTGTGCTGAGAAAAGCTCCAGCCAGAGGAAAGGCGATGACCGGAATCCATGTCGAACCTGTCACCAATATCGACAGAACAACACAAGTCAGGGCAAGTGCGAAGAGAGAGGTCGAACGACGCCGCAGTGCCAGTACGCTGGCGAGAATCGATGCCGCGAACAGGATCGCGGTCCCGGGGACGGACGATGCGGAGAGTACCGGCGACGGGGAGAAGAAACATAGTCGCAAGGCGGCGAAATACATGAGGGCCATGCCTGCCCCGAAAATATACTTCGCAAGCAACGGATAGGATTCGCGCCAGGCACGCTCGAGGGCATAAAGGCCCAAAGCGCAAACGCCGCCGATCAATGGGGGAAAGTACGAAGGGATGCCCTGAATCGGCAACGTCAGCAGAAAACCCATGCCGAACGCAAGGACGACGATGCCGGTCTTGGCAAACCAATTTTGGCCGACCTGATACTCCAGCTCATCTTCGGCCTCGGCGCTTGAGACACGGACGGACGAAGCATCTTCAGGTATCGGGGTCTCAGCTGACGAGCCAGAAGGCGACAGCCGGTCTTCGATAAGAGAGATGCGTCGCTCGAGTTGGGCAATCAACGCCTTCAGTTTCGCGATGTCTTGTTGATGCGTTGTTTGGTCCATGGCAATCTCCGGAATAATTGATCGCCTTGTGGAACCTCGGGCAACGTGTTTTCGGTTTATTGCACGTCGGGCTGGCCGCTCTCGGGATCGGCATCGATCTCGATGAGGAAATCAACATAGGATGGTATATCTCAATGATTGAAAAGTCAACATGATCGAGCTACAAAGCACAAGCGACCCTGAAATGAAGCGTCAATAAATCTGATAATTCGCCAGCATCGAGAGCGCGGTGTTTCTTTTTCGTCAATTTGTGTCGGGTTCATCCGGGTTGAAGTGCGAATCTCGCGATCGAAGCATAGAGAGACGCCGCCAGGCTGCGGTTGCATACCACGCCTTGCCTTCTTACATTTGCATGGGAATTGTATGAAATAAGTGCGGTTGGGGGTAGCTTTTATATATTTTGCTTTCCGTTTTCTTCCTACTCCCTACTGTCCACTTCCTACTTCATTTGACGTACCCAGTTTCGGGGTGTAGCTCAGCCCGGCTAGAGCGCTTGGTTTGGGACCAAGAGGTCCCGGGTCCGAATCCCGGCGCCCCGACATACCATCTTAGATTTGGATAGTGCCTGGAGGGGCGGAGTAATCGGAAGAATCACATTCCGGTTGGATTGTAAAAAAGGAATTTGTCGAACACGGTAGGTCGGCCATGTTGGTCGACCTACTTTGTTTTTGCTGCCGATGGAATTTTCACGCGTTGCCATTGGCTCCTTGTCGGGGTATATTCCGAAATTCCTTTTCAGATCATGCTGGAGTGATCGGCCATGAAAAGAGTGAAACGCATCGCCCTTGTCGCGCACGACAACCGAAAACACGATTTGTTGGAGTGGGCAAAATGGAATAGGGAGATCCTCACCAGACATGATCTGATCTGCACCGGGACGACAGGCAGGCTCATCGAGGAAGGACTTAGCCAGGATCCCAAGACGGGAGAGACGACGACCATACGCATCACCCTCTTGAAGTCCGGTCCGCTCGGCGGCGATCAACAGCTCGGGGCGATGATTGCCGAAGGAAAGATCGACATCCTGATCTTCCTCTGGGATCCCATGGAGCCGCAACCGCACGATGTCGATGTGAAAGCCCTCCTTCGCATCGCCGTGCTGTACAATGTGCCAACGGCGTGCACGCGCTCGACAGCGGACTTCATGATCTCCTCGCCGTTGCTCGAGCAGGAATACAAACCGGAGATGGTGGACTATACGAGCTACATACAGCGGACGCTCCCTTGACAAGGTAATGATAAGCAGCTAAGAGTAGGAAGTAGGATGTAGGAAGTAGGAAGAAAAATTAGGCGGACATCGGCAGGCGAGGCTCGCAGAGCGATGTCTCACCTGCCGATCGCGGAAAACTCACTTGAACGTGCTGAACTCGTACATTGTCGTCGTGTGATACTTCTTCCCCGGACGGAGGATCGTGTTCGGGAAGGAAGGATGGTTGGGAGAATCCGGATAGTGTTGCGTCTCCAACGCGAGGCCGCCGTGCTTGACATACGGTTTTCCGCCCGGGCCGGTGATGGACCCGTCGAGGAAGTTTCCGCTGTAGAATTGAACCGCCGGTTCCGTCGTGAACACGTCAACGCGCCTGCCCGAAGTTGTATCTTCAAGACGCACCGCATGGAACATTCCGGTCTGGTTTTTCCGTTCGAGTACCCAGGAGTGGTCGTAGCCACCTTTCACCTGGTCGATCCGATCGCCAATGATGTGCGGGGTAAGAAAATCCATCGGGGTGCCTTTGACCACGGGAAGCTCGCCCGTAGGGATCAGGAAGGGATCAACGGCGACGTACTTATCGGCGTAGATCGTCAGGCGATGATCGAGGATCGTGCCGTTGCCTTCCCCGTGGAGATTGAAATAGGAGTGTTGCGTGAGGTTGACCGGCGTTGCCTTGTCGGTGGTCGCAGTGTATTCGAACGAGAGCTCGTTCTTTTCGGATAGGGTGTACACCACGGTCACCTTCAGCGTGCCGGGGAAACCTTCCTCGCCATCCGGACTGGTATATGTGAGCGTAAGACCGCACGCATGCTTTTCCGTGAATGGCTTGACGTCCCAGACTTTCTTGTTGAAGCCGTGTGCGCCGCCGTGCAGAGTATTCCGTCCGTCATTTGCGGGAAGCTCATACGTTTTGCCGTCAAGCGTGAACTTTGCGTTGCCGATGCGATTGCCAAACCGGCCAATGAGGGCGCCGAAGTAAGGAGGGTTGGCAAGATACCCGTCAAGGTCCTTGAAGCCGAGAGCGATATCCGCCGCTTTTCCCTCGCGGTCGGGCGCAAGGATTTGTGTAATGATGCCGCCATAATTCAGGACGCTGACAACGAGCCCTTTGCCGTTGTCGAGCGTGTATTCCGTTATCTTCGTCCCATCGGAAAGCGTGCCGTACGGCTTTTGTGTGACTTTCGGCGCTGCAAGGATCTGTGTTGTCATAAGAACGAGTGCCATGAATGAGAAAAGGGTCCTCATAAGTATCCTCTCGGAAAATTGCTTCGAGGTGAGGTCGGTGGTTTAGCTTCCGGAGATTCCAGGAGTGGAGCTGGAACCGGTATTGCTTAAGATATTGAATTGTTCAGGGAGATGAAAGGGCCAGCAATGTTTGAACATCGAACCGATCAGCTGCTTTCCCGCCGTGAATTCGCAGTCCGTCAATTTCGCCACGTCGTATTTGCAGGCTTGTTGATCATGGGAGGATGGGCGATCGGCATCACCGGCTACATGGGTTTCGAACAGATGAGTTTTGTCGACGCGCTGCTCAACGCCGCTATGATCCTGGGCGGGATGGGTCCGGTGACTGAATTGCGCACCGTCGGCGGAAAAGTCTTCGCTTCATTCTATGCGGTTTTCTCCGGTGTTGGATTCATCGGTGCCACAGGAGTCCTCTTTGCACCTGTATATCATCGATTCATCCACAAATTCCATTTGGAGACCGAAGAAAGCCGCCGCCCCAAGCCCCGCCAGTCGATAAGTAACGAAGAGTAATGCCGTGTTTTCTTTCATTTCCTCCAGAAAACTGGAACTCACCCTAAAAGATGAGTGTTGCAATCATGTTCTATAGATGCTCGGATTCCGGGCCGTATTTGTGGCTTGTGCGGTTGTGGTGGCATTGGAAGGCAAGGACGACAGGCACATGCATGCCCTCCTCCAGGGTGCAGTCGTCCTCCCTCAGTTCGAGCTCTTCCTGCTGATTGTCGCTTGTTCTTTTCATCAACAAGACCAGGTCCATGGCGCAGCTATTCCATGCAAGGAGCAACACACTCGCAAAGCTGAGTATCCTTGCGGTTGCGCTCGTCGTGGGTGGGTTCAGCCTTGTCGCTGCGATCCTGTACCGCTCAGGGTATTACACGGACGTGGGTGAGGCGCGGCAGCAGCCGGTCCCGTTTAGTCATAAACACCATGTGGGAGGACTGGGGATCGACTGCCGGTATTGTCATACCTCCGTCGAACAAAGCTCCTTCGCCGGCCTGCCGCCGACCAGCACGTGCATGACGTGCCACTCCCAGGTCTGGAACACCAGCCCGATGCTCGCCGCCGTTCGCGAGAGCTTTCAGACCAATACACCTCTGCAATGGAATCGCGTCAATGCGATCCCGCAATTCGCGTACTTCAACCATTCGATCCATATCCACCAGGGGATCGGTTGCGTGACCTGTCACGGGCAGGTCGATGAGATGCCCTTAATGCGGAAAGAGAATACGCTCTACATGGGATGGTGCATCTCCTGTCACCGCGCTCCCCAGGACAATGTCCGGCCGCGGTCGGAAGTGTTCAATATGAGCTATGTCCAGCCGGCGAATCAGGAACAGCTCGGCGCCGCGCTGGTGAAGAAATACAACATCCGGGTCCACCAGCTCACTGATTGTTCCATCTGTCACCGATAACATGAGCAGCGATCGGCCACTCGATCTCGCCGTTGTCCGTGAGAAGCTCGCCCAGGCGGGCGGACGTTCCTATTGGCGAAGCCTCGAGGAACTTGCGGGCACTCCCGAATTCGAAGAGATGCTTCATCGCGAATTCCCCAGCCACGCCTCCGAGTGGTCCAGCGCGCTTGACCGACGGTCGTTTCTGAAAGTCATGGGCGCCTCTCTCGCGCTCGCCGGACTTGCGGCCTGCTCGCGGATGCCTGATCAAAAGATCGTTCCGTTTGTGCGTCCCCCGGGGGAGGAAGTCCCGGGCGTTCCCCTGTATTTCGCAACGGCGACGCTGTCCGGCGGCTATGCCATGGGGACGATTGTGCGGAGCAATCTTGGCCGCCCGACGAAGATCGACGGCAACCCCCGACATCCCGCGAGCCTTGGCGGGACCGACATCTTTGGCCAGGCTGCATTGCTCTCGCTGTACGATCCCGACCGGTCGAAGACCATCACGCTCCGCGGCGACATCCGGCCGTGGGATTCTTTCATGAACGAACTGGTTCCGGCAGTCGGTGCACAAAAGATGGTCGGTGGTTCGGGACTTCGCATTCTCTCGGGGACTGTCACGTCGCCGACGATGGGCGCGTTCATGCGCCAGTTCGCGACGCAATTCCCGCAGGCGCGCTGGCATCAGTACCAGCCGGTCACTCGCGACGCCGTCGTTGAAGGATCGCGCCTTGCCTTCGGGGAGATCGTTGACACGTTGTATCGCTTCGACAAAGCCGATGTCGTTGTCGCCTTCGATGCGGATTTCCTGAATCGAGGAGCGGCAGCGGTTCGCCACGCGCACGACTTTGCAGAACGTCGCCGGATCCACGGCGACAAGAAATCGATGAACAGGCTGTATGCGCTCGAGGCAATGCCGTCCATTACCGGCATGATGGCGGATCACAGATATTCCGTGCGGGCGACGGACATCCCGGCATACGTGTCCGCTGTCGCAGCCATGCTCGGCGTCTCCGGCGCACTGTCCTCCACCGTTCCCGATGCGGACCGCGCATGGCTCGAGCCGATGGTGCGGGATTTGAAGAGCCATGCCGGCTCGTCTGTCGTGATCGCAGGAGACGATCAACGCCCCGAAGTGCACGCGCTTGTCCATGGCATCAACGTTGCTCTCGGGAACGTCGGTCAAACGGTCACCTACTGCGAACCTGCCGCGGTCGATCCTACCGTCCAGGTCGCGTCGCTGAGTTCGCTGGTTGATGACATGAACGCCGGCAAGGTTCAGCTGCTTCTGGTGCTCGGCGGCAATCCAGCGTTTGACGCGCCGGCAGATCTCCACTTCTCGAAAGCTCTCGCAAAGGTGGACATGAGCGTGCGCCTGGGGAGCTACGACGACGAAACTTCCGCGTTGTGCCGGTGGCACATCCCGGAATCCCATACTCTTGAATCCTGGGGAGACGCAAGAGCCTTTGACGGGACCATCTCCATCGTTCAACCGCTCATTGCCCCGCTGTACGACACCAAAACAAGCTACGAGCTTATTGACGCGACGCTCAACGGGAGCGCGCGGTCCAACTACGATATCGTTCGATCCTATTGGCGCGAGCATGCGACAGGTTCCTTTGAGGACTTCTGGACGACGTCGTTGAACAACGGCCTCGTCGAAGGCTCGGCGTCTGCTGCAAAAGCCGTCAAGTACTCGGGTTCCTCAGGGATGCCCGCACACTCGACTCAAGCCGCGTCGGCGTACGAGGTCAACATGCGTCCCGACCCTTCCATTGTCGACGGGTCATGGATCAACAACGGCTGGCTTCAGGAGCTGCCGAGGCCGTTCACCAAGCTGACGTGGGACAACGCGGTGCTCATGAGCATCGCCTCCGCCCAGGCCCTGGGTGTGACGAACAGCGATGTGGTGCGCGTCTCCCTGGCAGACCGGTCGGTCGAAGGGCCGATCTTTATCGTCCCCGGCCACGCAGAGCACTCCGTCACGCTCCATCTAGGTTACGGCAGGACAAGAACCGGGAAGGTCGGCGAGGGGAGCGGGTTTAACGTCTACCCCTTCCGCACCGCCGGCGCGATGGCGTGCGTTGACGGCGCGACGATCACGAAGACCGGGAAACGCTATCCCCTGGTGATCACGCAGGATCATCAGGCGATGGAAGGCAGAGCCCCCGCCCGTGTCGGAACGCTGGAAGAATATCTCACCCACCCGGGGTTTGCCATCGATCAGGGTGTCGCACCCCCCGGCAAGGAATCGCTCTATCCGCCGGTAAAGTATGATGAGGCTGCCTGGGGGATGACGATTGATCTGAACGCGTGCACTGGTTGCAGCGTCTGCGTCCTTGCTTGTCAGGAGGAGAACAACATCCCCATCGTAGGGAAAGATGGGGTCAATCGAAACCGCGAAATGCAGTGGCTCCGGATCGATCAGTATTACGACGGCGATCTCGAAAACCCGCAGGTGCTCTCACAGCCGGTCGCCTGTCAGCAATGTGAGAACGCTCCCTGCGAGCTCGTGTGTCCGGTGGGCGCGACACAGCACGACAGCGAGGGGCTGAACGTGATGGTGTACAACCGATGCGTCGGGACACGCTATTGCTCGAACAACTGCCCCTACAAAGTCCGCCGCTTCAATTTCTTAGAGTACAATGCCTCGGACGATCCGACGACCAAGATGATGCACAATCCTGACGTGACGGTGCGAAGCCGGGGAGTCATGGAGAAGTGCACCTACTGCATTCAACGGATCAGTCATGCCCGCATTGAAGCAAAGAAAGAAGGGCGCGCGATCCGTGACGGCGAAGTCGTCACCGCCTGCCAGGCGGCATGTCCGTCGCAAGCAATCGTCTTCGGCGACATCAACGACAAGGAAAGCAAAGTCCACGCGTGGAGACAGGAACCGCGAGGATACGGGTTGCTGGCAGAGCTCAACACTCGTCCCCGCACAACGTATCTGGCGCGGTTGAAGAACCCGAACCCCGAGATTCACGACAAGAACGTCTAGCGCCGTGCATACCGACGAACGATTGATCAATGTGTCTTCGGCCGAACCCCTGGTCGGCCCCGGGTATTCCTACGCCAAGGTCACGGAGACGGTGGCGGCGCCGATCCTCACCGTGCCGACACCGCGCGGATGGTTCATCACGTTCGGCGTAGCATTCTTGCTGGTGATGGTGTTTCTGGCTGCGGTCACGTACCTCTTCATGCGTGGCGTCGGTATCTGGGGTGTCAACATTCCGATCGGCTGGGGATTCGCGATCGTGAATTTTGTCTGGTGGATCGGTATCGGTCACGCCGGCACGCTGATTTCCGCCATTCTTCTTCTTCTGCACCAGCACTGGCGCAACGCCATCAACCGTTTCGCCGAAGCGATGACGTTGTTCGCCGTCGCCTGCGCCGGGATGTTCCCCATTCTGCACCTCGGCCGGCCGTGGGTGTTTTACTGGCTCTTCCCGGTCCCGAACACGATGGGCGTGTGGCCGCAGTTTCGCAGTCCGCTGATCTGGGACGTGTTTGCCGTGTCGACCTACGCGACGATTTCGTTTCTCTACTGGTATGTCGGCCTGATCCCGGATCTCGCGTCGATGCGGGACAAGGCAAAGTCGGTCCTCGTCCGGCGCATCTACGGCATTCTTGCGATGGGCTGGCGGGGGGCGTCCCGACACTGGCATCGTTATGAAACCGTGTATCTGCTCCTCGCAGGGCTCGCCACCCCGCTCGTCGTCTCCGTGCACAGCGTGGTGAGTTTCGACTTCTCCGTGGGTATCGTGCCGGGCTGGCACAGCACGATCTTTCCTCCGTATTTCGTCGCCGGCGCGATCTACTCCGGCTTTGCGATGGTGCTGACGCTCGCGATCCCGGTGCGCAAGATGTACCACCTGGAAACGCTGATCACCAAGCGGCACCTCGACTACATGGCGAAGGTCATGCTGGCGACCGGCCTCATCGTCGCCTACGGCTATCTGATGGAATCGTTTTATGCGTGGTACAGCGGGAATCCCTACGAACGCTTCATGATGATGAACCGGCAGTTCGGTCCGTATGGGTTCGTGTACTGGCTCCTGATCCTGTGCAATATTGCCCTGCCACAGTTGCTCTGGATCCCGAAGGTGAGAGCAAACACGCTCTACCTCTTCGTGATTTCGATCATCGTCAACATCGGGATGTGGCTCGAGCGGTTTGTCATCGTGGTCACGAGCCTGCACCGTGACTTCCTCCCGTCGTCATGGGGGATGTACTATCCCACGATCTGGGACTGGGCGACATTCCTCGGAACGATCGGCGTGTTCCTGGCTTTGATGTTCCTGTTTGTGCGGCTGCTGCCGATGATTTCCATCTTCGAAATCCGGCAGCTGCTTCCCGTTCCCGGACGCAACGGTTCAAAAGCGCATTGATATGTCTGCAAACCTCCATGGCGTGATGGCGGAGTTCGGATCCCCGGATGAACTCCTGAAAGCGACGCAGCAAGCGAGCGCCGCCGGGTATACCAGGGTCGAGGCGTACTCGCCGCTCCCCGTCGAAGGCATCGCGGAGACGCTCGGATTTCGTACGCTGTTGCCGCTGGTGGTGTTGATTGCCGGGATTTGCGGGGCTGTCTTCGGATTTGGGATGCAGTACTGGATTTCGGCCATCGATTACCCCATGAACATCGGAGGACGGCCTTTGAATAGCTGGCCCTCGTTCATCCCCGTGACCTTTGAGTGCACGGTGTTGTTCGCCGGGGTCACCGCGGTCATTGCGCTGATCATCTCGAACAAGTTGCCGCAGCCCTATCATCCCGTGTTCAATGTGCCGCGGTTCAGCGTCGCGTCGGACGACCGTTTCTTCCTGACGATCGAATCGACCGATCCGCAATTCGATCTGACGAAGGTGAAGTCGTTCCTTCAAGGCCTGCAACCCGCAGGGGTCTTTGAGGTGGAAGAATGATCACTGCGCGCAACGTGTTCGGAATAGTGACCATGGTTGCCGCGGTGATGACTGCGGGGTGCCACCAGGACATGTACGATCAGAAAAAATACGCACCACTCTCGGCAAGCGAGTTCTATCGCGATGGCCAATCGGCCAGGCCTCCAATCGAAGGCACTGTGGTGCATAGAGATCACTCGGAAGACGGCGTTGTTGCGACCGGGAAAATGGACGGGAAACCCGTCGATCGATTTCCGTTTCCGGTCACAGAAATGATGATTCGTCGCGGGCAGGAGCGTTTCAATATCTACTGCTCGCCGTGTCATGGACGGACGGGCGACGGGTTTGGCATGGTCGTGCAGCGAGGGTTCCCGCGCCCGCCGTCGTATTTCACCGACAGCGTGCGAGCCCTCCCTGTGGGACGCTACGTTGACGTGATCACGAACGGCTTCGGCCGGATGTATGGCTATGGCGACAGGGTGGCGCCGCGCGACCGGTGGGCGATTGCTGCATACATCAGGGTGCTTCAGGCAAGCCGCTCGGTGAACATCGCCGAACTCTCACCCGGACAGCAGGAGTTGCTGAAGTGACCACTCTCCCGGCAGAACAGACACGGTATATCAAGACATTGCAGCGATGGGGTTCCACGTTCGCTCTTCTCGGCATCGTCCTGTGCGTTGCGGGCTACTTCGCCGATCCCGCACGGTTCTTTCAATCGTACCTTCTCGGCTACATCTTCTGGGTGAACCTGTCGCTTGGATCGCTCGGCGTGCTGATGCTGCACCACATGACGTCCGGCAAATGGGGATTTGCCGTTCAGCGCTACGCTGAAGCCGGAGCAAAGACCATTGTCTTGATGGCGGTGCTCTTCATCCCCGTCATCGCCGGAATGAGCGGGCTCTATCCCTGGATGAACCCGGCCCGTCTTGCGGAAGCGGCATCACGGAAACTCGCCTATCTGAACTCGTCCTTTTTTATCGGGCGTGCCCTGCTCTACTTCGTCCTCTGGATCGGCATGAGTTTCCTGCTTGCGCGCTGGTCGCGACGCCAGGATGAGACGCGCGACGCGCGGTACACCGTGCTGCTCCGTCGCGTGAGCGCCCCCGGGTTGATCATCTATGTGTTGAGCGCGACGTTTGCTGCTACCGATTGGGTGATGTCGCTCGAACCGGATTGGTTCTCAACGATTTACGGTTTCCTCTTCGTCGCAAGCCAAGGGCTGGCGGCTTTTGCCCTTTGCGTGATGATGCTGAAGTTTTTCTCGAGGACCGACGAGGTGCGTCAGGTGGCCCAACCCGGCGTCTTCCTTGATCTCGGCAACCTGATCCTCGCATCGGTGATCCTCTGGGCATACATGTCGTTCTCCCAGCTCCTGATCATCTGGTCGGGCAACCTTCCCGAAGAAATCTCCTGGTATGTACGGCGCCTTGGCTTGGAATGGCGCATGGTGGCGCTCGTCCTTGTCGTCCTGCACTTCCTGGTCCCGTTCCTGATCCTCCTCATCCGGCAGTCGAAGCGCTCTTCCACAGTCCTGTGGAAACTCGCAGCCGGGATCATGGTCATGAGGATCGTTGACGTCTATTGGCTGGTGATGCCGGCATTTCAGCCGGAACACATCGTGTTTCATTGGCTGGACTTCGCTGCGTTCGCCGCCATCGGAGGGTTGTGGTTGCTGACATTCTCGCGGCTCCTGGGCAACGCGGGGTTGGTCCCCGCGTACGATCCTCGATTTGCGGTCCTCCCGGAAACTTCCCCCGCGGCAGGAGCGACACATGGCTGACGCGTCGTCGCACATGACCCCGGGGAACGGGAACACGCACGAACACAGCGATGCGAACAGCGGCAATCTGTTCAAGACCGCGGCCGCGCTGATGGCATTGATCGTGGGATCATTCATCGCCATGTATGTTCTTCTCATCGTCTTCGAAAAGAATCCACCCGAGGCAACGGCGCCGCCTTCGGAGGTCGCGCAGAAGACCGTTCTACCTCCGGAACCGCGGCTCGAGACGCGAACCGGACTGCTTCTCGAGTCGTATCGTGCCGAGGAAGATTCGATCCTCACAACGTACGGGTGGGTGGACAGAGGCTCCGGGCTCGTGAGGATCCCCGTGGAGAGTGCGATTGTTCGGGTGGCGAAGCAGGGACTTCCTTTCGACACATCGCTTGAACGAAGGAAATAATGAAAATGACCATGCGACTCACGAGTATTGCGATCTTCCTTGTTGTCATGCTGAGCGCCGGCGCTTTGGCACAGCAAAAACCAAATCCCGTCTTCACGCAGGTGGGCCTCGACCAGAAACTCGGCTCATGGGTACCGCTCGATCTTTCGTTCCGCGACGAGCAAGGAAGTATCGTGACGCTACGATCGTTGATGCACGGCAAACCGGTCGTTCTTTCCCTCGTCTATTATAGCTGCCCGATGATCTGCACGGAAGTCTTGAACGGGATGGCGGAGAGCTTCAAGCGTCTGCCGTTTGCTATGGGAGAGGACTACGACGTCATCACGGTCAGCATCAATCCGAACGAGCAGCCGCAGCTCGCCTCAGATAAGAAGGCAAACTATCTGAAGGCCTACGGTCGGCCGGAAGACGCTGCCCACTGGCATTTTCTCACCGGGACTGATTCGTCCATCAAGCCCCTCGCAGCATCGGTGGGATTTCGGTATGTCTACGATACCGCGACGAGCCAGTATGCGCACCCGACGGGAATCATCGTCCTGACACCGCGGGGACAGGTCGCGCGATATCTCTACGGGATAGAATATCCTCCCAAGGACCTGAAGTTTGCGCTTGTTGAAGCGTCGGGGAACAAGGTCGGCTCCGCCGTCGATCAGATTCTTCTTCTGTGCTACCACTACGATGAGGCGACCGGGAAATACGGATTTGTTGTCCTAAACGCAGTGCGCATCGGCGGCATCCTCACATTGATTGCGATGGGTGTCATCATCGCGTTCTATCTGCGACGAGAACGGCGACAGAAACGCATGTCGGCGATTGCCGTCGGCATGCACCCGGGCAACGGCAGCTCAACGGGAGGTCAACGGTAAGTGTCCGGGATTCTTGCACATATGCTGAACTTCCCCCTGGTCCCTGAACAGGCCGCCACCAGCGCCAGCAAAATGGACCTGCTGTTTTTCGCGCTGATCGGCGTGTCGGCCTTCTTTATCATCCTGATCTTTGTCCTGATCGTCATATTCTCGATCCGCTACCGGCGCGGCCGCGAGATCGATCGGGTGATCCGCAGAACGGATTTCATGAAACTGGAGATCGCCTGGATTGTCATTCCCACGCTGATCAGTCTCGTGATCTTCGGTTGGAGCGCCTGGCTGTATTTCGTGGACAAAACCCCGCCCGCCGATGCGACCGAAATTTACGTCGTCGGGAAGCAATGGATGTGGAAGATCCAGCACCAGAACGGCAACCGTGAAATCAACGAGCTGCATGTTCCCACAGGGAAGCCGGTCAAGCTGATCATGACGTCGGAAGACGTCATCCACAGTTTCTTCATCCCCGCATTCCGCATCAAGCAGGACGTGCTCCCCGGGAGGTACACGACGGAGTGGTTCACGCCGACGAAGGCGGGGGAGTATCATCTGTTCTGTGCCGAATACTGCGGGACGAACCATTCGGCGATGATTGGGAAGGTCGTGGTGATGGACCCGATGGACTTTCAACATTGGCTTGCCACGAGCGGGACGATCGAGTCGATGGCATCGCTCGGGGAGCAGGTGTTCAAGGAATACGGGTGCGCCGCGTGCCACCGCTCGGAGGACTCCGATCGCGGCCCCATGCTGAGCGGGCTGGCGGGATCGATCGTGAGCCTGCAGAACGGCGGGACGGTCGTCGCGGACAAGGAATATCTCCGGGAATCGATCAATGATCCCGGCGCGAAAATCGTCGCCGGGTACAAGCCGATCATGCCCGCGTACAAGACAACGTTGTCCCAGGAACAGATCAATCAACTCGTGGAGTACCTTCTGACCCTTCCACAAGGGCGCGGAAGCGGAGTAAGGAGCGCCAAATGAACACGGATGCCGCTGCGGCGGATGTCAATTATCTGAACAACGGACGAACGATCCGGTCCTGGCTGCTGACCACCGACCACAAGCGGATTGCCTTGCTGTATCTCGGGTCGATCATCCTGTTCTTTTTTGTCGGCGGGTTCTTCGCGCTCATGATGCGGCTCGAATTGCTGAGCCCGGACGGCGATCTCGTCCAGGCCGATACCTACAACAAGTTGTTCACGATGCACGGCATCGTGATGATCTTCTTCTTCCTGATCCCGTCGATCCCCGCCGTGCTCGGGAATTTCCTGATCCCGATGATGATCGGCGCGCGTGACCTTGCGTTCCCGAAGCTGAACCTCCTGAGCTGGTACGTGTTCATCCTCGGCGGATCGATCAGCATCTACGTCCTCGCGGCAGGCGGCCTCGACACCGGCTGGACGTTCTACGCACCGTTCAGCACCACCTACTCGACGACCAAGGTCGCGCCGGCGATGCTCGGAATTTTCATTACGGGGTTCTCGTCGATCCTCACCGGCCTGAATTTCATGATCACCGTGCACAAAATGCGCGCGCCGGGTCTGACATGGTTCCGGCTCCCGCTGTTTGTCTGGTCCATTTATGCGACGAGCCTGGTGATGGTGCTCGGCACCCCGGTCCTCGCGATCACGACATTGATGGTGTTCTTCGAGCGGATGACCGGGATCGGCATTTTCAATCCGGCCATCGGGGGCGACCCGCTGCTCTTTCAGCATCTCTTCTGGTTTTATTCGCACCCCGCGGTCTACATCATGGTGCTTCCCTCCATGGGCGTGGTCAGCGAGCTCGTCGCCACGTTCGCGCGCAAGCAGATCTTCGGCTATCGTTTCGTCGCGGCGGCATCCATGGCGATCGCGGTGTACGGGTTCCTCGTGTGGGGACACCACATGTTCGTCAGCGGTCAGTCGGTCTACGCGGGGATGATCTTCTCCATCCTCAGCTATCTCGTCGCGATCCCCTCGGCAGTGAAAGTCTTCAACTGGACCGCGACACTGTACAAGGGGAGGATCTGGCTCCAAACGCCTTTGCTCTACGCTTTCGGGTTCATTGGGCTCTTCACGATCGGCGGCCTGACGGGACTCTTCCTCGCGGCGATGGCGGTCGACGTGCATCTGACGGACACGTACTTTGTGGTGGCGCACTTCCACTATATCATGGTGGGGGGCGCCGTGATGGGCTTCCTTGGCGGGCTCCATTACTGGTGGCCGAAGATCACCGGCAGGATGTACCCGGAAGGATGGGCGCGCTTCTCGGTGCTGGTGTTGTTCGTCGGGTTCAACCTGACGTTCTTCCCGCAGTTTCTGCTCGGCTACCTCGGAATGCCCCGCAGGTACTATCACTATCCGCCTGAGTTTCAAGTGTTGAACGTGCTCTCGACCGCGGGGGCGTCCATCCTTGGTATCGGCTATCTCCTGCCAATGATCTACTTCGCGTGGTCATTGAAGAAGGGAAAGCTCGCCGGCGCGAATCCCTGGGGTGCGAGCGGCTTGGAATGGCAGACGCCCTCTCCGCCGCCAACGGAGAACTTCCCGGTCACACCCGCTGTGGTGGAAGAACCCTATCAATACCCGTCCGAGGAGGAAGTCGCCCGTGCCTGACCACGCGATGACAGCGGCGGTCGCGCACCAATTCGACGACCGCGATCAGCAAAAGGAGGCCGGCACCCTGGGAATGTGGCTCTTCCTCGGGACGGAGATCCTCTTCTTCGGTGGATTGTTCATAGCGTATTGTGTGTACCGGATCAAATTTCCCGCCGGCTTTGCCGCCGCCAACGAGATGATGGACGTGACGCTCGGAGGACTGAACACGGGGGTGCTGCTCTTGAGCAGTCTGACGATGGCGCTCGCGGTCCGTTCCGCCCAACTGGGGAAACGCGTTTCAAGCTTCACGTTGATTCTTGTGACGATGCTCTTCGGCCTGGCGTTCCTGGGAGTGAAGGGGATCGAGTACTATCACAAGTTTGCGGAAGGGCTGTTTCCAGGAGAAGGCTTCCGGTTCGAGGGATCACTGAGCAGACAGGCGGAAGTCTTCTTCTCTTTATATTTCATGATGACGGGGTTGCACGCATTGCATATGATCGTCGGCATCGGCATCATGATCGTGATGGCGGTGATGACCTGGCGCGGCAGGTTCTCCCCCCAGTACTACTCGCCAGTCGAGATCGCGGGCTTGTACTGGCACTTTGTCGATATCATCTGGATCTTCCTGTTCCCGCTGCTTTATCTCATCCATGTTCACACGTAAGCCGGACGGACCATGCAAGGGTTGACCTCCGATCACGTCGTGCCGTTGCGCGTCTATTTTCTGGTGGCGATTGCGCTCTTTGTCCTCCTGGCGTTGACGATTGCCGTGGCGCATATCGACCTCGGGCCGTTCAACATCGCGGCGGCGCTCGCGATCGCGGTCGTCAAAATGGTCCTGGTGGTCCTCTTCTTCATGCACGTCAAGTACAGTTCGAAACTCGTGGCGCTCTTCGCCGCAGGCGGCGTGTTCTGGCTGGCCATCCTCTTCATGTTCACGCTCTCGGATTTCCTCACACGCTGAGTTCGTTTTCCGTATGACGGCGCTCTAGCGAAGATCATATCGGATGAACGCCGCCATCCCCGCCGCAAGGGCGCAGAGCATCAGTCCTGCGATCATGCTTCCCGGTGCAACCATCGACGCGTACACCTCGGGTCTCGTCGCCGGAGGGGGGACGAAGCGGGGCATATCGCTCAGGTCAAGAGTGCCCCGGGCTCTCGGAGCGCTGAACTTGAACCCCGACCGCGAATCGAACGTGATCCGCATCCCTCCTTGTCCACCCGATTCCTTTTGTTTGCGTTCGACGTATGAGGAAAACACCTCCCGGTACTCCCGCATGCTTTGTTCGGTACGGTCCTTCATCTCGGGATCGGTGCCGGCAATATTCATTGCGGCGATCTGATACGCCGATGCGGGGGAGAACAGCGCGAAGGCAAAACCAAGGCTTTGCTGATGTGACTGTCGCAACTGCCAATCTTCCTGCAGTCGGCGCCCCTCGGTTTCTATCGCGGCTTCGACCGTCTTCCGCAGGCCGTCGTCCTCATCAGCCCACGCCGAAAGGTGCGCGTCCCGGTATGCCTCACGTTCGTCGTCCGTCATCGCGTCCATCGCGCGCGTGCGGTCTCGCCAGCGGGCGATGGCGGCGACATTGAACGCCTCCCATTGGTCCTTCGCATACGTGTCTCGCCGGCCCTCGACCTCGGCGTAGCTCGGGACCGGGACGGCCAGAGACGCGGCCATCATTCCGGCCCTCGGCCAGACCAGGACGAACAGGATCCAGGCGGCAAGACAGTAGAGGAAAGACATGCTCGAGCGCTGTGTCAGCGCCGAGACCAGGCTGCCGAAAGCGATGAAGAACAGAAAGAGGAGGAACGACATCGCGAGAAGCAGAAGAACGCGCATCCAGTCCGAGGATGAGAGCGGCACTCCCTCGAGGACGACGAGAAGGAGCCCGATCAGCACGGCAAGCGCCACGGGGATGACGAGGCCCAGGGTCGTGCCGAGGAGTTTCGCCGCGAAGTACTGGACGCGGGAAACGGGGTTGGCGAATGTCAGAGCAAGCGTCCCCTGCTCGCGTTCGCCGTTGATGACGTCATACGTGAAGAGGATGGCAAAGAGCGAGAGCACCACAGCGACGATGAACGAAAAGTCGGCTGCCCGGAACAGCGCGAACAACGGATTATCGGTAAACTCGCTGTTCTGCAAGTTCACCGGCTCGCGGGCGTTGATGGGGGAGAACCGCCCGACATCGTTCGCGACGCCGGCGACAAAAACCTGAAGCGGATCCGGCTGCCGAAACGCCGTCATGCTCATCCCACCCCAGGACGGCGAGTGCGCCAGCTCGTCGGAGGCCAGCGAGCGGGCGGCATCCACGCGCAAGACGGCATTCCGGTAGTCAGTGATTCCCGCTTGAATGCTCAGCAGCAAGAGCAGCGCTGCGGCACCGAACGTGGCGACAAACTTCACGCTGAAGAGGACGCTCCGAAGTTCTTTCCGAAGAAGAAGAGCAAACATGATTCCCTCATTGTTGAAACACATCGTTCGTCAACGCACATCGTACCGCAGAAAACGCCGGAACGCGAGGAAGAACAGCAGCCCGGTCAGCGCGAGAAGAATGCCGAGGTCCAAACCGGCTTCCTGCATGCATTGCGCGAGGCTCTCCCGGCGATACTCGAACACGGGAAGTTCATACGGATTTATCGGTTGAGGCTTGGTATCGTCCGTGGATCGACGCATGATGATCATCGCTCCTCCGGGGTTCATGCCGGTCTTCTCCATCATGAAATTTCCATAGGCGCGTTGGTACGCGCTCGCCGATTGCAGGAAATGACCTTCGAGATCCTGGGAAGTCCCCGCAAGCGAGGTCACCGCCAGCGAGAACAGCGCCGCCGGCGAAACGCGAGCCAATGCAAGAGCGATGCTCCGCTGACGCGCCAGCCCGTTGTTTCGCTCCTCGTTCAACCGGTCGGAAAGATCCTGGAGTTTCTTGTCGCGGGCGTCCGCGAGAGACCCCATGAACGATTGAAACTCCTTCATCATGGAATCGGGGGTGGTTGAAGAGGTCGGCTTGAACTCCGCGGTGCGCTCGCGGTCTTCGGCGAACAGCTGCATGTTGAGGCGGGTCTTCTGTGCGGCGATGTCGTCCACCGACAAAACATCAACGGCGTGACCGGCGAATGCGACGGCGAGCCGCGGGATGATCAGCACCGCGGTGACCCAGATGACCAGCAGCGTGAGAAAGGACGTGGATGACCGGTGTGAGAGCGAAGAAACGGCGACGGCGAGGACCACGAAGACGCCACAATAGAGCAGCGCGGCAGCGACAATGAGCGCATACCGGAGCCAGTCCTGCATGGTGAGGACGATCCCGAACGCCGGAAGGAGAGCCCACCCCGCGAGGAGTGCAAGGAGAACCGGAATGCCCACAGCGAGATAGCGGCCGATGATCTTTGCGGCAATAAACGGTGTTCGCGGCAGGGAGGAGGAGAAGGTCAGGCGCAACGTCCCCGATTCCTTTTCTCCATTCACCGCATCATAGGCGAAAAGAATGCCCAGCAGGCTGAGAACGATCTGGAGGATGAAGTCCAGGTCAAGCGTCCGGAAAGCCGCGAGCGCGGGCTCCTCTCCGTACCGGCTTTCTGTGCCCACCACTTCTCCCCGTCCGTGAATGTCGACGGTGCGTCCGATGTCGTTCGAGACACCAGGAACGAGGGAGGCGAGCGGCTCGGGGGGAAGAAAGATCCTGTGATCGCGCACCGCGAGCCAGTCGGTGACGCCGTCGAGCTTTCGCAACTCCTGCTGTTTCGCCGCTTCGTAGCGGGCCATGCTCGACCGATAGTTGCCGGCGCCCGCGACGAAGGCCAACAGGATCAGGACGACGGCGACGGCAAAGGAGACCATGAATCTTGTCGTCCCCATGATGTCGCGCAATTCCTTCCAGACGACTACACTGAAGTGGTTCATGAGACACGCCCCGCCATATGCTCGAGGTAGAGAGTTTCCAGGTCCGTGCCCGGCAGCTCCGACGTCTTGCGCTGGAGCACCAATCTTCCGGAACTCATGATCCCGACGGTGTCGGCAATTTCCTTCGCGCGGAAGATGTCGTGCGTCGACATCAGGATCGCCTTGCCCTCGTTCCGGAGCGCATCCAGGAGCTGCAAGAATTCGAATCCGGCCTGCGGATCCAAACCGGACGTCGGCTCGTCGAGGAGAATCGCGGGTGCATTCTTCAGGATCGCGATGGCAATGCCGCATTTCTGTCGCATCCCCTTCGAGAAACTCTTCAATTTCTTTCGCATGGCGTCGCGCTGCAGTCCGACTCTTACCAGCGCCTGCTCGCATTCCTCCGATGTGATCCTTCGCTTCACGCCGAGCTGTGCAAAATACTCGAGATTCTGAAGGGCTGTGAAGTTCGCATACAGCATCACGTTTTCGGAGACATAGGCCACATATTCCTTCGCCTTGAGGGGATCCAGGTGTGTGGCGATGCCATTGATCCTGGCTTCACCCTCCGTCGGTTCCAGGAAATTGAGAAAGAGGTTGATCGTCGTCGTTTTGCCTGCGCCGTTGCCGCCGAGCATGGCATAGATTTCTCCCGGGCGGACAGAGAAGGAAACGCGGTCCAGCGCGAGCAGTCCGTCTTCATATCGCTTTGACAGGTTCACGGCTTCCAGCATCGGGGGTTGAGTCATGGTGATCCTCGTTGTCGATGAATCTTCTTATGGAAGAGAATGGCCCGCCTTCAGCGTCGCGAGAGTCGCATGCCGAGCACTACGACGCCGGCGATGAGCCCAAGGATAAGCACGAGGATCAGGACCGTCCCGAGGATGCTTGCGTCTGCCTGGATCTCCACTGTAATGGTCTTGTCCTCGGCATTCACCGGTTGATTGTCGGACATCCCGCTTGTCTGAAGGCGGATTTCGTAGCGCCCCGGGGGAATACCGGCAGGAGGCGTGAACGTAAGATGAACGCGTTGCTCCCCGCTCACCCCGAGCTGGGCAATCAGCGGCGGATCGATCGCCTTCGTCCAGTTGAGCGGTGCGTCCGCTTTCATTTCGATGTTGTCGAGCCGCCGCGTCCCTTCGTTGACGACATCGACGTTCATGCTCACGGTTCCATCCGCGTGAATGGCGTGATACAGCTGTGCTGCACGGACGAGGATCCTCCCTTTCCCGCGCGGAACAAGTTCCAGCCGGAGAAATCCGACGTCGAGCTTCTCGATCTCCGCCTGGGTCCACATCTTCGCATCCATCTCGCCGAGTGCTGCCAGTCGGTCGTGCGGGACAACGAGAACGTAGAAGGAGATGGATTTATCCATGGCAACGTCGGCGGTGGGCCGATCTGGAAGGGTAACTTCCAGGGAGATCTTCCGGGTGTCCACGCTTTCCATGAACCGGAATTGCCCGATCATCATGTTCGTCGACGGATCCCGGAATACTCTGCCGATCTGGCGGGGGAGGTTCACG
>DATJPR010000182.1:0-2377 GCA_035506295.1 Bacteroidota bacterium | reverse complement strand
AGGTTCGGCAGGCTCCAATCCGTGGCACTTGTTGAGTGTAGGACTGAACCCCAAGGGCGTCTCAACCGCTACCGCATTGAGTTCGACAACATTCGGTCGCTGATGCGTTTCGAGATTGACGATCGAGGTAAGGTCGTCTCTTTTAAGTCAGAGGCCACGGAAAGACGGCCGGGCGCCGATCCTGGAGAATGAAACATCTGAGCCACCTCGGCTTTGAGTAACTTAAGCTCAAAGAGTGTCCGGAACTTTCTGACGACGTACAATGATGTGAGGTACGACCGGGGGACCTTTGCAGCGGTAACGCTCAAACGTAACACCTGCCGATGCGAAGCGCAGAAGGCAATCGGCACAGGGTCTCGTTCAGAAAATCCTGCCGGGAGTGAGGCTTATGGGTTTGAGTTCACCTCTTCTTTTATCATCGTAATGACCATTTTGAACCGTTCGAGCGCGTTAACAGCGTGCGGGACGCCTGCGGGCAGGAGAATGAATTCACCGGCCCTGACCGTATGGGAGTGATGGTTGATGACAATCTCCGCCACGCCGTCAACAATCTCGACAAACGCCTCAAACGGCGCCGTGTGCTCGCTCAGGGACTGCCCTTTGTCAAACGCGAACAACGAGACGGTCCCTGCTTTTCGTTTGATCAGCTGCTTGCTCACAACTGCCTGATCAGCGTACGCGATGAAACCAGACAGCAGTGCCGGGTGTTCGGACAACTTCGGGTTTTCCTGCATCGCATCACTCCTTCGTTGCGACGATACCTATCGCGCTCAGATTGCCGTGGTATCTGGTGAAGATATTCCGCATCCCCGCAATCCGCCTGGCGGCGTTCGGGGTCGTTGCGACATTGAACGCAATTCTTGCAGTCCCCAACACCCCTTCATCGCGAACAACCCGGGACAAATTGAGCATGTGCATCGGCATTTCCAGGATACTTTCAATCTTGAAGCCCGCACCGGTGAGGAGTCCGGTCCATTCCTTCGAAGTCAGCGGTCTGGCGCCCACGTGGATTTCCCGGGAAAGCTCGCCCGATATTCTGGCCCTCAAATCCTCGTCAATAGTATCCGGCTGCAGTGCGATCTCGTGAATGCCGTATCTCCCGCCGCTTTTCAACAGACGATACGCTTCGGAGACAACGGCCTGCTTGGATTCTTCCGTCTGCATGGTGAGAATCGCTTCGCCGAGAACAACGGTTGCGGTGCCTTCTCCAATGCCCGGGCTTCTGATGTTTCCGTTGACGAATACATAGTTGTTGTTGGGTGACAACGACGCCAGGTGCTTGATCGCTTCTTCATTCTGGTCGACACCGATGTACGACAGCGGTTTTCTTTTGAAAATGGCCTGCGCGGTATGGCCGATCCCCGGCGCAAACTCCACAACGGCATCATCGGACGTGATCCTGAGCGCCGCAATCAAGTCTTCAGTCAGTTCCCTTCCTCCCGGTCGAAGGACCTTTTTTCCCATCCTTGCCAGCACCCAGTGTCCCGGCATCTTTTCGATATCATATTGTTCGAACATACTCATCCTCCCAGTTGTTGCCCGTCATTGAATTTGCGTGCTCTCCGGTGTCGCCTGACTTCCGTTCTCCAACCCCACCATGGTCATTGCTCGATCCGACTGGTGCATTGACAGTGATTCCCCATCCCGCCGACGTTCACAAGCCTGTACTCCCCGCGTGGAGAAGCCCCTGACATCGTCAGCGCCAGGCCGACGAACAGGACGGCGATCAACACGAACACACCGGTGCGTGAGTTCTTCATGGCATCACCCTCCCATCTTTGTCAAGCCGCTTCCCGACTGCCGCTACACCCTGATGATAGTCCGCGAGGTGGAGAGCCGGCCGGCTTGCCGGTGAAAGCGAAAGGACGTAGCTGACCAGCGCCCACTGATCCGTTGAATCGCCAAAGGCGGAGAGATAGGACGGCATCGGCGTCCCATTCAGACCGCCGAAGATGGTGCGGTAGACATCCGCAGGAGCGAAGCCGTTTTTGAATTGCCATTTGTAGGTCAGGTTGGTCGGATTGATCGGGTGGTCCCAGGCATCCGTCAGGCCGGAGGCAGAGGGACCGTCGCCGAGCCCTCCAGCGCCATGGCAGGCGGCGCACTGGGCGGTTGCATAGAGCTCAGCCCCACGCCTCGCCTGTGCGGCAAACTGTGGCGGCAACGCGGGCGTGGAAAGTCGTTCCGGAGATTTCTTCTCTTTCCATGCCTGCGAGAATTGATCCGAGAAGATCACGAGATATCGTGCGACATCGGCAATTTGCTCCCCGGTCAGGAATTGACTCCAGGCCGGCATGGTGGTGCCGGGAACACCGCGTGCGATCACGTGCTCCACATCCTCGATGGCAGGCAGTTCCCCCGTCTGCGTCGACCGGAA
>DATJPR010000181.1:0-35195 GCA_035506295.1 Bacteroidota bacterium | reverse complement strand
AGAAACCCTCAACGGAAAAGAAACCCTCAAAGGTATAAAAAAGGAGGTCCAAGGCATGGGTACACTCCAAACTCTCGACTGGTGTGCGATCGGTCTCTATTTTTGCGTCTTGGCGGGAGTGGCATACTGGGTGGTGAAGAGGGGGAAAAAGGAAGCTGCAGACTACTTTCTGGCCGGAAGGAACCTGAGCTGGTGGATTATTGGCGCTTCGATCTTCGCATCCAATATCGGCTCTGAACATATCGTGGGCCTGGCTGGTTCGGGCGCAAAAGACGGCGTCGCGATGGCCCACTACGAATTTCATGCATGGTGCCTGCTTGTGCTCGCCTGGGTGTTCGTCCCATTCTATGCACGCTCGCTGGTGTTCACCATGCCGGAGTTTCTTGAACGCCGGTTCTCCACCCGGTCACGCTATGTGCTGTCGGTCGTTTCGATCATCACGTTCATCCTTTCCAAGATCGCCGTCGGCATCTTCGCCGGTGGCGTGGTATTCAGCACTCTTCTCCCGGAGGTCCAGTTCACCATCGCAGGGCATCTGGTGGACAGCTTCTGGATCGGCTCGGTCATCGTAATCCTGCTGACCGGGCTCTACACGATCCTCGGCGGCATGCGTGCTGTTGCATACAACGACGCGATCCAGGTGACGGTGTTGATCGTCGGATCTGCGCTGCTCACGATCTATGGATTGATAACGCTGGGCGGATGGAGCGAGTTGAGGCGGCTGTGCGGCTCGGAAATGTTCAATCTCTGGAAGCCCCTCACTCCTACTGGTGTGGAGAGTACCTGGCTGCCGGTGATTGAGAAGAACTCGGCCGGAGCCGTCATCAAGCAAGCGTGGTATTTCAACACCAATTACCCGTGGCTCGGCATGGCGATCTGTGCACCGGTCATCGGGCTGTGGTATTGGTGCACGGACCAGTACATCGTTCAGCGCGCGTTGGGGGCGCCAACGGAAAAAGTCGCCCGTCGCGGGAGCCTCTTCGCTGCCGTGCTGAAACTCTTTCCTGTCTACCTGTTCATCATCCCCGGCCTGATCTGTTTCGCGCTCGCGAAGAGCGGCAAGGTCCCGGGACTGGAAGTCGTCTATGATCCCGCGACGGGTCAGGCGACGTCTCACGCTCAGGCGGCTTTTCCACTCCTGGTGGAGTATCTCCTGCCTGTGGGACTGCGAGGCATTGTTGTCGCCGGCCTCCTTTCTGCGTTGATGGGTTCGCTGGCCGGCGTGTTCAATGCATGCTCCACGCTGTTCACCGTAGACCTCTATGAGAAGATCCGGCCCAAGGCGAGTCAGGCCGAGCTCGTCCGGATGGGACGCATTGCCACCACCGTGATGGTTCTTATCGCCATGGCATGGATCCCGGTTGTGCGCGGTGCGACAGGCCTGTATAACTACCTCCAGACTGTGCAGGGCTATCTCGCGCCGCCGATCTTTGTGGTGTTCTTCTTCGGTGTGTTCTGGAAACGGCTCAACGCGAAGGGGTGCTTCTGGGCATTGGTTGTCGGTATCGCAATCGGTCTCGCCAGAATGCTGATCGACACGCCGGTGAGCCTTGAAGGGACGGGGTACCCTGAGGGTTCATTCCTCTGGGTCATCAACAACATCAATTTCCAGTACTTTAGTATCCTGATCACACTCGTTTCGGCGATCGTCATGATCGTTGTCAGTTATTTGACCGAACAGCCGGACTACGCCCGGATCGCGAACCTCTCCTTTGGCACCCGAACGGATGAGCATATGTCGGAGTCCGCTGCCAGCTGGGATTGGCGTGAAGTGGCCGTCTCGGTTTTCGTGGTCGCAGTCATTGTCGGCGGCTATCTCTACTTCCGCGGTTAAACTCAATTGTGACTTGTCAATTGACAAGGCACGAGTGAATTGGTGAACATGCAAACGCCCCATCGCGGGGCGTTTGCTATTCTAAGGCTGAGAGGAGGGAGCAGGAAGGAGGAATAAAAGCCGGGCCCTCGCTTCACTTGAGCAAAGCCATCTTTCGAACCGCTGTGTAGCTTCCTGCAGTAAGGCGACAGAAATACATGCCACTCGACAAGTGAGTGCCGTCGAAGATGAAAGTGAATTTCCCTGCCGGATACCTGTCATCAGCTAACACTGCCACTTCTTGCCCAAGGATGTCGTACACGACAAGCCGTATCCTACTATCCGCTGTCCACTGCCCGCTGACTACTGTCTTTGGATTGAACGGGTTCGGATAATTCTGCTCAAGCATCAATTCCTTGGGAAGCTGGGGCTGTAGCAGTACGCCCAGAACAGGCCCCACGTTGTTTGTATCGACCAGCGCATCGACGATGGCAGGATAGGCCTGAGCTCCGGTCGACCGATTGAAGATCCCCATTCCATGGTCGCCTGTTCCACCGTTGTCCCAGTAGATCGGGACCAGCCCGTGGCGCTCCAAAGACCGCGTAATGAATCGCATATAATAGAGGCGGTATGCGGCAGCGGTCGCATTGAGATCGGCCGTTCCGAGATTTAGTCGCGCAATAACCCCATACTCGCCCAGAACCACGCCGTAACCCTTGTCGATGAACTTCGATTTCATTTTCTGGAATTCGGCATCGGCATATGCTTCGTTTGCCCAGGTCTCTGTTTTGGCGGCATCTTTCGCGTACATTCCCCACTCGATGATCGAACTACCCGTATTGATGGTGAAGTCATACGGATCGTAATAATGCACCTCGACCAGAAGCCTGCTGGGGACGATGTCCTTCGGTACCGCAAAGACACTGTACGTGTAGTCGATGTTCGTGTTGAACCCTTGAACGAGGAGGTAGCGATATGCGTTCCGGCCCCCGGTCGCCCGCACGGTGGTGACGAACGTCTGGTTGAACCCGTTTTGCACAGTGGAGTATTCGACTGTCGGCGCGTTGTAGTTGTTTGTCACCATGACCTCGTTCAAACCCGCGAACAGCAGGTGGTCCCCGTACTCCCGAAAGCGAACGGCGATCTGCTTCCACATTGCGGCCAGACGATGATTCACATACCCCGAATCCGCATAGATCGGCTGCTGCCAGCCGCCGTCCCAGTGTTCATTGATGATCGCATACATGCTGTCCTTCAACACATAATTCACGACCTGCTCAACGCGCGCCAGCCATGTGGTGTCAATGGTATAGGTCGACGTGTCCGTGAACTTGCTCCAGGCGACCGGGATGCGCACCGCATGAAAACCGGCCGCCTTCACAGAGTCGATGAGCCGCTGCGTGATGACAGGATTTCCCCACGCCGTCTCTCCCCCGATCGCGTCCAGCGAATTGCCGATATTCCAACCCGGGATCATCTTTGCAGACAATTCCACTGACGTCAACGAACCCATTCCCGACGAGTCCGGGGCGATGCTGTCTGGCTGGGCATCGAGGTGCATGGAGACAAAGGAAACCATGTTGTGCCGCGTCGGTGCCGCCGCATCGGGGAACATTGGGGGTGGAGCGGCATGCAATGCCGGCGAGGCCGCCATCGCACTGAAAACAGCTATTGCGATGACCGTCACCGGGCTTGAAAGTCCTGGAAGACGACGGGATACAGAGATACGTTTCATTCGGGATTCTTCCGGATGTTGGCAGGTGATATCGAAGAGATAAACCATCTATTCGGAAGAGCTGAAGGCTGCCTATTCACGGCATCCGACAACCAAATAGCCGAGACCTCCATAGACCACATGTTCAACAACGCTCGAAAGTCGGGCGGGGACACTTGGCCGCTTCCGGAGGAATCCCGGATTCATCCTGGAGAGAGCCTTCTTCCGCCAGCTCTCAGGGTAGCCTTCTGCAAATCCTTCATCGCCGTATGCGACGATGCCGCCATGTTTCACCACCCTGACAAATTCATCCACGGCTCTCTCAGGCTCGCTGAACAGATTCACGCCGCCAAAATGAAACAGAGCGTCAAAGGTCTCATCGGCGAATGGAAGATACGCTCCGTTGGCGTGGACCAGGAGCGCACGGGTCGTGTGTTGAATCGACTGACATTGACGAAGCATAGGGAGGGAAAGATCCACGGACACGAGCTCTCCGTTGTCGCCGATGGCTGATCTCAGCAGCTTTTGAAAAACGCCGGGGCCTGGAGAAATCTCCAGGAGCCGTATCCCGTGGGAAAGGTGCAGGAGGTCCACAATCGACGAGCGACCTTCGAGCATATCCTGACCGGCGAAAATGCGGCCAAAGAATCTCTCATTCAAATCGTAGAACGGAGCCAACCATCGGTAGAGTCTGTTCATCTTCTCATCGAGACCTCCCAGCGTGGGAGGGTAGACAAGAGAAGGTACTCCGTCGACGATCGGGTAGACCCTGCCGCCGGAGCCTGTGAGTCGGTTCTCACTGAATTTCAAGAGTTCCTTCGTTTCAGGATCCCTCAGCGAGTTGAGAAGCCACACCGGCAGATGAGAAACGGAGTCCATGGTAGGTGTTGCGTTCATGTCGATCATTTTTCACCTTTGAGCAACCCGAGTGCGCCGAGCATGAACGGAAGCTTCAGCGCCCAGGGGATAAATACGCTGTCCTTGGTTGGGATGAATGCGACTTCCTTCACCCCCCAATCTCGCACGGTCTTCACCAGATCCCCCGGATTCCCGTAGAGTCGCTTGAGATAATATAGATCCTGCAGTGCGAACCTTCCACCCGGCTTCAGTACTCGAAGAGCTTCACGGATGAGTGCGGTCTTGTCCTGGCGATCCTTGACTTCATGGAATACGAGGTTGCTCACAACAGCGTCGAACGCCCCGTCCGGGAACGGGAGGGAAGAGGCGCTTGCTCGTTGGAAGGTAACGCGGTCGTCAATGTGCTCAACGCGAGCGTTGTTCTCGCATGCACGCTGGGAGTATTCCCAGTTCGGGCCCCATGAGTCGATCCCCACGACGTGTGCTTGAGGAAACATCTTGGCGATCCCAATTGCCAGTCCTCCATTGCCGCAGCCGATGTCCAGGGCCCGACCGTTCCCGTCCCAGCGCAGGCCGTTGAGCACCAGTGTGCGAATCTTGTTCTGGACGTCCGCACCATCTGGAGAAAACAGAAATCGCGCATAGCCGAAATACCCGGCCAGTCCGAGGAACAGGGCGGCGGGAACAAGAAAGAAAGACGACAGCACGCAGGAGACGACAAGGAGTGCACCGATGATCGTCGGCGCAAGGATGATTCTCGTTGATACCCAATTTCCAAAATTCGCGGCCAAGTTCAAAGCCCTTCCTCAACGACGTGTCGCCGTTCACTCGAATCCCGGTGACCAATAAAGGCCGCCCATCGCTTGATGAACGGCCCTGTCTCTTGAGAACGGAAAAAGATGATGCCCCGGTGTTCCATGTCCAACCGAATAATAGAGAATTCGCCTCAGGGTGTCAAGAAGGTTGATGGAAGCGCGGGCGATTGCATTTGGGACAATTCTTCGTTTCAATGCGCCATGAAAAGGTTCGATCATGAAGTTTAGGAAGTCGATTATCGCGGCCGCTTCAGTGCTGACCGTCTACGCTCTTGTGGGCTTCTTCGCGCTTCCGCCGATCGTGAAGCCAAAACTCGTCCGAGCCCTGGAGGCGTCCACGCACCGTCAGGTGCACCTCGGCGAATTGCACATCAATCCCTTCGCACTTTCCGTCGACCTTAAAGACTTCTCGTTGAAAGACCTCGACAGCACGATGCTGCTGTCGTTCCATGAACTGTATCTGAACTACGAGATCCGGTCGCTCCTGCAGCATGCCTATGTTTTTTCGGAATTTCGGCTCGATACCCCGTACGTGGCGCTGCGCATCTTGCATGGCGGCAAATTGAGCATCGCCGATCTTCTCCAATCATCGCCTCCCGATACGGCCACCCGGAAGAGCGAGCCGACGGAATTGGTCGTTGACGACCTCACAATCACTCAAGGGACGATCCTCTATGACGATCGTTCCGGTTCGACGCCGATCGTCAAGACCATCGATTCGCTGGATCTGTCCCTGAAGAACTTCACCACGAAACCCCAGGAAGGAGGGAAGTACGAATTTGAAGCTGTCACCCGTCAGGAGGAAAAATTCCACTGGCGAGGCGATCTCTCCGTTGCCCCTCCACAGTCCTCCGGTGTCGTCGAAGCCAGCGACGTCCGCCTGAACACCTTGTGGGAATTCATGAGAGACAGGTTGAATTTCATGTCGCCCGACGGGAAGCTGAACTTCCGGGGGGAGTACCGGCTTGACCTGTCGAAGGATACAGCACAGTTCTCGTTGAAGGATGCCGTCGTAAGCGTGTGGGGGCTTGATCTCGCCGGCCCGCAGGATAGCCTTACTCCCGTGTCTCTTCCTGCGGTCCGCGCCGCCGGAATTTCCTACGAGTACCCGCGCAATGCCGTCTCGATCGATTCTCTCATCACGACAGGCGGGACTCTTCGAACGGCATACCTCGCCGACGGGAGTCTGACCATGCAGACGCTTCTCACTCCTCGGCCGAATCCTCGGGACACTGTTCCGTCTTCCATGAGCCTCGTCATCAAGACTACGACCGTGGACGGGCTCGGATTCGAGTTCACCGACAAATCGGCGAACCCGGATGCGCCGGTGTCCCTGACAAATCTGGACCTCGTGCTGCATGGACTTGCGTACGGCACACCTGGAGTAGCGAGCTTCCAGGGCACGGGCGTCCTGAACAACGGGGGGACTCTCGAAGCCGCCGGGACGTTGTCGTTGAACCCTCAGAAGATGGACATGGACCTTCACGTCGTGAAGTCTCCCTTGCCCGCATTGCAGCCGTATATCTCCCGGTACAGCCGTGCCCAGCTCCTCGCGGGATCGTTTTCTCTTCAGGGGAAGATCTCGTATGCGGCGCAGAAGAAAGGGTCGTTGCTGAGCTTCAAAGGAAACATCACATCCGATGCCGGGCGCGTCAACGATCCTGTTGTCAATAGAGACCTCACCCGATGGGATCATCTCGAGGCACGGACCATTGACTACAAGACGACACCGCCGTCGCTCACCATCGCCGAGATCGTCGCCACCAAGCCGTACGCCCGTATTGTCGTAAGCCCCGACCGATCCACCACCATTCAGCATGTCATGGCCGGCTCGGCGGATTCAACCACAAGTCTCACGGGAGACTCGACGGGACCGGCGAGAATTCCTGGTGCCAGGAAAGATACCGTTCAGCGGACAGTCACCAGGATCGGGAAGGTGACGGTCATAGACGGCTCCATGAACTTCAGCGACCTCTCGCTTTCGCCGAACTTCGTCATTAGCGTCGAACAGCTCGGCGGGACGATCAAGGGCCTCTCTTCCGAAGAGCTCACGCGCGCGGACGTCGATCTGGAGGGGAAGGTGGACAAGTACGCGCCGGCACTTATCAAAGGGACAATCAACCCGCTGACCAACAACGCTTTCACGGATATCCAGATGAAGTTTGACGGGATCGAACTCACCTCGTTCACCCCGTACTTCAGCAAGTTCGCGGGATACAAAATTGAAAAGGGGAAACTAAGCCTGGATCTCCATTACAAGCTCAACAGTCGATTCCTTGAAGCGGACAACAAGGTCGTTCTTAACCAGCTTACGCTCGGGGACAAGGTGGAGAGCCCGGACGCGACCAGTCTTCCTGTGAAACTCGCAATCGCTTTGCTCAAAGACTCGAAAGGAGTCATTGACCTGGACATCCCCGTGAGCGGAAGTCTTGACGATCCGGAGTTCAGTTTCTTCCCCATCATTCTCAAGGCTGCGCTGAATCTTCTTTGGAAGATCGTAACTGCGCCGTTTGCCCTGCTCGGATCGCTCTTTGGCGGAGGGAGCGGCGAGGATTTGCAGTATGTGGCCTTTCCGCCCGGCTCCGATTCCCTGATGCAAGACGAGCACGCGAAGCTCGAGACGGTCGCGAAGGGATTGACCGAACGGCCGGCATTGCAACTGCAGATCAGGGGGAATGCCAGTGAGAGCGCGGATCGTGATGCGATTGCCGCGAGGATCGTGATGCGGGAAATCGGCGCCTCGTCGGACGAGGGTCTGCAGAAAAAGGACGAACGCCCGCTCCTGTCCTTGTATGAGAAAACGTTCAAACAGGATCCCGACAGCCTGATCGCTGGAGCGGCAATCCCCGAAGCGGCCAGGGATTCGTTGGTCGTCCACTCCGCCTGGACGAGACTGGTGGATTCGGTGCATGTCAGTGACGACAATCTCCGGAGGCTGGCTCAACGACGGGCGACAGCTGTCATGGACTTTGTCATTCGGAACGCCGGTATCGATCCGGCGAGGGTGTTCCAACAGGAAGTGGATACGAAAGTGGGACCGACTGACGGCAAGGTGCGAACGACGCTGACGTTGACCGCGCAATAAGATGTTGACAATGTCCGGAAAAAGCCCTATTCTGAAATCATGAATACAGTCTCTGCCTACCTCAGACCATTGCACGGCACTACGGGCACTGGTACGCCGACTACCCCCTCGAGGGATGGATGAGGTTGGTTTGCCTTGCACTGTACTCGACACGAAACCGACTTCATCCCCAATGAAGCCGGTTTTTTCGTTTATGGATCAACAATTTGAGGCATTTACCGGGATGAGTTCTCCCTGCTCCCTACTGAATACTTCCTACTCATAGCCTATGCTGAGATTGCCATGATCGTCATGAAGTTCGGCGGCTCCTCCGTCGGCACCCCGGCCCGCATCAAGCACGTGATCGGGATCGTCCAGCACGCGCGGTCGCGCCACAAGCGCATCGTCGCCGTTTTCTCCGCCTTCCAGGGTGTAACGGACCAGCTCATCAACCTGAGCAATATTGCGTCGGAGGGAGACAAATCCTATTTGACCGGACTCCGGTCGCTTCGAAACCGCCACTTCACGGCCCTCAACGAACTCGTCTCCATGCGGCAGAAGAAACGCGCCACAGAGCGTGTTGCGGGCTTTCTCGGTGAGCTGTCCGATGTGCTTCACGGAATCTACTACACGCGCGAGGTGACCGCCCGGATGCTCGACTATGTCATGAGCTTTGGGGAGCTTCTCTCCAATACGATCATCGCGGAAGCCGTGAAGGCCAGAAACATCCCCGGCGAATTCCTCGACAGCCGGCAGTTGATCAAGACCGACGACTCGTTCGGCATGGCGCGCGTCAAGTACGATCTCACCTATCTCAACATCCGCTCCTATTTCAAAAAACATCACGATCTTCAAATCGCCTGCGGGTTCATCGCCTCGACCACCGACAACGACACCACCACGCTCGGCCGGGGGGGATCGGATTTCACCGCCTCGCTGTACGGCGCTGCGCTTGACGCGAAGGAGATCGAAATCTGGACCGACGTGGACGGCGTGAACACCGCAGATCCCAGGAAGGTGGAGAAGGCGTTTCCGATCGCCCAGATGACGTACGACGAGGCGATGGAGATGTCGCATTTCGGGGCGAAGGTGATTCACCCGCCCACGATGCAGCCCGCGCTGGACATGAGTATCCCCATCAGGATCAAGAACACGTTCAATCCCGAGTTTCCGGGAACACTCGTTGCACGCCGGAGCCAGAAGGGAAAGTTCCTGATCAAAGGCATCTCATCGATCGACGATATCGTGCTCCTTAAGATTCAGGGAAGCGGGCTCATGGGCACCGCAGGAATCGGACGGCGCGTCTTCAACGCGCTCGCGAAGAAGAACATCAATGTGTTCATGGTGACTCAGGCGTCGTCCGAATATTCCCTCTGCCTTGCCATCTCGCCGCGCGACGCCGACACAGCGAAACGGGCCGTGGAAGAAGAACTTACCATCGAGCTTCGCGACCGGCATGTGCAGGAGGTCGTTCTCGAGACCGGTCTCTCGGCTGTGGCTGTCGTCGGGGAGAACATGCGGAAGACGCCGGGGATCTCGGGCAAATTGTTTCAGGCTCTCGGGAACAACGGCATCAATGTCGTCGCGATCGCGCAGGGTTCGTCGGAGCTGAATATCTCGACGATCGTTGCGAGGGAAGACGAGGCAAAAGCGCTGAACGCATTGCACGAAGCGTTTTTCCTGTCCGGCATGGTGTCGTTGAACGTGTTTCTGGTGGGGGTGGGTGTTGTGGGAGGACGGCTGATCGAACAAATCGCGCAGCAACGGCAGGTGCTCCTGCGGACGCGGCACATCGATGTGCGCGTGCAGGCGATCGGGAACAGCAGGAAGATGCTCTTCGACGGGCACGGCGAGCTGACGACAGCGAACTGGCGCAAGAGGCTCGCCGAAGAAGGGCGGCCGATGGACCTCACGTCGTTCATCACCACGGTGAAGGAACTCAATCTTCCCAACAGTGTGTTTGTCGATTGCACGGCAAGCGATGCCCCGGTGGCTCTCTACGAGGACATCCTTCGCTCCAGCATCTCGGTCGTGACTCCGAACAAACGCGCGAACGCCGGCCGACAGCGGCTGTACGATCGCTTGCACACGACGGCCCTCAGCCACAGCGTGCGGTTCCTGTATGAGACCAATGTCGGGGCGGGCCTCCCCATCATCAATACGATGAACGATCTCGTCGCCGGCGGCGATTCGGTCCTCAGGATCGACGGCGTGCTCTCCGGGACCCTGAGCTACATCTTCAATTCGTTCGGCAACGGGAAGGTGTTCAGCGAAATCGTCGCTGAGGCCAGGGAGAAAGGGTTCACCGAACCTGACCCGCGGGACGATCTTAACGGACTCGATGTTGGAAGGAAGCTCCTCATTCTCGCACGCGAAGCGGGGAACCGGCTGGAATTCAAGAATGTCCGCGTCGATCCGCTCATACCACGGGCGCTGCTGCGGGAGAAGAGCGTGGCGTCGTTCATGCAGAAACTGCGGGGCCTTGACGCTCAGTACGAGCAGCTTCGCGCAGAAGCCGCGCAGAAGGGCAACGTTCTTCGCTACGTCGCTTCCTTCGCCAACGGGAAAGCAAATGTCGCGCTCCAGCAAGTCGGGCCGGACCATCCTGCGTATTCGCTTTCCGGGAGCGAGATCATTATCGCGCTGACGACGACGAACTGCCGTGAGCATCCGGTCGTCATCCGCGGCCCGGGGGCGGGTGCGGACGTCACCGCAACCGGAGTCTTTGCCGACATCATCCGTATCGCACATCACCAGGGTTGATCCACATGCGCGCGCACGTCTCTGCGTTTGCTCCAGCCTCCGTCTCGAATGTCGCATGCGGATTCGACATCATGGGCTTCGCCCTCGGCGATGCCGGTGACACAATCGCGGTACGTCCCACGGGGAAGAAGGGGATACACATCGTTTCCATTGATGGATGTCAGGGTCCCATCCCGACTGATCCCGCGAAGAATACGGCCGGCCCTCCCGTCCATGAGGTGATGAGAAGGTACGGGTACGACGGCGGCATCGAGGTGGAAATTCACAAAGGGCTTCCCATTGGAAGCGGCATCGGATCGAGTGCGGCAAGCGCGGTGGCGGCTGCCGTCGCGGCGGATGCACTCCTGGGAGGAACACTGAGCAAACATGATTTGCTCGAGTGTTCGGTGGAAGGGGAGAAGATCGCGAGCGGAGCGCTCCACGTCGATAATCTCGCGCCCTGCCTCTGGGGCGGATTCGTCCTCGTGCGAGGCTACGACCCGATCGATATCGTCCCGATTGCCTCGCCGCTGTCCCTCTGGTGTGCAGTCATCGTCCCGGAGGTGGAGATACGCACCAGCGAATCGCGCAAGCTTCTGCCGAAGCATATCCCACTGGCCGATGTGGTAGCGCAGACCGGCAATGCCGCCGGTTTGATCGCCGGACTGATGTCAGGCGACGCGGGACTGATCAGGCGTTCGCTGAAAGACAGAATCGCCGAGCCGGTGCGCAAGGGCCTGATCCCCGGATATGAGAAGGTGAAGGCGGCGACCCTTGAGGCTGGAGCGCTCGGATGCAATATTTCCGGATCCGGGCCTGCGATCTTCGCGTTGTGTGAATCGAAGGAGTCCGCCGGCGGGGTTGCAGCTGCAATGAGCGCATCGCTGAAACAGGAACGCGTCACGTTCTCGGTGTTCACCTCCAATATCCATAATTCCGGCGCACGGGTCCTCGAGGTTGAATGACATGCACCTGCTGAGCACATCGGGAAAGAGTCCGGCGGTGTCCTTTCGTCAGGCGGTGATGGCCGGCATCGCGCCGGACGGCGGACTCTATCTGCCAGCAGCGATTCCGGGTCTCGATCCCGCGACGATCGAAGGGTTCCGGAATCTCTCGTTTCAGGAGATTGGCATTACGGTCGCGCGGAAACTTCTCGACGGTGAGATCCCCGACGGTGACCTCTCCGTCATTGTCAGGAATGCGCTCTCGTTCCCCGTGCCACTGCATTGCGTTGACGACGACACCGCCGTCCTCGAGCTGTTTCATGGCCCCACATTGGCCTTTAAGGACTTCGGTGCGCGGTTCATGGCTCAGGTACTCTCGTATTTCCGCGGGAAGGAATCGCAGGAATGGACAATCCTTGTGGCCACTTCGGGTGACACCGGAAGCGCTGTGGCGCAGGGGTTCCTCGGTGCGGAAGGGATCCGCGTCGTCCTGCTCTATCCCAGCGGACGCGTGAGTACGACGCAGGAGCTTCAACTCACCACGATCGGCGGCAATGTCACTGCGCTCGAAATCGATGGGACGTTCGACGATTGTCAGCGACTCGTGAAGTCGGCCTTCGCGGATCACGAGCTTTCGGCCCGGTGTCGTTTGACGTCGGCGAATTCGATCAACATTGCCCGACTCGTCCCGCAGTCGTTCTATTATTTCGAGGCCTATGCACGCCGCCCCGATATGCGTCGCCCGGTTGTCTTCTCTGTCCCGAGCGGCAACCTCGGCAATCTGACCGGGGGCATCCTTGCGTGGAAAATGGGGCTTCCCGTCGCGCGGTTTATCGCGGCCACCAATGTGAACAGGGCCTTCACCGATTATGTGGAAACGGGGGCTTTCACTCCGCGTCAAGCACTCCCCACGATTTCGAATGCCATGGATGTCGGCAATCCGAGCAATCTCGCCCGCATCGCGGAGATCTTTGCGGGAAGCATGGAGGCGTTGAAGGCGATCCTTGATTCAACATCGGTGACGGATGACGCAACACGGGAAACGATCCGGCGTGTCGCCGGCCGCACAGGCTATGTTCTTGATCCGCACGGGGCGGTGGCGTATGCAGCACTTCAACGGTGGCGTGCGGGGCACGCGTCCGGTGCCCTCGGTGTGGTGCTGGAGACCGCCCATCCTGCGAAGTTTCTCGACGCCTACGACGACGTTCTCAAACGCTCGATTGCCGTCCCGGAGCGTCTGGCGGCAGTCCTGAAGAAGAAGAAACGCTCCGTGAAGTTGAGTTCGGCTTTCAAGGATTTGCAGTCCTATCTCCTGGAGGAAGTCTCATGAGTGCAGAAGTATCTCGCCTGGCCATTCTCGGCGCTGGAAACATCGGGCGCGCCATTGCACGCGGCGTTGCGGCAGCCGGCCTCTATCCCGCTGGGAAGATCGTCCTTACGCGCAGGACCGTCGAGCATCTCCATGACATGAAGTCCGACGGCTTCGCAGTCACGTCAAACAACCCGGACGCGGTGCGGTCCGCCGGCATCATCGTCATTGCGGTGACGCCGCAGCAGCTCAATGCCTTGCTTGCGGAGATCGCGCCGATCGTCGACGCTGCCCGTCATACACTGGTTTCGGTCGTATCAGGTGCTTCGATCGCCGAGATCCGCGCGCGGTTGGGCAAGGACGTTACCATCGTCCGCGCCATGCCGAACACTGCAATTGCGATCCGGGAGTCCATGACCTGTCTTGCCACGAACTCCGCCGATGAAGGGGCGATCACAAAAGTCCAGGAGCTGTTTGAGGCAATGGGGAAAGTGGTGGTGATCGAGGAAGCGCTCATGATTCCCGCGACGGCGCTCTGCGCGTGCGGCATCGCGTTCTTCCTTCGCGCCATCCGTGCGGCGTCACAGGGAGGGATTGAGATCGGGTTTCATGCGGAGGATGCACTTCTCATGGCTGCTCAGACGGCCCGGGGCGCGGCGTCGCTGCTCGTGGAGGCGGGGAATCATCCTGAAATGGAAGTGGACAAAGTCACCACCCCGCAGGGGTGCACCATCTCGGGACTTAACCAGATGGAACACCACGGATTCAGCTCGGCGCTCATCAAGGGAATCGTCACCTCGGCGGAAAAAGCAGCAGTCCTCTACGCGCCGAAGACATCAGTGTAGCCAGCCCTGCGCACGGTACCAGGCAACGGTGTCGAGGACGCCGTCGCGAAGGGAAATCTTCTGTTCGAACCCGAAGTCTCTCTTTGCTTTTGACGGGTCGCAGGTCCAGAATTCCTGCACCATGTCTCTGGCCTTCTCGATATTGATGAGGGCCGGCTTGGAGCTGAACTTCGCCAGAACCTCGGCGACGCCCGCCACCGCGTACACTCCGAACGCTGGAATTCTCAGCCGAAGCGCTTTCCTGCCAAGCGCTTCACGGGTAACGTTGCCAATATCTTCCCAGCTATACACTTGCGCGCCGGAGATGAAGTACGTTTGTCCGATGGCCGCGTCGGACTCAGCCGCCATGACGAACCCACGGACAAGGTCCGTCACGTGGATCATGCTCACGAACGTGTCATGAAACCGGACCATCGGCTGCAGGCCGCGGCTCATGGTGTGGAAAAACTCGAAGACATCCTTGTCTCGCGGACCGTAGACCACGGGTGGCCGACAAATTGTGTAGCGGATCTTCCCATCGAACCCGCGGCACTCTATCTCCGATTGAAGTTTGCTGCGTCCGTAGTTCGTGATCGGGTGAGGGGAAGCATCCTCGGTGATCGGCACTTTGGAAGCGCTGGGTCCCGCGGCTGCCTGACTGCTGACATGGAGGAACCGTCGAAGCTTCGGAGAGGTCGAGGCCGCCCGGAGAAGACGCTGCGTTCCTTCTGCGTTGGCCCGGAAGTACTCCTCGCGCGTTTTCGCCTTGGTCAGTCCGGCCGAATGGTAGACGTAGTCGACGCCATCGACCGCTCTTCGAAGGGCGTCGTCGTCGAATACGTCGCCCTCCACCAAGGTGACCGGAAGATCCTTCAGCCAGATGAGGTTGCTTGTTTTGCGGACGAGACACCGGACCTGATGACCTTTTGACAGGAGCAGTGCGACGAGATGGCTACCGATGAATCCTGTGGCACCGGTGACAAGGATGTTCATGGGAAGAGAGGGGAGGAAAGAGAATGGATTGACTTTATAAGGCTGTGTAAGTATATTGATTAGAATGTTTAATTGCAATTCTGACCTTCCCAGAGCATAAGAAGCCTATGACAACAACCGGCCACCACTCTTCCTCCGCCGCCGAACCTGTGACACATAATCATCCCTCCTCGTCTGCTTCAAAAGTGAGCAAAAACGATCTCTTCCAAAAATGTTGGTCATTTACGAGAGCAGACGACATCAAGGCGGCAGGATACTATCCGTATTTTCGTCCGATCCAGGAAAACGAAGGGCCTGTCGTGATGATCGAGGGGAGAAAGATCATTATGGCAGGGTCGAACAACTATCTTGGCCTCACTGCGGACCCTCGCGTGAAAGAGGCGGCGAAAAAAGCCATCGACAAGTATGGGACGGGATGTTCGGGTTCGCGATATCTGACGGGAACGTTGGATCTTCACAACCAGCTTGAAGAGCGGCTGGCGGCATACTACGCAAAAGAAGCTTGCCTCCTGTATAGCACGGGGTATCAAACCGCCCAGGGAATCATCCCTACGCTCGTGCAAAAAGGGGAGTATGTCGTTTCCGATCGTGACAATCACGCCTGTATTGTCGCCGGGAATCTGATGGCGAAAGGTGCGTTTGCCGAATTCGTCCGTTTCAAGCATAACGATATGGACGATCTGTGGCGTACGCTCTCGAAACTTCCCAAGAATGCGGGCAAGCTTGTCGTTTCGGACGGCGTCTTCAGCACCTCGGGTACGATCGTGGATCTCCCGAATCTCGTGAAGGCGGCCCACGAATTCGGCGCCCGAATTCTCATTGATGATGCCCATGCGACCGGCGTGATCGGCAAAGGAGGGAGAGGGACAGCAAGCCACTTTGGACTGGAAGAGGAAGTTGATATGACGATGGGGACGTTCAGCAAAACGTTTGCGAGTCTCGGAGGATTTGTCGTCGGTGAACGTGCGGTCATCAACTATCTCAAGCATCATGCTCCGGCGTTGATCTTCAGTGCCAGTCCCACGCCCGCGGCGGTTGCTGCCGCGCTCGTGGCGCTCGAGATACTTGAAAAGGAACCGGAGCGCATAGCTCGGCTCATTGCGAACGCGCAGAAAATGCGCGATGGATTCAGATCGATGGGATTCCGTATCATTGACGGCCAGACGGCCATCGTGCCCGTGATTATCGGTGACGATATGAGGACGTTCATCTTCTGGCGCAAGCTGTTCGATTCGGGGGTGTTCGTCAATGCGTTCATCAGCCCGGGCGTGCCCAACGGGATGCAGATGCTGAGAACGAGCTACATGGCGACCCACGAGAATCAGCATCTCGACAGGATCCTCGAAACGTTCCGGAAGATCGGCAAGGATCTGGAAATCATCGCCTGAGGTTCATTGGTCAACTTCAGGAGTACCGAGTTTCTATCACCTTCAGTAGTTCCCTTCCTGTAGTGTTTCTCCCGGGTGCACCGGGGTCACGAATCACGGGGCAGGCATACCTATGAGTTCCCAAGTCTCGGTCCGAACCGTTCGATCCCGCGCTGATGAACGAGCCTTCATCCGGCTCCAGTATGCGATGTACAAGGAGTATCCTTACTGGGTGCCGCCGCTCCTGATGGACAGAAAGAAACTGATCGACCGGAAGCACAACCCCTTCTACGCGCACTCCCGCTTGGAGATGTTTCTCGCCGAACGCGACGGCAAACTCGTCGGTCGCGTGGGCGCCATTGTCAACGACAATCACAACCGCGAACACAAGGAGAACATCGGCTTTTTCGGTTTCTTCGAATGCGTGAATGACCAGGAGGTGGCGAACGCGCTTTTTGATGCCGCAGTGGCGTGGCTCAAGGAACAAAAAGTCACGGGCGTGCGCGGACCGGCGAGTCCATCGGTGAACGACGAGTACGGCCTTCTGGTCGAGGGCTTCGACCGGCCGCCGGCGATTCTCATGTCGTATAATCCGCCGTACTATGCGAAGCTCATCGAAAAATACGGGTTCGCCAAGATCAAGGATCTCTATGCCTATCAGGTCAACCGTGACGACGTGCTGACCGATCGATTCAAGCGGGTAGCCGAGGCGGTCAAGAGCCGCGACGGATTCACCTTCCGCTCCATCAACATGAAGGAGTTCGACAAGGAGGTCGCGGTCGTCCACGAACTGTACTCGCGCGGTTGGGAGCACAACTGGGGCGAAGTGCCGCTGACGGACGACGAATTCAATTATATGGCAAAGGACCTGAAGGCGGTCGTCAATCCGGAACTTATCGTGATCGCCGAGCTGAATGGCAAGCCTGTGGGCTTCGGCATGTCGCTGCCGGACCTCAACGAGATCCTCCGGTTCAACAAGAGCGGACGTATGGTTCCGGCCATCCTCCGGATGCTGCTCTTTAAGAAGCGCATTTCCAGCATCCGCATCATCATCCTCGGCGTCGTTCCTGAATATCAGATGTCGGGCGTCGGCGTCGTGCTGTTCTATGAGACCGCCCTGCGTGCGATCGCAAACGGCTATCCCTACGGCGAAGCGAGCTGGGTTCTCGAAGACAACATCATGATGAACCGCGGGGCGAAACTGTTGAACGGCACACTGACGAAGCGCTATCGCATGTACCAGATGAACTTCGGCGCCTGAACAGACCGGCGCCCCCGGCGCGTTTCGCCCACCCGGGCATTCACCCCTCGACATTCCACGCACGCACCTGAGGCTATCATGTCGATTAAGAAAGTTGAGAAAATATGGATGAACGGGTCCTTGGTGAATTGGGACGATGCCCGCATCCACGTCCTCTCCCACGTCGTCCACTACGGCTCGAGCTGGTTTGAAGGGATCCGGTGCTATGAAACCGCCAAGGGATCAGCGATCTTCAGACTTGACCGGCACCTGCGACGGCTGTATGACTCGGTGAAAATCTATCGTACGGAGATCCCGTATACTTCCGCGCGACTTGAGGCGGCGATCGTCGAAACGATCGCCGCAAACCGGATGAAGGCCTGCTACATCAGACCAGTCGTGTACCGCGGCTACGGCGATGTCGGGGTCAACCCGCTGCCGTGTCCGGTCGACGTCACCATCGCGGTCTGGGAATGGGGTGTGTACCTCGGGCCCGACGCCCTCGAAAAGGGGATCGACGTGTGCGTGTCCACGTGGAACCGTCCGGCGCCGAACACGCTCCCGACCATGGCGAAGGCCGGGGGAAACTATGCCCTGTCCCAGATCATGAAAATCGACGCGATCCAGGGAGGATTCAAGGAAGCCATCGCCTTGGATGTCAACGGCTATATCAGCGAGGGGAGCGGGGAGAATGTGTTTGTGGTGAGGGACGGCGTGCTTCTGACTCCGCCGCTTTCGAGCTCGTTGCTCCCCGGCATAACGCGCGACTCGATCATCGTGCTCGCCCGGGAAAAAGGGTATGACGTCCGTGAGACGGCGATCCCCCGCGAGATGGTCTATGCCGCCGACGAAGTGTTCTTTACCGGGACCGCCGCCGAAGTTACGCCCATCCGCAGTGTCGATCGCATTCCCGTCGGCGATGGGAAACCCGGGCCGATCACGATGGACCTCCAGCGGGCGTTCTTCAACATCGTGAACAACGGCGTCGACCCGCATCATTGGCTGCGGTTCCTCGGGCACTGAGCATCAGGGGAAGAAGTGCCCGTTCATGTCTTCTTGAAACGGAGGCATTATGGCACCCTCTTCGCGCAAGAAATCGTCCGTCCACCGGCGACCGAAGGCCGTTCGGAAATCGAAAGCCCCGGTAGCACGAAAACCACGCCCCTCCCGCAAGGCCGTGGCTGAACCCGCTCCGCAGGAGCACGTTGCGCCGCGACTCTCCATTTCCCACATCCTCGTCCCCATCGACTTCTCCGTCCATTCGCGCAACGCACTGAAGTATGCGGTCCCGCTCGCCGGGGAATTCTCCGCGAGTCTCCATCTGGTCTATGTCGTGGAACCGACGATCTATCCGGCCGACCTCGGGTTTGGTCAGGTGGTGTTGCCCGGCGTGGAAGATGAATTGCGCCAAAAGGCGTCGGAAGAATTGCAGCAATTGATCGAACGGGAAATCGGAACCGTGATCCCTGCGACGGCATCCGTGAGAACGGGAAGTCCGCATCAGGAGATTCTCGACGAAGCGGACGAACGCAATGTTGATCTCATCGTCGTTGCCTCTCACGGGCACAGCGGGGTGGAGCAGATCCTGTTCGGCAGTACCGCAGACAGGATCGTGCACAATGCGAAATGTCCGGTGCTGACAGTGCGTCCGGTTATCGCGAAGGAAGGCGAGGCGTAGAAGGGAGAACGGTGGAAGAGCAATGGTGGGCAGGAGGGAGTAAGGAGTAGGGAGTAGGCAGAAAGATGGAGAACGACGTCTCACTGCCAACTGTCCGCTGTCGGCTGACGTTTGGTCTCAAATTCATTTCTCCCGTTCAACGACGAAATCCGCGAAGCCCTTCAGCGATTCCTTGCTCGGCGAATCCGGCAACGGCTCGAGGTTGGCGATCGCCCGGTCCGCGAATTCTCTTGCCCGCCGCTCCGCATACGCGAGGCCACCGTGACCTTCGACGAAGTCCACGACCTTGTTGACATCCATCTTCTTGCCTCCGGTCCGGATCATTCCCAGAATCTCCTTCCCGTCGTTTCTTGCCCCTTCAGCGAGTGCATAGATCAGCGGCAGCGTCAACTTCTTTTCGCTGAGGTCGAGCCCGGTCGGCTTTCCGGTGATCGATCGCCGTCCGACATAGTCGAGAAGGTCATCCCTGATCTGGAAGGCCAGGCCCACATTCTCCCCGTACTCCCTCATAAGCCGGTGATGTTCCTCATTCTGCGATGCGCTCTGTGCACCGATCTCGCAACAGGTCGATATCAGTGAAGCGGTCTTGTCGCCGATGATCTTGAGGTACGTCGGCTCGTCCATGTCGAGCTTCCGGCTTTTCTGTATCTGGTGAATTTCTCCCTCGCTCATCCGCCGCACGGCCGTCGACGTGATCTGAAGAAACCGGTAGTCGTCGTTCTGCAGCGAGAGAAGGAGTCCTTTGGAGAGGAGGAAATCTCCCATCAGGACGGCGATCTTGTTTTTCCAGATGGCGTTGATGGAGGCGAGGCCGCGCCGGGTGTCAGCCTCGTCAACGACGTCGTCGTGGATCAGCGTCGCCGTGTGGAGGATCTCCACGAGGGTTGCGCCACGGAAACTCTTTTCATTGACTCCGCCGCAGGCCTCGGCGGTGAGCAGGACGAGGATCGGCCTGACTTTTTTCCCTTTTTGCTTCAGGACGTACTTCGTGATGAGATCCACGAGGCCGATCTGCGACTTGATGGATGCGCGGAAGACCGTATTAAAGTGTTCCAGATGGTGCTGGATCGGCTGGGCGATCGCTTGAAGGTCCAAACGTGCGGCTCGCTGTGGCTTACTGGGCTGGGGATTCATTCTTTCTCCTCCCTTTCCACGCCCAGACGCTGACGAGGATGCTGACCTCGTACAGTACTACCAGGGGAATGGCAAGGAGAATCTGGCTGACGGGGTCTGTCCCCGGTGTCAGCGCTGCTGCGATCAGAAAGATCGCCACAATCGAGTGGCGGCGGTACCGGCGCATGAATTCGGGTTTCAGGATCCCGATTTTCGAAAGAAACCACGAGACCATCGGCAATTCGAACACCACGCCTGCTGCGAGGAGCACGCTGACCACAAAACTCATGTACTCGTTGACAGCGATGTTGTTCTGGATGGTCGTCGAGCCGAACCCGGCGAAGAACTGCAGGGCGTACGGGAGCATGACGAAATACGCGAAGACAACGCCGGCGAGGAAACAAAACGTCGAGAAGAACACAATGGAGCGCACATACTTACGCTCCTTCGGCATCAATCCAGGGGCGATAAACGCCCAGAGTTGATACAAAAGGTTCGGCAGGCTCAGGATTCCGCCGCCAACAATCGCGACTTCCATGTAGAGAAACAACTGGCCGAAGGGCTTGAGGTTCTGGAGATGCATCGGCTGCTGGCCCTGGGTCAGGGTCGCATTCAGGTGAGTCACCGGCCGCAGGAGGACGCCATCCACGAGGAAATCGATGAAGATCCAGCAGACGATGGTTCCGATCACGATCCCGATCAGCATGCGAACGATGCGCCACCGGAGCTCTTCGAGATGCTCGAAGAACGACATCTCCTTCCCTTCCGGTTTCCCTTCATCGTCCTGTCGCTCGTCGTCGATGCCGGGGTAAATCGACTCAGCCATGCGGCTCCAGAATAATTTGTAGCGGGAAGGAGCGGCTCAATGGTACGAGACCATGCCTTCCGGCGCTTTCGCGACTGCTTCAGGATACAGCGGAAATCTCAGGCACAGGGCTTCAATGTCCTTCGCCACGCGCCGCTCGATCTCCGTGTTGCCGGGATGCGACAGCACTTCGTGGATGAAGTCTGCGACCTGCTCCATCTCGGTCTCTTTCATTCCTCGCGTGGTCAACGCCGGTGTCCCGATCCGAATCCCGCTGGTGATGAGCGGGCTTTTGTCATCGAACGGAACGGCATTCTTGTTCACGGTAATCCCCGCCCTGTCGAGCGATTCCTGGGAGTCCTTTCCCGTGAGGTTCTTGCTCCGAAGATCAACGAGAAGGAGGTGGTTATCGGTTCCGCCGGAGACGACGCCATAGCCGTAGGAAACCAGTTTCGCGGAGAGCGCAGCGGCATTGCGAATCACCTGGCGCCCGTATGCTTCGAACGAAGGTTGCAGCGCTTCGCCGAACGCCACCGCTTTCCCTGCGATCACATGCATCAACGGTCCGCCCTGAATGCCGGGGATGACCATGGAGTCGAGCAGTTCAGACATCTTCTTCGTCCGACCCGACTTGGGTGCCACCTGGCCGAACGGATTGTCGAAATCCTTCCCCATGAGGATCAGTCCGCCCCGGGGGCCGCGTAAGGTCTTGTGCGTTGTCGACGTCACGACATGGCAAAACGGAATCGGATCATCGAGAAGTTTCTTTGCGATGAGCCCGGCCGGATGTGCGATATCGGCAAAGAGGAACGCCCCCACCTTGTCTGCGATCTGCCGGAAAGCCTTGTAGTCGATATTGCGTGAATAGGCGCTTGCACCGACAGTGATCATCTTCGGTTTTTCGCGAGTGGCGAGGTCCTCGACCTGATTGAAATCGATCCTGCCGGTCTTCGGGTCGACGCCGTAGGGGACAAATTTGTAGAACTGCCCCGAGAAGTTGACCGGTGAGCCATGCGTCAAATGCCCGCCATGGGACAGGTTCATCCCCATCAGCGTGTCACCCGGCTTCACGAACGTGAAGTAGACCGCCATATTCGCCTGCGAGCCCGAATGCGGCTGGACGTTCGCGTACTCGGCGCCGAACAACCGGCGGACACGGTCCCTGGCGAGATCCTCGACGACATCCACCCATTCGCACCCGCCGTAGTAGCGTTTGCCGGGATACCCTTCCGCATATTTGTTCGTCAGCGGGGTGCCGACCGCCGCGAGGACCGCGGCGCTGACGAAATTCTCCGATGCGATCAGCTCGAGCTTGGTGTTCTGCCGGTGGATTTCGCTGGCCACTGCACGGAACACTTCCGGGTCTGCTTGTTCAAGCGGGTTCATGGGGTGTCTCCAAGATTCTTACCAGTCTTCGGGAAGCTGGACGAACCACTCCTCGCCGACGCTGATGGCTGCGGTGAGTCGGAACACGTGATCCTTGGTCAGTCCGTTCGTGAGCGTTCCTCGCTCGCCGTACTCCAGCGCCAGGTGCATGCGGCTCGAACTCGAAAGGGGAAGCGAGGCGCCCGCGGTCACCAACCACTGATTGATCGCCGTGTTCTTCGGATGATAATACAGGGTCCCGAACGATCCGCCGATTCGAAGAGCGACCCGTTCCGCCCAGGTGGGATTGGTTTCGCGGGACGGCTCGCGTTCGATGCCGAACCCAAACCTCGTCGCATTGCCGAGATCGGAAGGCGGCGCGCCGTTGAACGACGATTCCTTCCAGAGCTGGGCGGTGAAATCGGCCGCAACCAGGTACCGGCTTCCCGCCGCGTACGAGGCGCCGACGGTATACGTGATCGGGATGACAATAGCGCCGCTGAGATCCGCCGTCGTGTCCGCTTCCGTCGGGGTCGTCACGGGATCGCTCCCGAACGTGAGAATCGACTGTGCCGAACTCGTGACGTTGTTCCGGGTGGAGAACGAGGCGCCGATCGCCAACGGTTTGAGACCGCCGGCAATCCACCCGAGGCTGTTAAACAGGACGCCGAATGTCCCACCGGGACCGTGGTAGGAGGTGATCCGGTCGAAGCGGCTTCCGAGGTACGATGACGACGAGGAGGTGAGGGTCCGGATGTTCTCCACGCTACCGAAGTAATAGTCGAACGATGCGCCGACGGAGCACCATGCCAAGGGTGCGTACGAGAGCCCCAGCTGACCGAGTCCGATCCCGCCTGTCCCCTGGTAGTGGATGGAATAGGGGATGGTGTCCGGTCCTGTATAACCCGTACCCGAGGAGTACGTGTCGTAGCTCACGTCGCTGTAGCGGCTGAATCCCGCGACGAGGGAGATCCCTTTCGAAGGGGCGATCGGAAAACCGACCTGCGCATTGAGGAGGTTCAGGTCGGCAATGAACCTTGACGTCAGCCCGTCATTGGAAGAGAACCCCTGGTACATGGCGGCGGCTTCGAGTCGTGTGCGCGACAACCCCGCCCAAGTGGCAGGAGCCATCATGTTCAACGCGCTGCTGGAAGAGATCGCGACGCCCGTCGATCCCATGCCCAGGCTTCGAACGCTCAATGTCCCCGTCAGGTCGCCGATCCCGAGCAGGGAATAGATTGATCCGCCATCCCCGGCGTACATTGAGGTCGAGACGAGAGTGAGAATGGAAATGATAGAGAGTGATCGGAGGAGGAACCGGTTCGTTGTCATGGTTTCTTCTCCACGCTCATGATGGAGTACACGATGTGCAGGCGGGGACGCAGGGCCGGAGTCGCGCTTCTTCGCCCCTGGAGCTGCACGCGGTCGAAGCTACTGAACTCCGAGAGGTAGGTCGTCCGCAGCAGGACGCCGTAATTTGTCCCGTGGAGCCACGACTGAACGATATGGCGCGCGTCGCCCGTGAGGGTGGTCGACGTGGCGCTGACGTTGGAAAGGACCGCGGCAGTCGCCTCATACGTTGTCGATGTTGTGCCTGTCACGAGGTGCGCATCGATCGTCGTATCGATGAGCGTCGTGTTGAAAGCGGGATTCGGCATGCGGTCCACCATCAGCTGGGCGGCGTTGATGATCGTCCCCTGGTGCATGAACGAAACGTCAAACCCCAGCCAGCCCCGGTACGCCACTCCTGCCTGGAGCGTCAGCGACGATTGATCCGTGGGCGCCTGACAATCACCTGCAAAGGTGGACGTGCCGGAGACGAGGACGGTGGTGTCGACGTACGTCGTGTTCCTGCCGCGCGTGAGGACGGTCAGCGTCGGCAGGTACGCCGTCGAGTCCGACGTGAACGAATGGAATCCCATGATGGCGTTGGAGCTTGACGTCGGGAGGAGGACCATCCCGAATCGGTCGAGGTCTGCGGAGTCGGGGGTCTGAATCCATTTCCGGACGAGCGCGGTGTCGAGCGGCAAGGTGACCGTGTGCGAGTCGGCGGGGACGGTGGTGGTGAATGGCTGCAGGGCCGAGGTCGATTCATAGAACCCCGACTGCACGCTGTCCCAGTCGATGGTCGCGGGATCCCACTGCCTCACAATTTTGTGGACGTCGAACGACACGGTACCTGTTGCGGGGCCCTGGTGGTACGTGACAAAGAGCTGGAGCGTGGCGGAGATCACGTCTGCCGTGTCGATGTACCCGGCCGGAGAGTAGAATCGCACGATCGCCATCGCCGTATATCCGCCGCCGATCCCGACGAGGTCCTGCGTCCCGTTCATGGGAAGGCGCGTGAGAAAGGTGCTATCCTGCGTCGCGTAGATGGTCGTATCGCGAAAGGTCACCCCGGGCAGGGACGTGGGGGCGACGATGGCGTTCTGTGCTGTCGGATCCTCGCTGCACGATCCAAGGAGTCCGGCGAGGAGAAGAGCCGGGAGACTTCGGGAAAACTTCCTGAAGGCGCTTCGCATTCGTAAGGTCATGTGTTCCGATCGATGAGTTGAGTAATGTACTCGACGGCCGCCGACAGGTCCTCGGCGATGCAGTCGGGCTGTGTCTCGTCGTTCTTCTCCAGCTCGGCAAGGGCTTGCCGGCCGTAGCCGGTGAGGACGAGGACCGATGTCGCGCCCGCGTTTTTTCCCGCCTGCACATCCGAAAGTCGATCCCCCACCACAAAGGAGCGGTGAAGATCGATGTGCAGTTCCTGCGCTGCATCGTCGAGCATGCCGGTCGCCGGTTTGCGGCAACGGCACGACAGGTTGTACGGTGGGACTCCTTCCGTGGGGTGGTGAGGACAATAAGCGATCCGATCGACGTGCGCCCCGGACCGAGCGAGTTCTTCTTCGAGACGGGCGTGGATGGGGATCAGGTCCTCTTCCGTAATGTATCCCCGCGCGACGCCGGATTGGTTGGAGATGACGCACGCCAGCACGTCGCGCCGGTTCAATTCCAGGATGGCCTCCGCCGCGCCCGGAATAAGCACCACTTCGTCGGGCCGCCGAATGAAATTCAGCTCTTCGTTGATGGTGCCGTCACGATCGAGGAACACTGCCACGCGCTGCCCGCTCACTTCTTCACCAGAGTCCTGTACAATTGAATATACTTGCGGGCCGACGTCTCCCAGGAAAAATCCTTTGCCATGCCGCTGCGCGCCAATTTGCGCCATGCCGGACGATCGGCATACACCTCGACGGCGCGTTTCAACGCGTGGAGCATGGCACGACCTTCATACTCCTTGAACTTGAACCCCGTCCCCTCGCCCGTGGAGACAACGTAGTCGTCGATCGTGTCATCAAGGCCGCCGGTAGCGCGGACGATCGGCACAGTTCCGTAGCGGAGGCTGTAGAGTTGATTGAGCCCGCACGGCTCGTACCGCGACGGCATCAGAAACATGTCGCTCCCGGCTTCGATCATATGTGCCAGATCATTGTTGAACGAGAGCGAGAGCCCAATCTGCGTGGGGAATCGTTTGTGCGCCTTTTCGAACAACTCGTGATACCGCTTTTCTCCGGTCCCCAGAATGACCAGTTGAAGGCCCAGCTTCATCATGTCGTCGAGGACGTCGCCAATCAGATCGAACCCCTTCTGATCGGCGAGGCGGGAGATGATGCCGACAACAGGAGTGTGCTCCTCGAACGGCAGGTCCATTTCGCGGAGGAGCGCCTTTTTATTTTCGATCTTCAGGTCCAGCGAACGCGCATCGTACCGATGAGGGATCAACCGGTCGACGGAAGGATCCCACAGGCTGTAGTCGATCCCGTTGACAATCCCGTACAGATCACCCTTGCGCCCCTGGAGAATCTCCTGGAGGCCGCAACCGTACTCTTCCGAGGTCCGGATTTCTTCGGCATATTTTTCGCTGACCGTCGTGATGGCGTCGGCATACCTAAGCCCCGACTTCAGCAGGTTCACGTTGCCGTAGGCCTCGATCCCTTCGTCGGCAAGGAGAGATTCCGGGAGGCCGGTCTTGTGGAAAGAGCTCCTGGGGAAGACTCCCTGATAGGCCATGTTGTGGACGGTGAACACCGTCCGCGTGCCGGCGTAAAACGGATCGTCGCGATAGACGGTCTTCAAATATGCCGGGATGAGGCCCGTCTGCCAGTCGTTGCAGTGAATGATATCCGGCTGCCAGCCGAGGTGTTTCAGGAGTTCAAGGACCGCTTTGTCAAAAAAGAAAAACCGGTCGTCGTTATCGTGATAATCCTTCTTCGTCTCCGGATGCACGTACAGCCCTGTGCGCCCGAACAGGTCATGGTTGTCGACAAAGTAGACCTGGACCTTCACCTGGTTGTTGGCAATGAACGAAGACTTCAGCGTCAGCGGAAATCTCTTCGCCCCGATGGGAATCACGATGTCGTTGAGACGGATCATCTGATGCAGGCGGGATTTCCTCTCGTTGATGCATCCATACCGGGGCATGATCACGCGGATCTCGTGCTCAAGTTCCTTGATGGTCTGCGGCAGAGCCCCCGAGACGTCTGCGAGACCACCGGTCTTGGCAAACGGGTCGACTTCACTGGAAACAAACAGAATGTTCAACGGCCTGGTCATGAAGGTGTTTTGCGTGGGAAACGAGGTAAGAATGCGTTCACGATGGTGTAATCTACGACATTGTGCCTAGAGAATCAACGAATGCCGGCGCCGGTGCCTCCGGCCGCGTATCCGCGTGAGCAATCGCACATTGCCTTGACAATGTAGATTCCCTTTTCTATCTTTGGTAAGATTGGAATAGATCACGGAGAACCGCTCAGAGTACCTTCGATAACAGGTTTCCATCGTCGATCATTAATCATGTTCACGGGCTCGTGCGAGATGTCATGCACGGGCGAAACCTGTTCGGTCGGCTCCCTCTTTGTGGTGACTCCGTCATTGAGCCGCCGAATGTTATGCATGCAGATAACGTTCGGCGATTTCATTTTTCCGGACGAAGATATGGCCATCGCATGAAAGTCAAGACCAGCATCGGTCGTCTCGCGCTCGTGTTCCTCGTGGCATCAGGAGTCCGGGCACATGCCGCGGGGAACTCCGCCCCGGCAGGGGTGCGCGTTGTCCGTTCCGACAACCGTTCCTTTGTGTTCGAGTACCGGCCGGTCTACACATCGCCGCGGGTGATCGACGCAGGAGGACAGACATTCACGGCATTTGATTTCGCCGGTGCCGGACCGTTCGACCCTCACCCCCGGACCGGCGCTCCGGACCTCGCTTGCAGGCGCTTCGCCGTGAGTCTGCCCTCGACGCAGGGGAACGCCGTACAGGTCGTTGCAGCAGACTATGAGGACGTCCCGGGGACGACCCTGCCGCCGGTGCCCAAGGACAAGGTCGAGAACGGCATGTTCGGCGCGCCCGTGTACCAAATGGACAGCAAGGCTTACGGGGTTTCAACATTTCTTCCGGGGCAGGTGGTGTCACTCAGCACGCCTTCACGTGTCCGGAGTCTGCTCGTCAGCACGGTGACCGTCGCACCTGTGCAGTTCAATCCGGCAACGAGGACGGTGCGGCGATATACACGGATCGTTGTGCAAGTGGACTACGGCACATCGGCCGGGGGAACGGCAACAGGTCAGGACGCCCAGCTCGTGGGGCCGGGACTGCTCAACGGAGCCGTGCCGGCCACTGCGGTCAGGCTTGCGCGTACTGCGTCCCTGAATTCCAGCGTGCTGAGCTCGGGGAAGTGGCTTCGGTTGTCGGTCAACGCGGATGGCGTGTACAAGCTCGACGCTGCGTACCTCAGCGCGGCAGGGATCGATGTGTCGGGAGTTGACCCGAGGACGATCAAGATCTATGGCAACGGGGGACAGGAGCTCTCAGAGGATATTACGCAGGGCCGCCCGACGGACCTGGTCGAGAATGCCATCTATGTCCAGGGCGAGTCCGACGGCAAGTTCGATACGGGGGACTACATCCTGTTTTATGGAAAGTCGGTGCGGGGCTGGACCTATGACCCGGTGGGAAAGACGATGCACCACTATATTAATCATTATTCGGAGACGAACTACTACTGGCTGACGTACGGAGGGGCGACCGGGAAAAGGATGGCAACCGAGCAGTCGGACAGCGATCCGCCGACGTATTCCCCGGACCGGTTCCGGGATCATCTCGCCGTGGAAGAGGAAAACGTCAAGCTGCTCAACCCGGTGGAAAACGTCCTCTCGGGCAAGGACTGGTACGCACACATTCTGGACGACAAGAACCCGACCTTTACCTATGCGGAACCGATGCCGGGACTCGTGCCCGGCGATGCGATCAACTACCGGTTCGCGCTGTTGGCATATCCACCGAACGGCGGCGCCAGTTTCGACGTACTCGAATCGGGCGTGAGCCTGGGGCGATTCTACGTTTCCGGCGTGGTGTACTCGATCTACACGTACGCCTACGAAACCACCTCCGACGCATCAGGCTCGTCGAGCCTTTCCTCCAACACGAGCCGCCTGGTGTTCTCCTTCAATCTGGCAGGATCGGGATCCCAGGGGTATATCGACTGGGTGGAGTGGGATTATCCGCGGTTCTTTTTCGCCAATGGGAACTACCTGCATTTCTGGGGACCGGATCGGACCGACGTCGTGCAGTACCAGCTGCAACAGTTTACCGAGCAGCCGATGATCTTCGATGTGTCATCGCCCTCGAACGTGAAAGTGATCGGCGGAGTGTACGGGACCTACAGCTTCCGGGCACCATCGACAGCCGGAGCTGTCCAGGAATTTGTGGCAGCCGGGCCGTCAACCTACAAACAGCCGGCAGCGGTCCAGGCCGTGACGAACCAGGACCTTCACGGGTTCGCGGACGGGGCGGACTACATCATCATCACGAGTTCGGATTTCGTATCGGCGGCCAACCGGCTTGCCGGGTGGCGTCAGCAGGCGGCGCATGGGAATCTCAAGACGATCGTGACGGATGTCAGTCAGATCTACAACGAATTTGCCGGGGGCATTCCCGATATCACGGCGATCCGGGACTACCTCTACTACGACTACACCAACTGGACTCGCAAGCCGCAATTTGTGCTGCTCTTCGGCGGCGCCTCCTACGACTACAAGGGCATTCTCGGGAAGAAGACCTCATTCGTCCCGACGTGGCAAAGCGCGAACTCGGTCGACGGTGTGGACAGCTATTCGACAGACGACTACTTTGCGATGTTCAGCTCAACCGCGACCAATCCCTCGATTGTCCTGGGGAGGATTCCGTCGCGCGACCTTGCCGATGCCAACACCGTGGTCGACAAGGTCATGCGCTATGAAACACAATCGGTGGCGGACGGATGGAAGATGCGCGCCACCTATGTCGCCGACGACTCGTGGACGTCGGAGGGCGGGGACTTTGCTGACCTGACGATCCATGCCGATGCCGCCGAGTCGCTCTCCTCCTCCAATTACACGCCTGACGAGTTCGAGAAGAAGAAGATTTACATCGCGGAGTATCCGACCGTCTACGACGCTCTTGGGCGGCGCAAGCCGGGAGCCTATCAGGCGATCATCGACCAGATCAACCAGGGGACGCTGATCCTCAACTATACCGGTCACGGGAATCCCCAGCAGTGGGCGCACGAAAATATCTTCAACACGCTCACGTCGATCCCGCAGCTCCTCAACACCAACCGGCTGACGCTCTATTTCCTCGCGACCTGCAACTTCTCACAGTTCGACGACCCGTCTCAGGTTTCCGGAGGTGAGTTGCTGGTCAACAAGCCCGATGGCGGCGGCATCGCGGTGATCTCCGCCTGCAGGAAGGTCTACGCGAGCAGTAATGCGGAGCTCAACTACGGTACGTACCACGCCATGTTCACCCACGACGCGTACAACCGTGTCCAGGTCGAACGTCCAGCCACCGCCCTGTTCCAGTACAAACAGCGCGGGAACCTCGAAAACGACCAGAAGTATTTCTTCCTGGGTGACCCGACATTACGCCTGCAGTATCCATCAGGCTACGCCTCGGTCGACAGCATCAACCGGTTGTCCGTCGACAGCACGAACACTCTTGCCCGGACGTCGCCGATCGCCATCCAGTCGCTGTCGACCGTGACGGTTGCAGGCTCGATGCGCGACGCCTCCGACGATGTCGATTCGACCTTCAACGGTCAAATGATCCTCTTCGTGAACGATGCGAGTCGCGTGCAGACCATCATCAATTTCTATCCGGGCCGCAATTGGTCCTACACGGCGACGGGGAGCACCATCTTCCGCGGCGACAACACGGTGGCCCGCGGGCGATTTCACGCAACATTCGTGGTGCCGAAGGACATATTCTTCGGGGATTCCACGGGACGCGGACGCATGGTGGCCTACTGCACGAACAGCACGTCCGATGCCGAGGGCTACACCGGGAACATCGCTTTCAGCGGCACCGACTCGGTGTCAACGCACGACAATGCCGGTCCGGCGATCACGATCTATCTCAATAGTCGCACCTTCCGGCAGGGGGACCTCGTCGGACCGAATCCCGTCCTCCTTGCGGACCTTGCGGACTCCAACGGCATCAACACCTCGGCCTCCGGCATCGGCCACCGGATCGAAGCGTGGCTCAACAACAGCGCCCAGAGCGTGGACCTCACCGACGCGTACACAAGTACCATCAACAACTATCGACAGGGAACGGTCCAGTACCAACTGAGCAGTCTGCCAGTGGGGAAGAATACGTTGAGAATCCGTGCTTGGGATTCGTTCAACAACTCCAGTACTGTCGAAACGGAGTTCCAGGTCGCGTCCGACGAAAACCTTGTCATCACCGACGTGATGAACTTCCCGAACCCGTTCTCGGCGGGGATCACCTACTTCACGTTCCACCAGAATCAGCAGACTCCATTGAACGTGCGGATCAAGGTCTATACCGTTGCCGGGCGAATGATCAAATCCATAGAATCCACCACGGGCGGCGAATCGTTTGTGAAGATCCCGTGGGATGGGCGGGACGCCGATGGGGACGGTATTGCCAACGGCGTCTATCTCTACAAAGTCGTCGCTTCAACCGTCGACGGCAAGTTCACCAGCGAAGCGCTCGGGAAACTCGCCATTGTAAAGTAGGCATGGTTGTTGTTATATTATAATCTTAATGTTGTTGTCCGAAAACCTGGAGGCCAACTATGAGTAAGTCCACGTGCGGCAAAGCGGGAATAGCCGCAGTCGCTACACTTCTGACGGTTCTCGTTCTTCCGCAGGATGTGTCGGCCCAGGGTGAGTCAGCTGTTCCATTCTTGCTGATCGCGCCCGATTCACGCTCGTCGGGTATAGGAGAGTCAGGGACGGGATCCGTCGAGGATGTGTCGGCGATCTATTGGAACCCCGGCGCCCTCGCCTTCATGGATGGGCAGGAGGTCAGCATCACCCACGCCAATTGGCTTCCGCAATTCCAGCTCCCTGATCTCTTCTACGATCACCTGAACTACCGTCAGCGCATCGACGCGATCGGCGGGACGATCGGGGCCAGCGTCACCTACTTGAGCCTCGGCGAGTTCCAGATCACGGGGTCGAACGGCCCGGAGGTGATCGGCACCTTCCGGTCCTATGAGTACGCCGTGACGGCAGGGTATGCGACGAAGGCGACCGATGACCTCGGTCTTGGCGTCAACCTCCGCTTCATCCATAGCGCGCTCTCTCCCGTCGGCACGGAAGCGGAAAAAGGAAACGGGATTACCTCGACGATGAGCGTTGATCTGGCCATGATGTGGAGACCGCAAACGTTGGAGGTCCCGCTCATCGGCGACATCGGAAAACAATTCAGCCTCGGCGTCAACCTGAGCAACCTCGGTCCCAAGGTGACGTATGTCGACGCCGCCCAGGCCGATCCCCTTCCCACAAACCTGCGGGTCGGGTTTGGGTACAGGATCTTCAGCGATGAATACAACTCGCTCGAAGCCTCGCTGGATTTCAGCAGATTGCTGGTCCGACGGCACGATGACGGGACTTCGGATGCCCTTCCCAAATCCTTGATAACGGCGTGGGGATCCGGAGGCATCCGCAAAGTGATCACGTGCGGGGGGATGGAGTACTGGTACGGGGCTCCTAAATTGATCGCCCTTCGCATCGGCTACTTCTACGAAGATCCCAATTTCGGCAACCGGAAATTCCTCACGTTCGGCGCCGGGATCCGGTACGACATTTATGGATTTGATTTCAGTTACATCTCCGCCGGACCCGACGAGCCGCTTTCGGACACCATCCGGTTCTCCCTCCGGATTTCGTGGGGCGGAAGTGAGGGTGAATCCAGCTCCAAATAGATCCCCCTGTCGACAACACGGGTTTCGCTGATGGTGGATGCTGCAGTCCACCATCAGCCTTTCCCAATAATCCTCCTCTTCCATGACGCGTCGCTTTTTCCTCCTGCTGTTCCTTGTGTCGCCGTTCACGGCATTCGCGCAGCGCATGAGTCACCCCCTGAGTGTCGTGGGTGCGGATGCCCTGCATTCGCCGCGGCTCTATCAGGCGGTTGCTGAAACGGTGAGCGTGCTCGCCGTCCGGGTCCAGTTCCAGACGGACAACGATTCGCGCACTACGGGCAACGGCAAATTCACCCTCTCCGCGAGCCCGGCGGACACGGTCCTCGACGCACCGCCGCACGATGCGACGTACTTCCGCGCCCATTTCCAGTTCCTCGAGAATTACTACCGGCGCGTCTCCAAAGGGAGAGTTATCATCAAGGCGACTCTTCTCGATTCGACGGTCACTCTGCCGTCGATCATGCAGAGCTATTCGCCTCCCCGCAACGGGTCCAATCTGCTCGTCGCAAATCTCGCGCGCGACACCTGGCATGCCGTCGATTCTCTCAACCTCGTGCCCGATTTCCACGCGTACCAGAGCTTCGTGGTGATCCACGCGGGATCGGGACGGGACATCGATCTCGTGTCGGAATTGGGGTACGATCCGACGCCATACGACATCCCATCACTCTACTTCGGGTTGTCGGGATTTCGCGCGGTGTACGGCTCTTCCTATCAGGGAATTCCCGTAAAGGGGGGGTCGTTCCTCATCACCAATACCATGGTGGTGCCGGAAACCGAGTCGCGCCTCCTGCCCGGTGCGATCGGCGATGTTCCCCTCATTCTCGGCATCAACGGTCTCCTGTGCGCTTCGATGGGCAACTTCCTCGGGTTGCCCGACCTCTTCGATACGCAGTCGGGTGCGTCCGGCATCGGCCGTTTCGGCTTGATGGACGGTCAGGCGATCTTCAGTTACAGCGGCGCGTTTCCCCCCGAGCCGTCGGCATGGGAAAAATACTGGCTCGGCTGGATGACAGTTCCCGTTGTCGGGTCAACCGACACGACGTTGTCGCTGCCCGCCGTCGCCCTTGCCGACACTGCGTACCGGGTACCGATCAGCAGTTCTGAATACTTTCTCGTCGAGAACCGAAGCCGCGATCCCTTCGGCACGGGGGTGACGGTGACCCGACTGTATCAGGGGAACGTGATCCAGCAGACCTTTGCGCGCGACACTACCGGCTTCAACGAATACGATGTGACGTTGATCAAAGGAAGCGTAACGGATGTAACGGTGCCGGACTGGAGCCTGCCCGGCGAAACCGATCCGGATGGCACGTTCTACAACGGTGGCGCCTTGATCTGGCATATCGACGAGTCGGTGATCGCCCGGGGGATCGCCACCGATGCGGTCAATGCGAATCCCGACCATCGCGGGGTGAGCGTGATGGAGGCGGATGGAGCCCAGGATATCGGACGAACCTATGCCATGTTCACCGCGGGATCCGGGACGGAGCAGGGAACGGTGCTGGACTTCTGGTTCTCCGGAAACATATCCCCACTCTACAAAAACCAATTCTCGCCGACAACGATCCCGAGTTCCGCAAGCTACGCGGGTGGCAACACGCACATCACGATGGGCAATTTCTCGCAACGATCGCCGCGGATGACTTTCTCCGTTCAGCGCGGGGACGCACAGATTGCAGCGCTTCCCGGTTTTCCCAAGGCACCGGGGTATCTACCATCTCCCCGCTCACAAGTCGTTGCCACGATCGGCGTACCCTCGGTGGTGGTGGCGTATACAGGAAATCCCTCTGCGGCCACGCAGAATGGTCAGCAGTCCGTGCAAGCACCGGGCAGCGTGTTTGCATGGACGATGAACGGTTCGCCGGCGCTTCCAGGAGGCAAGGCCAGCGGCATGATGGTCAACCTGCAGGTCGGGGACACGCTCGCGTCCGGTCCATTGGCGGGGACGTTCGGAGATCCGCCCGCTCAACTTCTCTTTGTTGCGGTGAACTCAAGTACACCGGGACGGACGGGGATCCGGGAGTACGCCCTCAAGCCCGACGGGACCCCGGACAGCCTTGCGACAGAAATCTTCTTCCATCCCTTCGCCCGGAGGATTGTTACGCCTCTGGTGTCAAACGGCTCCCTTGTTGCTGTCGGGCTTGACGGCGGGCTCGTGTACATGCTCCGTTTGGATGGTACTCTCGGCGATAGTGCGCGGGTCGCGATGGACACGAGTGCGGCGGTCGTGGGGATCAGCGCCCTGCCACAGCCTTACGAATTTCTGATCACGATGTCGGACGGAACCGTT
>DATJPR010000180.1:0-5319 GCA_035506295.1 Bacteroidota bacterium | reverse complement strand
GTGTATCACTTTAGCTTCGTTCTCTTTTGGAGTGTCTACACGTTGTCATTTGCGTACGCCGCCGTGGCACTGGTTCGCGCCGTCGGGAAAGACTTCCTTCATCTGCGCGACTTCGCCACGCCTCGGCCTCTTGCGGTGACGGGTGCAATCGTTGTCCTTCTGGGGATCTACGTTGCATCGCAGAAGCCGTACGACCGCAAATGGCAGCCGGCGGTGATCGTGCGGCAGGCATGGAATTCCTTTGACACCTCCGGTGTCGTGCGTATCGAGTCCAGCGAGCCGTTCCACGACCTGCGCGTCCTGTGGGATGGGCGCGATACGGTGGTCCCGCACGGGACGGGCACTGAGATTGCCGGGCCGCCCATTGACCCGCGACGGTGGGTTACGGTCACATCACGCGACTCCATCGAGTCGCAGGATGATTCGACATCTCTCGTCCTGCGGACAGTCAAGTTGACGATGCCGGTCCGTCCGTATCAGGTCGAGGTACGATTCGTGAGTCCGTCACCGTTCGATGCCATGTCCGCCCGCTGGACGAATTATGAACCGGTCGGACTGTCACGGAATGCAATCACGCCGGACAGGAGAAAGGTCTTTCGTTGGTATTCGTTCCCCGCATCGCCGCTGGTGGTCCCGGTCGAATTGCGCCTTCACCGGAACCAGAGCGTTGTCCAGTATGTTGAAGTAACGTTTGACACGCTGGCAACGCCGGTGACCTTCGAAAATCTTGAAGGATACTGCACGCGGAGAATGACGATTACCGAGACAGATTCGCTCCGCGGACCAGGAGTCCCCGGAGGACTCGCAGAAGCAGGAAGGTTATGACATCAGACGCGAATGATCCAGTTCTTGTTGTCCGTGCTCTCGCAAAACGCTATGGTTCGCTTGTCGCCGTCGACGGCATCTCGTTTGAAGTAGGGAAGAAGGAAATCTTCGGGATCCTTGGGCCGAACGGCGCGGGAAAGACGACGACCCTTGAATGCATCGAGACTCTGCGCCCGTTCGACGAAGGCTCGATCACCGTCGGCGGGATCGATGTCCGCGACCGCCCGGATGACGTGAAGCGGATCATCGGCGTCCAGCTCCAATCCTCCTCGTTCTTCGATCGCCTGCGCCTCGACGAACTCCTCGATCTGTTTGGCACCCTCTACGGAAGAACGGTTGACCCGATCGCGCTCCTGAAGGAAGTGGAGCTCCACGATCGGGCGAATGCGATGGTCACCGAGCTCTCCGGCGGCCAGAAACAACGGTTCTCCATTGCGGCCGCGTTGGTCAACGATCCACTGGTCCTTTTTCTCGATGAGCCGACTACCGGTCTCGATCCTCAGGCGCGGCGCCATCTGTGGGGCATCGTGAAACGCATCAGAGAAGAGGGAACCACGGTCGTGCTGACGACGCACTACATGGATGAGGCCGAGGAACTCTGCGACCGCGTTGCGATCATGGATCACGGGAAGATCGCGACGATGGACAATCCGCATGCGCTCATTGATCAACTCCTTCAGAACGGATTTTCCAGCACGAGGGTGCAACGGATGGCGACGCTCGAGGACGTATTTCTGAATCTCACCGGCCACACTCTGCGGGACGAATGATGGGGACGATCTGGAAACTCACTGTCGTGTCGTTTAAGATGTATTTCCGTCAACGGGAGACCCTGATCTGGTCGTTCCTGCTGCCGCTCTTCCTTATCGTCTTGTTCAGCTTTGTCAAATTCAACGGCATGGGGACAGTCGACATCGGCGTCATCGTGGAGCCGCAGGGAACCGCCGGGCGCCCCGCATGGCTCGAGCAGCTTAAAGCAGTCGGGACGCTGAAGATCACCGAAGGCGATCGTGCGACGGAACTCGCCGAGCTTCAGAAAGGGGAACGCGATCTCGTCCTGGACGTTGGAACGTCGCCGACGGACTCCGCGTCCGTCACGGCATATCTTAATGACGGGAAACCGCAACAGGCGCAGGTCGGCATGTTGGTTGTCCAGCGCGTGCTGGATGAGGGTGTCTTCAAACGCACCCATGTGCCCGGGAGGATCGTCCTTGTTCCGAAATCCGTCAAGAGCAGGAACCTCACCTATCTCGATTTTCTCATCCCTGGCGTGATCGCGATGTCGATCATGCAGCTCGGGGTGTTTGGCGTTGCGTTCGGATTCGTGTCGCTCAAGAAACGGGGGATCTTCCGTCGGCTTTCGGTGACGCCGATCCGGCCGCGCGACTTCATCACCGCCCAGGTGGCGATGCGTGTTTTCGTCACGATGCTGCAAATCGGCCTGATGGTCGGGGTCGGCATCCTCTTTCTCCATCTTCACTTCATCGGCAGTATCCTTCTCATGATCGTTCTCGGCCTGCTGGGCACCACGGTATTTCTCGGGTTTGGATTCGCGATCGCCGGCGTCTCGGACACGGAGGACCAGGTGGCTCCGATCGCCAACATCATCTCCCTGCCGATGATGCTGCTCTCCGGCGTGTTCTTCAGCCGTAGCAATCTGCCCGGGCTTGTCCGGGTGATCACGGACTACATTCCTCTTACCCCCCTCGCGGACGGGATGCGTGGCGTGGCGATCGACGGCGCATCCGTGATGCAGGTGGGACCGCAGATCATCGGACTCTTGATTTGGGGCGTCATCTCCTGCACGGTTGCCGTGAAGTTGTTCCGGTGGGAGTGACTCCTGAAATCGCAATTCGCGACGCCTCGATTCTCAATTCTTGGAAACCCCCCGCCACCACCCGCGGTCAAACTGTTCCATCCGTCGAGATTTTGCCGATCGATTCTGGCACACTCGTTGCCCGTCACGGGGCGACTGCGCCCGCATTTCGTTGACTTTGCGCAGATTTTTTGAGTATATTGGATCGCTGAACGTTTGATCGGCACACAGGCAGCCCACGTTGGTATTCACACCGCAACAGTCCCCGGCGAGTCTCGCTTCGGTTCCTTCCTGTCGTCCATGGAGCGCACCAGCCTCAACGGTCGCCGGACCCGCGGCAAAGGGCAAAACGGCCGTGAATTCCCGATCGACGTGATACTGTTCTCCACGGATCCCGGAGATGCACAGGCATGCTCACCGAATTCGGTCGCGTACTGATCTTTCTCATCGTCGGGGCGCTCTTCGTGGCCATCGGTCTTGTCACCGCCTGGCTCCTGCGCCCCCACCGCCCGTACCCCAGCAAGCTCTCCACCTATGAATGTGGAGAATCGCCGATCGGCGATACCCGCATCCGCTTCAACATCCGCTTCTACGTCGTCGCACTCGTCTTCCTCATCTTCGATGTCGAGGTGGTTTTCCTCTTTCCCTGGGCCACGGTGTATAAAGGACTCGGCTGGTTCGCGTTGATCGAGATGGCGGTGTTCCTCGTGATTCTCCTCGTGGGCTATGCCTATGCATGGAGGAACGGCGATCTCGATTGGGACAAGCCGTCGCCCGCCGTCCCGCAATACGAGCATGGCGTGGGAGTGCACTCATCTTCGATCCAAGACGAAATTGAGGTTTGACCTTGGGACTTCTCGATCAACGTTTTGAGAACAGCAACGTGTTTGTCACGTCGATGGATGCGCTGCTGAACTGGGCACGGCTGTCGTCTCTCTGGGGGATGCAGTTTGGCCTCGCGTGTTGCGCCATCGAGATGATGGCGACCGGAGCCTCGCACTATGATTTCGACAGGTTCGGGACCTTCTTCCGCGGCTCGCCGCGGCAGTCGGATGTCATGATCGTCGCCGGAACGGTGACGCTGAAGATGGCCTCCCGTGTCCGCAAGCTGTACGACCAGATGTCGGAACCGCGCTACGTCATTTCCATGGGGAGCTGCTCCAACTGCGGCGGCCCCTATTGGGAACACGGCTACCACGTCCTCAAAGGCGTCGACCGGGTCATTCCCGTCGATGTCTACGTCCCCGGATGTCCGCCCCGGCCCGAAGCCCTGATGGAAGGCCTGATGAAACTCCAGGAAAAAGTCCGCCGTGAAAGCCTCGCCAAGGGGGTGAAGGTATGACGGCTCCGGAAATTCTCACGATCGTGAAGGAACGCTTCGGCGACGCTGTCGTCGATGCCAAGACCGAAGGCGTTCTCGATCCGTTCATTGTCGTCAAACCGGAAACGGCGGCGGAGATCGCGACATTTCTTCGCGACGACGAGCGGATGAAATTCGATTCGCTGATGTGCCTGTCGGGCATGGACTACACCGGCGGCAAGCTCGGCGTCGTCTACCATCTCGACTCCATCGCGCTCACCCACAAGATCACGCTCAAGGTGCAGGTCACGGTCGATCAACCCCACGTCGCTTCCGTGGCTCGGGTATGGCACTGTGCGGACTGGCATGAGCGTGAGGCGTTCGACCTGTTCGGCATCGTATTCGACGGTCATCCCGATCTCCGTCGCATTCTTCTTCCCGATGACTGGGAAGGACATCCGTTGCGCAAGGATTACCAGGTGCCGACGTTTTACAATGGCATGAAAGTACCGTACTGATGAACGAGACTCTCACAGCTCCCGAGCTGACGGCACGACGTCCCGACACCGTGCCGGGCATCGGCCGTCCGTTGCGACCGACGGAAATGGTCATCAACATGGGCCCGCAGCACCCTTCGACCCACGGCGTCCTCCGGCTGGAACTCGTCGTCGAAGGGGAGGTGGTCGTCGACGTGATTCCCTACATCGGGTATCTCCACCGGTGTTTTGAGAAGCACTGCGAGCAGATGACCAGCTACCAGCAGGTGATCCCGTATGCGGACCGTCTGGACTATGTCGCAGCGATGACCAACGAATACGGCTATGTCGTTGCGGCGGAGAAACTGCTGGGGATCAAAGTGTCCGACCGCGTCGAGTATATCCGCGTCATCATGGCGGAGCTCTCCCGCATCGCGAGCCACCTGATCGCCCTCGGAACGTACGGCATGGACATCGGCGCCTTCACGCCGTTCCTCTTCTGCATGCGCGACCGCGAACACATTCTCGACATCTTCGAAGAGACCTGTGGCGCCCGGTTGCTCTATAATTATATCTGGATCGGCGGGCTGTCGCACGACGTTACGCCGAATTTCAAACGGAAGGTCCGCGATTTCTGTACGTACTTCAAACCGAAGATCGTCGAGCTGAACGAGCTCCTTTCCTTCAACAAAATCTTCATCGAACGCACGGCGAACGTCGGCGTCCTGCCGGCCGATGTGGCCATCAACTGCGGTGTGAGCGGCCCGACGCTGCGCGGGTCCGGTGTCCGCTGGGATATCCGAAAGAATGATCCCTATTCAGTCTACCCGAAGCTCGATTTTGAAATCCCGATCGGCCGCGGGCTGAAGGGAACAGTCGGCGATTGCTGGGACCGGTACATG
>DATJPR010000179.1:0-6520 GCA_035506295.1 Bacteroidota bacterium | reverse complement strand
CTGGTCAGCTGCCTTCTGCCGGTGCCCTCGTCCTGATGAACGGCAGTTGATTCTGAAGAGGGTAATCGCTTATTTGGGTGTTCTTGTTTCAAAGAATCGCCTGTTCTTTCCCATGACAGCGGTGCATGTTTCACCGCCGACGCTCTTGGTATCCGATCGCCGTGCCCTGCGTAGCGTGCTGCAGAGGAAGAACGAACCACCTCTCCTGTGCCGTAGATTACTTGGCTTTTGTGAATTTGGGCTTCACGCGAACTTCATATCGGTGTCTTGGCGTTTTTCGGTCATCAACTATCCACGATGAACGGAGGTTCAGTCAATGGGAAAGCGACTCTCGGTTGTTCTCCTCGCCCCGCTTACGCTTGCACTTGCCGTCCTGATCGGAGCATGCTCAAAGAGCTCTTCACCGACTGGACCGGGCGCAGGCAGTGTTATCACCGTCACCGGCAAGGTTATCGGCATTAACAACCAGCCGGTTGCCAGTGTGCCCGTCCTCGTCAGCGGCCTTCCTTCCGCGAACACCGACGCAAACGGCAGTTTCACGATCGCGAACGTCACCATCCCCTATACCGTGACGGTGGTTGACGGCACGAACAAGCGCGCGCTCGTGTATCGCGGGCTGATGCGTGGCGATCCAACGCTCGTCTGGCTTGGCACGACGCCCGGCACTTCCCACAGCGCTACCGTCTCCGGAAAACTTGTCCCGTGGACTCAGCAGGGGGCCGGCGTGTCCGCGAGGGTGGCATATGCTTCTCCCGACGCCGTCGGAGGAGGCAACGTGACTCTCGCCACCGGAGCATTTTCCGTGACCAGTACCTGGTACGGACCCACGACCACCACGGGAACCGTCTACGCCCTGCAATGGTCATACGATGCCAACGGGCTTCCGACCACCTTCAGCAATTTCGGAAAACGCACCGGCGTTGCCCTGCTGGACGGGACCACGAATGCCAATCAAAACGATACGATCGGCGTCGCGCAAACCGGGCAAATTTCCGGAACGGTGTCGATCCCCGCGGGGTATACCCTCACCGGTCGGAATCTCGCCGCGGTCTTCGAATCCAAAGCTTCCATCGTGGTTCTCAGTGACGCGAGCACGGTCCCGAACTTCACTTACAACACGCCGAACGTCACCGGCGTGCAGATGTCCCTCGTCGCCGCCATTGCTGGCGCGACCGGCAGCTCGGTCGAGAGTTTCTTGTCGGGTCTGGCGGTGAACCAAACAGGCATCACGATGACCATCCCGGCCGCCCCGGAACTCAGCCTCCCCGTCGCGAGTGCGACCAACATTACGACCAGTACGCCATTCTCCTGGACACAATTCGCGGGAGGGGTTCACATCCTGGAGTTCAACCCCGCCGTGACCGGACAGCCGAGCTATCTAGTGCTCACCTCGGCGACAAGCGACTCGATCCCCAACCTCACTTCTGCGGGACTCACCCTTCCATCTTCTGCGACCTATAAATGGAGCGTCATCGGTGTTGCCCCATTCGCATCAGTGGACGCCGCGGCAGGAACGGGTGGAGTACTGGGTTTTATCACGAACACGTCCGCCTTTACCGGCTCGTTCGGGAATTCGGCCACCCGGTCGTTTACGACTGCGCCGTAACGGATCGCCTTTCGACGTGAGAAATGCCAACGGCCCCGGCGCAATTGCGTCGGGGCCGTTCTATGACCAGGCACACCAAACGAGAACGAACACCTAGGCGGTCACCACAACCTTGCCTGTCGTTTTGCCCGACTGAAGAGTCCGAACAGCGTCCACAAGCCGCTCGAAGGGAAACGTCGCGCCGATGCGCGGCGCGGGTAGACCGAGTTGCTGAATCTCCTGCAACATGGCCCGCCACACGTCGACACGATCGTAAAGCCAGATCAGGTTGAACCCCAGGACGGATTTGTTCGATTCAATGAGACTGAGAGTGTGATACCTCGGAAGTCTGAGATAGCGGTACGCAAGCCTCAAATAGTTCGGCGTCTCCATGTGTGAAGCGAACTCCGAAAGTCCGTATGCGACGAGCCGCCCAGTCGTCGCCAGCATCCTGAAGCTCTCACGCTGAGTCTTCCCTCCCACGGCGTCGAGCACGAGGTTCAATTCACGATCGCCCAATGCCTGTCGCACGTCGCGCGAGAAATCCCGGCTGCGCACGATCACTGCGTCGTACCCCTCCTGCTGCGCCAATGCCACCTTCTCCTGGCTCCCCACAGTGCCGATGGTATATGCGGAGAACCGTTTGGCGATGCGGTTGGCATTGAGGCCGACTCCCCCGACGGCGCTGTGAATCAGAACGGTCTGCCCCGGCTGGAGATTGCCAAGCGGGAGAAGAGCGTAGTAGGCGGTTAGCGCCTGCACGATGAACGCCGCTCCCTCCGCGTAGCTCCATGTTTCTGGAATCGGCAGAACGTACCGGTGGTCGATCGTCAGCCGGTCGGTGAATCCGCCGAACCGGATGGAACCCATGACCCGGTCCCCGGTCTTGAGCCCCGTGACATTGCTTCCGAGTTCGGCGACCTCACCGCTGAATTCGATCCCCGGAATACAATCGCGTTTGGGTGCGGCACGATAGAGGCCGAGGATCGTGAACACATCGGCAAAGTTCAGCCCGATGGCTTTGACATTCACGGCCACTTCTTGTGCACCGGGCGGACCGGCTTCCTCTTCCTTCAACTGGAGCCGCCGGAGCGATCCTGCGCGAGATACCCGATAGACCCGTCTTCGCATCCCGCCGCGCTCACTTCACTTTTTCGAAGAATGCACTCCCGGTAAATTGATCCACCTTCGCACCCTTGACCTTCCCCGACCCGTCTTTTTCGAAGTGCAGGAACAGGTACGTCCCCTTCATGAAGAAGTCCGTCTCGGTCGATGCCACGAACGGAAGCTTCGTACCGTCAGGGGCTGTCAGGACCAGCTGGTGCCCTTCCCTGTTGATGGTCACCACGACTTGCGGCGCCACCTGGTAGCTCCCGACATAAGGATCCAGCTGGGCGGGTTCCAGCGTGACGGTCGGCCGAGCATAGACGGCCTGCAATCCACGGGGATAGCCGAGCGACTTCCCGCCGGAATGCCCCATCCCTTCTGCGACCGCCGTGTGAAGATCCAGTCCGGCATAGTTCCGCGATTTCAGAAGATCGACAAGTTTCTGGAAGTCCGCATCGCCGGGTTCGAGTTCTGCTCGTCCCATAAACAGGCGGACAGGAAGACGCGTGTTCTTCGCAGCGTACTCTTTCTCATAGGTGAACAGCACGCCGTTGTCCCATTGAAGTGCGGGGCTCGTCAGGATGTACCTGTTGAATACCGCTGTTTCCGTGAACATCGCATAAAGGGTGAAGAGCCCGCCGAGCGAGCTTCCCATGAGGGCGCGGTCATCGCCCTTGACCCGATACTTCGACTCGATAAACGGGATCGCTTCCTTCTTGATGAACTGGAGGAACTTCGGACCTCCTCCCGTTTGGGGTTGTTGCGCCATGCGGGTCGGCGTCAGATCCATGGCGCGGAGACTGTCATAATTCGGATTCGTGCCGGCGGGGGCAATACCGACAATGACGATTTCCGGGACGAACCCGTCGTAGTATTGTTCACCGAACACCGCGTTGACCAGGGGGAAATCCCACTGTGAATCCATCAGATAGAGGACGGGGAATTTTCGCGTCGTATCTGAGTAGAACCGTGGAAGATTGACATGGAGCTCGAAGTCGCGATCGAGAATGGTCGAGTGAATTGTCAGGAGTTGCGTGCCGAGGACCGGCACCATGGGAGGCGAGCCGGCTCCTTTGTCCTGCGCGAACGCATTAATGTGCAGCGAACAGATCCCGACGAACACAAGGAAGAGACCTAATGCCAGATGGACGGCTTTCCTATACATGGGACCTCCTTGAGAGACTCGATTGAAATTGAGCAATTGCTTTATGAATCCGAGTGTCGAGCGGGGCACAGGCAGGCGCCGACAGGCCGATCTTCGCCGCCTATCGACCGATGGGGCTCAGGTACAATATTCAACACTATTCGGGAAAGAGACAAGGGCAACGGGAATAAAAAAGCAAGAGTAAGAAGTAGGATGAAGGACGTTGGAGGAAGGATTGTGCGAATTGGTAGCCAGTAAGGAGTAAGCAGAAAACGGCTGGCTGAAAGAGGGTGCCGCTGACAGTTAACAGCCGACAGCGGACAGTAGACAGTAGAACCATGGGCGGATTCCACTGTCCACTGTCGGCTGCCCGCTGTGAGCTATGTTGCGGGTTCCTACTTCGTCAGAACGAGCTTCTTCGTCTGCGAAAATCCCGGCGCCGTCAATCGATAGATGTACGTTCCGCTGGCGAGGTTGCCGCAGTCGAACCGCACATCGTGGTATCCCGCTTCGATATCTCCGTTGATCAATTCCGCAACGCGTTGACCGAGGATCGAGTAGACGACAAGCTGGACGCGCGACCGCGTCGGGATGCCGAACCGTATCATCGTTGTCGGATTGAACGGGTTCGGATAGTTGCCGTCAAGAGAGAAGACCGTGGGAATTCCCCCGGGCAAACCGGCAATGCCGGTGGTCGACTCGAACGTCGCGCTCTCAGTGATTGCGCTGTCCATGACCACCGATGCGACCGTGTCCGCTCCGCTGTATGAACCTGGACCGGCTCCCACCCACCGGACAAACCTCCATCCAATCGATGGTGTCGCAGTAATGAGAACGCTGGATCCGCTTTTGAACCAGCCGCTGGCCGGGTGGACGCTCCCGCCGTTCCCTGCCGTCGCCGCGAGATAGTAGGCCGTGTCAAAGGTCGCGATGTACGTTGCTCTTCCGGCGGGTGTTGTCACGGCATGCAAGAGCGTATCTCCATCGCTCCATTGAACCCAGCGGTACCGCATCCAGGACGACGGCGATTGCGGCGATGGTGCGCCGATCGTGTGATGAGATCCCGTGATCCAGACAAAATTGCGTGCTCCCGTATACGCGGAGTCGTCGACAACGAAGGTGCGTCCGGCTGGCTCCGTGCGAACAGTGATCAACACTCCTCCAGGCGGCGGAGGGTTGACCACAAAGGCGGGAATCGATCCCCACATTCCACCTTCGGTCTGCACATAAGAACCGCTGAGCTCCGTCTGTGCGCCTGCCACATGAAAGTATGCGCCGGAATCGGACGGAAGAAGGGTGAAGTCAAACGTTTGCTTCGCCCCGACGGCAATTGTCTGGGCAAGAGACGTGTCGACGAAATCATACGCCGGCTGTTTGTCACGGTCGAGAACCAACGAGCAGCGAACCTTCTGTTGTGTGCTCCCCGGAACGCCGGGGTTGGTGATCTCAATCGATACCCGGGCCTCGGTTCCGAAGGGAATTCCACCGCTGAGCAGCTGATTTGTCTCCGCATTGTAGACGACGATATTCGAAGTGTAGGGCATGTTCCGTTGGAAAGTCACTGCGGTCGTATCGCCGACATCCACCGCCAGACCGTTCTTCGAACCCCAATACTCCCTGCCGAAGAGCCTGTCCGTAGTGTTCGGAACATCGCTGACGCTGATCGAATACGCCGTGTCAGCCATGACAGAGTCGAACCGCGCCATGCCGTTGAGATCGGTGTTTCGCGCCTGAAGGAGCACGTTGCTGCGATCGTACAGGGCAACGTTCACATTCGAACCAGGAGCGCCGAACGCCGGCGCATTCTGCACCGTGACGGCAAGCGAACCGGCCTGCAACTCTGCGTTGTGGTCGGCGTAGACGCCGTAGATGTCAAAGTCGGTTCCATTGCGCTTATCCTGCCAGACGACGAATCCCCGGAACGAAGTGTTCGCCGCAACAGCACTTTGACCGATCGAAGGGATGTTCGTGACAACTGGAGAGCCACCCGACTGCCAGCGGATCCTTCCTGTCGCGCCCAGCGATTGCGCATACAACCCCGGGGCATCGTGTCGGAGGTCGGCCCATACGATGGTCGAAACCCCGTGAGGATCACAAGTGATTCCACGAATCGTCGGCGTGCTGTCTGAATGACACACTGCGACGCCGTTTGCCGGCCAGGGGAGATTTCCCTTCGCATCAACGTGAAGGGTATAAAGGTCGCCCACACTTGCACTATTCCGGAAATCCTGCCACGCAGCGATAGCTCCGCCACCTGGTATCGTGGAGATCGATGGGTTGGTTTGCAGGCCGGGAGCGCTGCACATTGTCAGACCACTGCCTCCCCAGCGGCGCAAGCCGTCGGCATCGATGCGTTGCACCATAATGTTCCGTTCCGCGGTAGTCGCGGCCGGGTTGGAATACGCGCCGTCCCAGCACAGGTAGACCCCTCCCGAGTCGTCGGGACAGGCGTCATACGAGAATATCGCCTGTTGGGAATCATCGGCCAATGGGCTGGTCGACCACACCATGTTCCCGCTGCCGTTGAACCTGGCGGCGGCGAGTTTGCCGTAGTTCAGGTCAGGATGAGTGCCATCGGTTGCATAGGTCCAGCTCACTATTGCTCCGCCGGCGCCATCGGCGACGATCGTGCCGTGACTGAACGGCAGTGTCTCGTGCGAGAGAGCGACCACAACATCAGACCA
>DATJPR010000178.1:0-7939 GCA_035506295.1 Bacteroidota bacterium | reverse complement strand
ATGTTTGAAGACGCCCGGGGGACAAGGAGGGGCAACGTCGAGACTCCGGCGGTGTTCAGGTCGGCAGGCATCAATGTGGGCACGGCCGGTCATGCGATCATGGTGCTTTCCAATCAGCTTCCGTTTCTCGCCGAATTCCCCGCAGGCGAGGGGAAAGTCCTCGTGTTCACCGTGGACGCGGCCGGATCATGGTCGGCATTCCCCACGTCAGCGCTCTTTGCCCCGCTGATGTACCGGTCGATGAACTACCTTGGCAACGCATCGGCATCCCTGCCGCCGGCCACCGTCGGGACGCCGGTGGAAGTCCATCTTCGTCTTCGCAATCAGGACGCGCGATCGACGTTTGCATTCTTCTCTCCGTCGGGCCTGGCCGAAAAAGTTGTTCCTGTGTTCAGCCCCGTCACCGGAGCCGCAACGTTTCGGAGCGGGCCGACGCAGGAAACCGGCATTGAACGACTGTATCGCCTTGCGCCGGGAGTGCCGCTCAACGGACAGTTGCCGCCGGGAGAACCGCTCGCGCAGGTCGCCGTTAATGCCGATACCGCCGAGTCTGATCTTCGTCAGGCGGACAAGCAGAAGCTGGAAGCGTATTTCGCGCATGAGGGGATTCCGCAGGAGGGCCTGCATCTGCTTTCGGCCGCCGATTCTCCCTCGTCAATAATCCAACAATCACGCTATGGCGTCGAGCTCTGGCGTTTCTTCATCGCTGCCGCCTTTCTTCTCGGCATCGTTGAGCTCGCCCTTGGCAATGCACTCCGCCGCGTTGAGGAACAACGTGACCTCCGACCGGGATAATCCCACATGAACCGGCCTCTGCTGGAAATTCGCGCCACCGAACTCCGCCCCGAGCGCGCGCTCCTCGTCGGGCTCGCCACGCGAACGGTCCGTCGGCAGCGCGTCGAAGAAAATCTCGACGAACTGCAGCAGCTCGCTGAATCGGCGGGCGCCGTCGTGATCAGGCGGTTGATCCAGGAACGGATCAGCGGCGATCCGGCCACGTACATCGGGAGCGGGAAAGTGCTGGAGGTTGCGGAAGCGTGCGACACCGAAGCAATCGATCTCGTCATCTTCGATGACGACCTGTCGCCGGTCCAGGTCAGGAACCTCGAACGCACCATCAAGTGCAAGATCGTCGATCGGAGCGGCATCATTCTGGACATTTTTGCCTCCAGAGCGCGAACGCGCGAAGCGAAGACGCAGGTGGAAGTCGCACAGCTGGAATACATGCTCCCGCGGCTCACCAGACAGTGGACCCACCTCTCCCGTGTCGTCGGCGGTATCGGCACCAAGGGACCGGGCGAAACACAAATCGAAACCGACCGCCGGGTGATTCGCGCGCGCATCAGCACCCTCCGGGCGAGATTGTTGGAGATTCGGAAGGAGCGGGCGACCCAACGGCAGGGGCGCGATCGGTTTCCGCGCGTCGCGCTGGTCGGCTACACCAACGTGGGGAAATCGACGCTGCTCAACTGGTTCACGGATGCGGGCGTCCTGGTCGAGGACCGTCTGTTCGCAACGCTCGACAGCACGGTGCGCATGGTCGAACTCTCCCGCGCGCAACGGGTGTTGCTCTCGGACACCGTCGGCTTCATCAGGAAGCTGCCGCATCAGCTGGTGGCGTCGTTCAAAAGCACCCTCGATGAAGCCACGGAAGCGGACCTCCTCCTCCACGTCGTGGACATCAGCCATCCCCTCTTCGAGGAGCAGATGGCGGTCGTCAACGAGACGCTCGAGGAGATTGGCGCCTCGGGCAAGCCGGTCATCAGCGTGTTCAACAAGATCGATCGCCTGCAGGACCGTTCGCTCATGCAGAGGATCGCGGCCGCCTATCCGAACTCCGTCTTCATCAGTGCATGGCGGGGCATCAACATGAACGGCCTCCGTGATCTCATGGTGCACATGCTGGTGGATACGACGCAGGAATACGAAGTGACGCTCACCCAGGACCAGTACCGGGAGCTGTCGCATATTCACGAGGTCTCGGAGATCCTCGAGAAACGGTTCACCGGCAAACGCATCCACGTCCGATTCCGGGCGCCGAAAGCGGAAGGCGAGGGGATCATGCGCAGCCTGAAAGAGACGGCGGCGCGGCGGGGACACTAGCGTCGATCGATCACTGCCCTGGGAACAGAATACCGACGAAGGATGACACGATGGAATTGCTGAGCCTTGCAGTGGAAGCGGCAAAAGAAGCAGGCGCGTTTCTCACGGACCACGTCGGCAAGATCCGCTCGATCGAACACAAAGACGGGCTCGCCCGCAACCTTGTCTCGGAAATTGACAAGGGATCCGAAGCGATGATCATCCGGCGCATCAAGGCGCGCTTTCCGGACCATGATGTTCTTGCGGAGGAAAGCGGCTCGCATGGGACGCGGAGCGAGTATCGGTGGATTATCGACCCGCTCGACGGGACGACGAATTTTCTCCACGGCGTCCCGATTTTCTCCGTTACGATCGCGGTGGATTTCAAGGGAAGCCTTGTCGCTGGAGTAACCTTCGATCCCACCCGGAATGAGATATTCACCGCGGAGAAAGGCGCCGGGGCGTTCTTGAACGGCGCCAGACTGCGCGTGACTTCGGCGTCGACCCTGATCGAGAGCCTCATGGTCACGGGATTCCCCTACGATCTCGCGGAACGTCAGGATCGGCCGCTCGAGCACTTCAGCAATTTCGCTCTCGAAGCGCAGGGGATCCGCAGATTGGGATCCGCAGCGCTCGATCTCGCGTACGTGGCCGCAGGACGTTTCGACGGCTACTGGGAGGTGTCCTTGAACCCGTGGGATGTCGCCGCAGGCGTGTTGCTGGTGGAGGAAGCGGGAGGGAAGGTGACAAACCTGAAGGGGGGAACACTCGATCTCTATGCGCCTCAGATCGTCGCCACCAACGGGAAGATCCATGACGCCTGCATCGGCGTGATCGGGCGCGTGCTCAACCGTTCGGGTGCCATGGGTGCTCACCCGAGCGATCGACCATCGATCTGATCCTCGGCGGAGGCGTGTACGGCCTTGCGGCGACGGTGATGAGCGCCGGCAGCCGCCGTGCTGCGATCGCGACCTTCGTTCGATCCGCCCCGTACACTTCGGCAAGCACTTCCCCCCGGTTCACAGCGTCCCCCAATTTCTTCCGGAGAGTGATCCCGGCCGACATGTCCAGCACATCGTCGACCTTCATCCTTCCAGCCCCCAATTCCGCCGCCGCCACGCCGATCTCACGCGTGGAAAATGCTGAGAGGTACCCGTCAGCCTCCGCGTTGACTTCCATCGTGCATGCCGGAGGAGGGATCGTCGAAGGTCGCTCGATGACGGAAGCGTCGCCCCCCTGCGCACGAACAAGGTCGACAAATTTCTCGTACGCGCGACCCGACCAGAGCGCTTCTTCACATCTCTTGATTCCGTCGGTAAGAGATGAGACTTTTCCCGCCTCAAAGAGCATGAGCGCCCCGAGAGCAAAGGTGACCTCCATAAGGTCGGGGACGCGCTTTCCCTTCAGGCACTCGATGGCTTCCACCACTTCGCACCAGTTCCCGATCCGGTACCCCAGGGGCTGATCCATGGCGGTGATCAGCGCTACTGTACTCTTCCCTGCTTGATCACCGATGCCGACCAGCGTTCGCGCGAGCGCAACGGAGTCCTCATATCGTTGCATGAAGGCGCCGCTTCCCGTCTTGACGTCGAGCACCAACCCGTCGATCCCTTCAGCGATCTTCTTGCTCATGATGCTGCCGGCAATCAACGGGACACATTCCACGGTGGCTGTGACGTCCCTGAGGGCGTACATCTTCTTGTCGGCGGGAGCAATGTCCGCCGTCTGGCCGATCATCACGAGGCCTGTCGAGAGGATCACCCGGATGTATTCTTCGATGCTGAGCGACGTCCGGAATCCCGGAATCGATTCAAGCTTGTCCAGCGTTCCGCCGGTATGGCCGAGCCCTCGCCCGGAGATCATCGGGACGGGTACGCCGCACGCGGCAACCATCGGTGCAAGAATCAGCGAAACCTTGTCCCCCACCCCTCCCGTCGAATGCTTGTCCACCTTGAATCCCGGCACGCCGGAAAGATCGATTGTCCTGCCGGAACTGATCATGACATCGGTAAGCGCGGCGGTTTCGTCGGGTGTCATGCCACGGAAGAACACCGCCATGAGGAACGCCGACATCTGGTATTCCTGCACCCCGCCGTCAAGATACGCGCGGATAAATGCTTCGAGCTCCGGGCGCGTGAGCGATCCGCCATCTCTTTTCTTCCTGATCAGTTCGACCGGATTCATCGCGCCGGATGCTCCTGAGAATTCCGAACCCGTCGTTCCGCCAGGAACAGGCCGGCGATCGTTTTGCTGTCAACGATTTCCTGTCTCTCCACCCGTGCGATCGCCTCGACCAGCGGGATGCGTTCGAGCGTCATATCCCGCTCCCCTTCCTCCCTTCGAGTGCCGTGCGGCGATTCGGCGAGGTCCGTCGCGAGAAAGATGTGGAGCACCTCATTGCAGAATCCAGGGGTGGTCAGCAGCGCGGTAAGTTTCTCGAGGTGGTTCGCCATCCAGCCGGTCTCTTCTTCCAATTCTCTCACCGCTGCGTTCGCAGGATCCTCGCCCGGGTTCAGTTTCCCCGCGGGCAGCTCAAGAGTAAACCGTTGCACAGGATACCGGAATTGTCTCACCATCAATACCGTGGCGTCGGGGAAGAGCGGAACCGCCACTGCTCCGCCCGGATGTCGGGCGGTCTCGCGGACACCTTTTGCGCCGGTATCATATTCAATGTGATCGACTTCGAGGTCGAAGACTTTTCCCCTATAGAGGACCTCGTGTGACAGTACGTGGAAGTTCATGATGTCGCAGGTGTGGGAGTTGATGGCGATGGGTCGAGACGCACCAATCGTTTTTCGATCGGGACGGGGATACCGTGCTGGAGCAGCGCGCGGTATGCCTGCTCCCGCAGAACCGTCTCCGTTGCATACTGGACACTGAAATCCCTGCATCGCGCGACAACCACGATGGTGACCGCATTTGCAGACACGGTGGTCACCGTCACAGTCGGCGCAGGATCGGCAAGGACGTCGGGATGCGCCTGTACGAGCCCGAGGAGAATTTCCCTGGCGCGCGCGACGTCCGCGCCGTAGGCGAGATCGAACTGCAACATGACCCGCATTTGATTGTAGGGGTAGGCGTAGTTCGTGATCCGGCTCTTGATCATGTCCGAATTCGGGATGATCATGACGTTGTTATCGAAGTTCAACAGCCGCGTCGAGCGCAGTCCGATCGTGAGGATGTCCCCGACCACGCCCGATCCGACTTCGATCCGGTCGCCGATCCTGAATGGCCGGTCGACGAGAATCACGAAACCGGCGATCATGTTGGCGATCGTTTCCTGGGCGGCGAGGGCGACGGCAAGGGAGCCGACGCCCAGCGAAACCAGGAGGCTCCCGATGTTGATGCCGAAGTGATCCAGGACGATGATTACGGCGACGAGCGAGAGCGCAAAATTCACTGTCTTGGTCGTCAGCGGCCCGAGCGCGCGCCGGAGGTTGTCCGACCCGTCCCCGGATATCCGTTCGAGATACCAGCCGAGGAATTCGCTGACCGCGCCGACAGCCACACGCAGGGCCACGATGGCGGCGGCGATATACAGGATGTCCCTGCCGTATTCGATCAGTTCCAGCGCGGTCTGATCGTCGGGGGCGACACCCTTCGCAATTTCCCGCAGCGCCACCCAGAGTCCCGTCACAATCATCACGGGCCCGACGCTCTTGAGTACGACGACCAGCAGGCGATCGTCGAGCGTCGTCTCGGTCTTCGAGATGATTCTTCGACCGACAAGGTTGAGCACCCACCGGACAACGCGGATCAGAAGCACAAAGACCAGCAGGATGCAAACGCCGACAACCGTGTGATAAGCGAGCTTACCGAACTGGTCCATTGTTTCCTCTGCTACCCGGCTTCACCACCGGAATCCCCGAGGCACAGAGCGGGCACGACTCCGGTTTGTACGTGACGACGTCCATGGTCAGGACCGAGCGTTGCTTTCCTCCACCGTCGATGCTGAACTGTACCCGGCCGCCTGACCGGTCAACAATGTACGCAACCCCCGCCACGACACCGCCGTTTTTCCTGACAATGTCGATCACTTCCACCACTGATCCTCCGGTGGTGACAACATCCTCGCACACAAGCACACGTTCGCCCGTCTTGATCTCGAACCCGCGCCGGAGCTGCATCGCCCCCTCTTTGCGCTCGGTGAACATCGTTCGCTTCCTCAACTGACGACCGACTTCCTGCGCGACAACAATGCCGCCCATGGCGGGCGCGATGACCGCGTCGATTGCCGCGCCGCGAAATTCCTCCGCCAGAGCGCCGCAGAGCGCTTCACAGTGATCGGGGTACTGAAGGACTTTGGCACATTGAAAATACTGATTGGAATGAAGGCCGGAGGTAAGTTGAAAGTGCCCCTCAAGAAGGGCTCCGGTCTGCTTGAAGACATCGAGAACGTTGTTGGGAGCCATGGATATCCCGGAGAGAGTTACCAGTTCTTTGCGCGCCGGAGCCCGAGGACATGCTCGACGTGTTTTGCGCCGTGTCCGCTGTAAGTCTGCAACATGCTTTGAAGTGTTATCTCGCCGCGCTCCGGATGGATCGCCTTTCTGCCCCACCCGCTTTCAGGCACCGCCCGCAACAGCATGGTCCACCGCGCATGCAGCCCCCGCAGGATGGCAAGCGAGCTTGCGACCGGCACGCCGCGGACGTCCGATTGGACCGCCCAATCGTCCTGGTTGTACGGCTTGAGCGTCGGGTTCATTTCCGTGAGGATGAGCTTCATGCGGATGAAGGCGTTCATGTGCGAATCGGCAAGGTGATGGACCACCTGCCGGACGGTCCACCCTCCCTGACGATAGGGCGTGTCCAGCTGGGCATCGTTCAGCCCCTTCACCGCCGCCTCGATTTGATCGGGAAGCGCGGCGATGGCATCGATCATAGCGGAATTGTTCATGCCTTCTCCTTGGAAGTTGATTCCTGTACTCCGTCCCCGGTCTCGTTGTCGATCTCTCCCTTGAAGGGACGATCGCGGTCTTCGAATTCCGGTCGATAGTACTCAGAAGCCTCGTAGTCCTGGATCCACCCGTGATCCATTCCGAGCTTGTCCAGCTCCGACAGGACCCTCAGATACTCGCTTTCACGGATCTTGCGATCGACCAGCGGCATGGTCAGCGCACGGTGCGTCGGAAAATACTGCGCCATGATGCTCAGGGTCGTGTGAGGGCCGAGCTCGTCGCGAATCCATCGAAGCGACTCGCGGCTCCCGGCCAGATCGTTGGGCAGGACGAGGTGACGGATAATCAGGCCGCGCTGAACGAGTCCTGCGTCGTCGTACACGAGATCAGAGCCGACCTGACGATGCATCTCTTTGATCGCCGCGTGTGCGACGCCCGGATAGTCTCTGATCTTCGAATACTCGTACCCCATCTGTTCGTCGGCATATTTCAAATCAGGAAGATAAATGTCGATGATGCCGTCGAGAAGACGCAGGACCTCGACAGAGTCAAACGCATTCGTATTGTAGATGAGCGGCAGGCGAAGGCCGGCGCGCGCGGCGATGGCCACTGCGCTGATAATCTGCGGGACGAAATGCGACGGCGAGACGAACCCGATCGAGTGCACGCCCTTCTCTTGCAGTTCGAGCATCATTTCCGCCAGGCGCTCGAGGGAGACTTCGTTCTTCCGTTCCTCGAGATGATTCTGACTGATCAGAAAGTTCTGACAGTACACACAGCGGAGGTTGCAGTTCCCGAAGAAGATGTTCCCAACCCCCTTCGTCCCTACGAGCGCGGGCTCCTCGCCGAAATGCACCGTCGCGGACGAGACAATCGGCAGCAAGCCCGAATAACACCGGGCAATTTCATTCTTGAGCCGGTTGTTCCCGCAGTCGTGCGGACACACCGTGCATGATGCA
>DATJPR010000177.1:0-43979 GCA_035506295.1 Bacteroidota bacterium | reverse complement strand
GCACTCGCCTCGATGGTCCGTATCCGAAAAATGACCCAGTACACGATGGACTTCAGAAGCCATATGCCTGGACCGAGGAGGACGAGTTTGAACACCGCGGGGTCTCCTATTGCGCTTGGGGAATGCCCGGATCGATCTTCTCCGGGTTCGGAGACCCTGTCTCCACGGTGCTTCTCCTCCTGCTGACGATCCAGAACACATACAAGGAAGCGGCCGCGAACACGAGGGCAAGAACCACGACAGCCGGATTGTGCACCATCGCAAATCGGACACCGCTCACTCTCCGTGCGCCGGACCAATACAGCCACGATACGGCTATCGCATTATTCGTACAATGCGCCACCATGCCGGGGAGCAAACTCTTGCTCGCGAAGTAGAAGAATCCAAATACGAAGCCGAGGCCGGAAAGGAAGAGGAGGCCGAGGGGCTGCATGTGAAAAAGGCCGAATAGAACGCCGACGAGCAGGATGCTCTTCCAGCCGAGCGTGCGCTCAAAGGTGCGCTGCACGTATCCCCGGAAGAACACCTCTTCGCAGATCGCCGGCGTGACAGCAATCGCGAAGAGCACGAAAATGAACTCGCCGGTGCTCAAAGCGCTGAAGAGCCCCTCGTTGATCGTTCTCAGCTCCTCCGGCACGTTGAGCTTGTCGGCGAAGAACTGCGACAGCGCCACGTTCAACGGAAAAAGAAAGATCGCCGCAGCACAGGCAAGAACAACTTGCACGATCGAGCAGGGACGGAGCCTTATGTATGAGCGAACACGTGATGAGTGCCAGCGCCTGACCATCCACAACACGGGGAGAAGCATCAGGAAGAATTGCGAGAAGATCAGGACAATCCGCAACGGGGTGCGAATTAGATCGACGATCTTCGCCACATGATGGAAATAGCCATCCCCGTCGACGAAGGAAGAACCAAGCCCGACCATCGCCATGATCACCACCGTCATGACGATCGCCTGACCGTAGAAGTACACGATCCCTACGCCAAGAAGACCGGCGACCGCGGCAACATTGGGACTTCTTCCGCTGCGTTCCCACGTCCCATCAAATTGTGGGGTTTCCGGGATCGCAGTCGGTGTGGTGTGGTTCTCCAATGTCCGACCTTCAGGGAGTGGGATTCGATGGAGATCGCTCGGGCGGCCGCGCGGCAAACTCTCCATTTCGCGCCCGCAAATCGAAATAGAGCACTGTCGTGTACACCGGTTTGACCAGCGTCAGCAGCATCATATTCAACGCCGCCGAGACCCCGACCCCGAAACCCATCGAGCTCAACATACGTCCGATCGATGCGGGATCAGGCTGACCATGGCCGATGGTGCCGAGCATTTTGAAGTACTCACGATAGAAATCCCAGAGCGCAATCAGCGAGACAGGCGTGGTGATGATGCCGACCGCAAAGTTAGCCAATACGCCGAAGAGAAGCAGAATCCCGAACACGCGCCACCAATTCCCGGCGATCAAGAACCAACTGCGGTTCATCGCGGCAATAACGCCAGAATCTTCGCAGGCGACCGTTGTGAAGGCCATCGACCAGCGGATGACGAGGAAGATCACAAGCCCGATCAGCAAGGGCAGCATGAGAAGACCAAGGAGAGCAATAATGATGCCGTTCCGGGAGAGAATGAGCAGTCCGAACGGCACCACCACGATTCCGGCAATCGCGGCTGCCTGAAGGAGCATGACGCCGAGTGCTCGGAGATAGCGGAGCTTGAACGCGCCGCCCAACGCTTCCGTCCACGACATTCTCGATCGTGCGAGCTCCGAACGCACGAGAAGGGTGACCGCGAGCTCTCCCGCCAAACCCAGAAGGAGCGACAGGGTGAGCGCGAGGGCGAATATTCCCATGGCCTCGAGAAGCGCCGGCAGAAAAGCGGTCGATGTGGAGAAGGCTTCGTTTTGTGCCATCTTCCCGAGGGTGCCGTAGAACTCCAGGGATCCTTCGCCGAGCAGGACCGCAGCCGGGACAAGGAGGATGAGCACGATGACCAGTGCGCGGAGAAACACGGTCCCCGTCATGCGAAACGATTTGTCAATGATGTCACCGAGTTGCATCGGTGCGATGCCGGCAAAAAGAACTGCGTCACCCCAATCCAGATTCGCACCGCATTTCGGGCAGACGGCATGGGACTGGGTGACGACGGTCCCGCATTCCGGGCAGATGAATTCGTTGTTACTGTCTTCCACGTAACCTCCCGGTGATTTCCGCGTTTGTTCTTTCCCTCATCCGACCATCAGCCCGTCGGCGAGAATCGACGGCAGCGTTCGGATATCCTTCAGAATCTTGCATGCTCCTTCAAACGTACAGCTCGATGTCAATGCGTTCGGAATTACGATGCATCGCAGCCCCGCTCCTGTCGCGGCGGCAAGCCCACGTTCGGTGTCCTCCACGACGATACACGCGCTTTTCGGCAAACCCGAGCGCTGAACGGCGAGCAGGTACGGCTCGGGATCCGGTTTCGCATGGACGTAGTCCTCTCGTGTCAGCACAAATGCAAAGTAACGCAGCAGACCTGATCGTCGATGGATCGCTTCAAAATGGTCCCGGTGCGAACTGGTGACAATTCCCATGCGATAGTCCCCCGAGAGGGTCGCCAGGACCTCTTCAACTCCATCAATGACTTTTGCACTGTCGGTCAGGAGTTCGAGATACCGGGCATTCCGCTTGTCGCGCAACCTTGCGACCGATTCCGGTCCGTACTTTGCGCCGTCCACGAGGTGCCAGGCCCCGCGTCCCTGCACCATGAACAGTTCGACGAAGAGTTCTTGCGTGAGTACTACTCCTGCCTGGGCGAGCACTTCGCGTGTCGCCTGAAAATACAAGCTCTCCGTGTCAACAAGAACTCCATCGTTGTCCCAGAAAATCGCCTCGATGCGTCCGGATCCCACGTCTTTATCAACCTCCGTCGGCTGGTCGGAAAAAGTCCTCAAGAAGCTTGTCGAAAACATCCTGGCGTTTTGATGCCTGATAGCCCAGCTTCCTGTAGAATGCACCTGCCTTGTCGCGGGTGATATTCGTGCGGACACGGACGCGGGCAAATCCATGGACCATCGCCCACTCTTCCGCAGCTGCGACGAGTTTGCTTCCAATTCCGTGCGAGCGATAAGCTTCCGCCACCACGAGACCGCGGATCTCGGCAGAGGAGCCGCTTTCCAAAGACATGGTGGCGGAAATCTGGATCCAGCCAATCACCGATGTTAACCGAGCGACGAAAACTCCCTGCGTCTGATCGCCAATCGTGCGTTTCAGCCTTGCCTTCATTTCTGTCGACGTTGTGAGATACCCCAGCTCGCCGGCGAGCGCAGCGAGCGAATCGGCATCGTCAGGCGATGCCGGCCGTATCTCGAATGCAGAATCCATGTTGGAGACCTTCATCCTAGACTTTCACAAACGGGATAAGCTGGGCCACCTCCGTTGCATACGTCCGGAATTCATCCCCGAATTCCTTCTGAAGATACTCCTCCTCTTTCTTAATCATCATCTTGAAGGCGACAAAAAGGAACACGGAAACCAGGAGAAGGAGGAGGTTCCCGACGAGGAACGCGAGGCCTGGAACGATAAAGACGATGAACGCGGCATACAAGGGGTTCCGCGTCACTCGGTAAACACCCGACGTTTCGAGTCGATGAGCGTCGAATGCCCGGATGACCAATCTCGCGGAGGAACCCCACAGAAATACTCCGGTGAGGATTAGCACGACGCCGATAATCCGAAGATAGCTCAACGCGTCAGGCGGCACGGCGAGAGATACGCCGAGCAATGCCTCAAGACCGAGAATCACCAGAAGACCAATCGCTCCCACAATCGCCAGCACGGGTCCAATTCCCAGAACGTTCATGAGTAGACCTCCTTGGTTCAAGACAATGTGTGCTGAGGATAGATGACAGGACGCGTACCTGCTCATTGAATGAGTCAATCAGTGGCGGCAGTTGAGTTCGACACGGCATGTGGCGTCTGTGCGCGCTGCCAGTTCCCCCGAAAACCGTAGAAGAGGAGAACAAGAGCCGTCAGAAGAAGAATCGGTGAACTATAGGCGCCGGGAAGGATCCGGTGGAAGTAGAGAGAGCCCACAAGGTGGCCAAGAGCATTGGCGATCATCAATGCACTCAGAAGAACTGCCACCCTTCGGATGACGTTGCCGCCCCGCTGCACCAAAGGGGTCGCGCCGAATCCCAGGAGAATGCCGATGATCAGCCCTCCCAGCCATATCCCGAACGAAAAGGTTGGAGCAGGGAAAAATCCGAGTCGCTCTCTTACCACCAGGACGGAGTGGTTGTAGAACGGGAGAAAACCGGTTACCGCTTCGTCGAGGACATGCAATGCAAGGGCGGCAAATAACAGGAGCCATGCGATGACGTTGCGGTTTGCCAGAAGAGTACGGTTATCCATAGTTGACTACCTCGCCCCAAGATCGAGTTCCATGTAGACTGCGCCAGGGATCGGATTGAAGGTGTAGGCGGGGATTTCTTTGAATCCCATTCGTTGGTAGAGTTGACGCGCACTCACCATGGTCGACAGGGTGTCCAGGCGAATGGTACGGTAACCCGCCTTCAGTGCCCGTTGAACAGCGGTTTCCGTGAGCAACCGACCCAGCCCCAACCCCCGGGCTTGCGGCCGTACGTAGAGTCTTTTCAATTCTGCAATCCCCGGCGGCGCCAGCCCGCGGAGAGCAACACACCCCGCCGGAATATTGTCGACGAACGCCATGAACAGCCCTCCCGACAACGGGGCATATTTCCCCGGCAACTCTTCCAGCTCTCGAGCGAAATCCTGAAAGGCGAGATCGACGCCGATTGAGTCCGCATACTCACGGAAAAGCGACTGTGCGATCTTCACGAGCTCGGGCGTTAGCGCCTCGCGTATGTCAGCCGATGAAGACACGATCGCTAGGGAGATCGATAAACATCGGTGCTGAGATATTTCAGCCCGGAGTCGACCATAAGCGTCACAATGTTGGCTTTCTCTCCAAGGCGCGACCCAATCTCGATTGCCGCGATGACGTTCGCCCCGGAGGAAGTGCCGGCAAAGAGCGCCTCCTCACGCGCGATCCGCCCGGCCATCGCCTTCGCATCGTGAGATCCGACACCGACGATTTCGTCGACAAGCGAAGGATCCCAGAGAGGCGGCGTGAAGCCAATGCCGACACCTTCGATATCGTGAGGCGCTGCCTGACCGCCACGCAACACGGAGGACTCCGCCGGTTCGACGGCGATGATTTTGATTCCCGGGTTGTGCCGTTTAAGAATCGTGGCCACGCCGCGCAGAGAGGCCGCGGTTCCGACGGCGTGAACGAACGCGTCGATCTCCCCGTGCGTTTGCGCCCAGATTTCTTCCCCGAGAGCGTAGTAACCGGCAACGCTATCGCGATTGTTGAGCTGATCCGTCCAGAACGCACGCGGCTGTTCGCTCAGCTTTCTGGCGGTCTCGATCATCTCCAAAATCAGTTCCTTTGTCGTGTGTCCGCCTTTGCTCGGCACCAGCGTCAGGTCCGCACCGAGGGCCGACATGTGATCGCGTTTCTCCTGGCTGAAGGCATCGGACGTGACAATCCGGATGGGATACCCTTTCGCCGCGCACACCAATGCGAGAGAGGTGCCTGTACTGCCGCCCGTGTACTCGATCACCGTGTCGCCCGGTCGCAACTGCCCGCGTTTCTCGCCTTCCAGAATGACCGTCCTCGCCATTCGGTCTTTGAGGCTCCCGGTGGGGTTCTCCCACTCGAGCTTTGCGAAGACGTTGCCGCAACCGCGGGGAACAACCTTGCGCAATTGAACTAGAGAAGTATTTCCGATGGCGTCGAGAATATCCATGGAACTTCGAGCTTTCCTTCGCGGACAGCTATCGTTTGATGGTATGAGCTTTACGCTTGGTCATGAGATCGGCGTGGTCCTGAAGGCCCACGGTCTTGATCTGCTGAATACAGGCGGCGCGATCAGAGTTGAAGAGGACCCCGAAGATCCTGGAAAATGCATTGTTGAATTTCTTGCAAGCTTTCACGTCTGGATACTCAGCACATTCGGCGCACGAACTGATGTTCTTTTCGCGACAGCAGGTGCGCACCGTGCACCATGATGCCTTGGTGTTCTCATGACATCCCTGGCATTTCTCGTTGAGGTAAGACTTGCACGCGCCACAGTAGAGACCGCAAAAGGCTACCAGATCAGGATTCACGGAAATGTCACGCATGAAGAGGGTCCTTTCTCGTTGACTTATCCGGCCGCGTCCGCTGCGCGTGTGAGGATAAACCGCATCTCCTCGCGCGCCGGGTCCGATTGCGCATCGGCAAATCCAAGGCGTCTCAGGACGTTGCACGAAGCGAGATTCTCTCTGCTCGTGTTGGCGATGATGGCCTGCACCTGTTCATGTTCAAACGCAAAGGCGACGAGTTCACCGACCATTTCCACTGCCAGACCACGGCCTCGCCATTCCGGATGCAGGGAGAATCCGATCTCGACGATTCCGCGGTGATCCGGCGGACCGAGAAATCCCGCTGCGCCGACCAGCGTTTGGGCAGCGGTCCCGGTGCCGTTGTAGATCGCATACCAACTGTACCATCCGGACTCCTCCGCTGTCGCCGACTGCAGTCGCTCAAGAAAGAACTGCTGCGCCTCGCGGTCATACTCGCCCGGCGGCCAACCCTCCGGTACCGTTACTCCGAGCATCGCGGCGAACGCCTCGAGCGATGCGATCTCCGCTTCAAGGAGCGCAGCCGTTGCGGGCCGGAGGATGAGACGTTTGGTGACTCTCATGGCGATGAACAGGCAAGATTGTCAAAGGGCTGAACAAGCCGGGCGGGACGAAAGCGCGGCGTACGACCGTCGATGCTCCATGCATCGTACAAAACTCTTCAAGATTTATCAAGGCTGCCGTGCTCATGAATCCTCTGTTTGGCAATATCCCCGCGAGAATCGTACATTATGACGTATTCCCACAGTCACCAACAATCCGGAGTATCCATGGCGAGCTATCTTGTCAGCATCGAACTCGAGCGGCCCGAGAGAACCCGATTTGACATCCAGGACGAGCTGAAGAAGCTCTCGTCAACCGTCGAACTCACCGAGACATGCTTCGCGGTCGAAACCTCCGATTCGGCGGAATCGATCTACAAGCGCGTGAAGCACTTCCTGGGCGACAACGACATCGTCTATGTGCTCACGCTTGCACCGGGGTGGTTCGGACGCGGCCCGGCCGAGGCGAATCGCTGGCTCAAGAAGAATGTTGGTGACTGAATAGACTCTCGGACAAACGATGGACGATCTTCACGCTCTACGAAACTTTTCGGAGGAGCTTCCAACCAGGCACGAGGTCTCCCCGCTGCTCTTCGTGGGTCATGGCAATCCGATGAACGCCATCGAGGAGAACGAATTCTCCCGCGGTTGGCAGGCGATGGCCGAAGAACTCCCGTCTCCCGCAGCCGTGCTCTGCGTGTCCGCCCACTGGATGACGGAAGGATCGCAGGTGACCGGGACGGAACGACCGCAAACCGTTCACGACTTCTACGGCTTTCCTGACGAGCTCTTCGCGGTGGAGTACCCTGCACCCGGCCATCCGGGGCTCGCGAAAGAGACGCAACATCTGGTCCGGACCACGGCGGTCACGCTGGATTCTTCCTGGGGATTCGACCACGGGTGTTGGAGCGTCCTGAAGGCCATGTATCCGCGCGCCGACGTTCCCGTCGTGCAATTGAGTCTCGACATGACAAAACCTGCCGCGTGGCACTACGCGCTCGGACAGGAACTGACACGGCTTCGCTCGAAGGGGGTCCTCATCATCGGGAGCGGGGACATCGTGCACAACCTTCGTCTGCTGGACTGGGCGAACCCCGACGGAGCGTTCGATTGGGCGCAGGAGATGAACGAGAAGTTCAAAGACGCGATCATCAAGAACGATCACCAGACCCTGATCGACTATCGTTCCTACGGTCGAGGTGCCGCGCTTGCGGTCCCGACGCCCGATCACTACCTTCCCCTTCTCTACATTCTCGCACTCAAGCGGCCGGCGGAAGAGATCCGTTTCTTTAACGACCGTGTGATCATGGGCTCGCTCTCCATGACCTCCCTGCGCATCGGTTGACACGCCCGGTGTTACGACGTCGGAACGTCCGTTCTCCGCACGTCGAGTCGGACGTTCAGAAAATGCGATGTCTTCAGGCGCACCCACCAGACGATGATCAGCGTCATGATCCCGCCGAACACTGCCGAGGGCACCACGCCCATGAGGCGCGCAGTCGATCCCGACTCAAACGCGCCCAGCTCATTTGACGAAGAAATAAAGATGCCGTTGACGGCCATGACGCGCCCGCGCATCTCATCTGGCGTTTGGAGCTGCAGAAGCGTTTGACGGATCACGACGCTGATGCTGTCGAACGCCCCGCTGAGTGTCAGCGCCACAATGGAGAGGACCATGGAGTGTGAGAGCGCGAAAACGATGATCGTCGCACCGAAGCCGTTCACCGCGATCAACAGGTTCCGCCACGCGTGGCGCATCGGCGAGACTCGCTGGAGGACCAGGATGGTCGCCACCGCGCCGACTGATCCTGCCGCGCGAAGAATCCCGAGTCCTTCGGATCCCACCTTCAGAATGTCCTGCGCGTAGATCGGCAGAATTGCCACGACTCCTCCAAACAGCACGGAGAAAAGATCGAGGGAGATCGCATAGAGGATGATCTTGGTGTGCCAGACGAACCTGATCCCCTCCTTCACGCTGAGAAGAAGCTCGGTGGCTGGCCGCACGTCGAGCGTTCGGTGCTCGGCCACGCGCGCGAAGAGGGACCAGGAGACGACCATCAGGCCGACGACGATGATGAGCGTCGGCGCGAACCCGACCGCAGCATACAGGAACCCGCCGATTGCCGGTCCAATGATGGCACCGACCTGAAACGACGAGCTGCTCCACGTCGCCGCATTTTCGAAGACGTGCACCGGCACAAGAAACGAGCGGAGGGATGACGCGGCAGGAGACTGGAACGCACGGCTGAGGCCGATGAGAAACACCGAGCCGTAGATCACACCGATAAGCACGGCGGGAGAGATTGCCGATGCGGCGGTCCCATAGGCCACGACGACGAGCCCCGTCGAACCAGCGGCGATGACTCCGACTCCACGGAGAATGATTTTTCGCTTGCTGAGCCGATCAGCGAGATGACCGCCATACAGCGAGAGGCTGATAAACGGCACCGCTTGCGCAAGACCGGTCAGGCCGAGCGCAAGCGGGTCTTTCGTGATGGTATACAGCTCGTAGCCCAGGACCACTTCCTGGATCAGCAGGGCGACGGTGAAGAGGAAAGCCGCGATCGTGAAATTCCGGAATTCAGGATAGCGCAGTGCTGCATACGGGTCTTGACGCTCCTCCTCGGCCGTTCGATGCATCCCGCCTCTTCGCTCGTTCGTTGCCCATGCCGCCGGTTTCAGGCCGGCTGCGTCAGATGGGACGCGACGCTCACTCCCGCCGTGTCCAGCATCATCGCCTTCATTTCCGCCGCCAGACGACGCACACCTTCCTCAATCCGATCGATCGGCATGTTGGAGTAGTTGAGGCGCATGGTGTTCTTCTTTTCTGCAAACGGAAAGAACGTGGCGCCCGGGACGAATGCTACTCCCCGCTCGAGGCATCGGTGCAGAAGGTCGCGGGCATCGATTTCCCGGGGCATCACCACCCAGAGGAAGAGCCCTCCCCGCGGTCTCGTGAAGGTCACACCCGGGGGTACTTCGCGCTCAAGCGCCCGCACCATCGCATTCCGCCGTTCCTTGTAGACGCGTCGTTTCGCGACGAGATCCTGATCCAGATCGTGCGTTGCAAGATACGCATCTGTCAGCATTTGATCAAAGGTCGACGAATGAAGGTCGGCACCCTGCTTAAGGATCACGTACTTGCTGATGATCTCCCGTTTCGCGGCGATCCAGGCGACCCGGAGGCCGGGGCAGAAGATTTTCGAAAATGTGCCGAGCGATATGACGAGCCCTTTCTCATCCATCGCCTGCATCATTCCCGGCGTTTCTCCATCGAAGCACAGCTCACCGTACGGGTTGTCTTCAATAATCGGGACGCCATAGCGCCCGGCAAGGCGCACCAGCTCCCGCCGCCGCTCCATTGACCAGGTTCGACCTGACGGGTTCTGGAAGCTCGGGATGGTATAGATGAACTTCACCCGGGCGTCCGTGCGCAACGCCTCTTCGACGGCGCCGATCTGCATTCCGTCGTCGTCCGTCGGGACTTCAACCCACCGCGGGCCGAAGGCGTTGAACGACATGATCGCGCCAAGATAGCTCGGGCTCTCGCAGAGTATCGCATCCCCTTCATCGAGGAACAGTTTCCCTGTGAGATCGAGCCCTTGCTGCGAACCGGTGGTAATCAGAATCTCGTCGGGAGCGAGCGATGTTTTCCAGACGCTATTCATCCGATCCGCGATTTTCTTGCGTAGAGGAGGGAAGCCCTCCGATGGCGAATACTGCAACGCGATCGTCCCCTGCTCCCGGAGGATCCTTGCCGCAAGGTCGGCAAGAGGCTCGATGGGAAAAAGCTCGGGGGCGGGCAAGCCACCCGCGAAGGAAATGATATCGCGGTTCTGCGTGATCTTCAGGATCTCGCGGATATCGGACGCCTTGAGAACCTGCATGCGAGCGGCGAAATCGATGCTCATTGCCGCGCTCCTTTGATTGAGATGAGTGATATGATCCGCACCCTAGACAAGCGGTGCGGTTGCAGACTGTGCACGCTCAGGAACCTGTTCGCGCGAAGTGAGAGACGACCGGATGGCACGTGTCAGGCGGGTGATCCCCTCCTCGAGTTGTTCGATCCCGGGATAGGAGAAGTTCAGCCGCAGATGGGTCACCGGGGGCTGATCGGTAAAGCACGGATATGACGGGAGAAAGCTCACACGCTCCTCCGCGGCACGATCGTTCAATCGTGTGCGATCGACGGTCCGGGGAAGTCCGCACCAGACGTAGAATCCCCCGTCGGGCCGATGCCATGTCATGCCGTCGACCGCGTGGCGATCGAGGGCCGCGATCATCCGATCACGCTGCGTACGATAGACGGAACGCATCGTCGCAATGTGCGCATCGAGGTCGCCGTTGCGTATCATCCGCTCGATCACCATCTGTCCGGGAGTCCCGGCGTGAAGGTCCTCGATCTGCTTCGCCAGCGCAAACTGCCGGATCACCTGTCGCGGGGCCGCGAGCCAACCGAGCCGCAGGCCCGGGAAGAGAATTTTGGAAAACGTGCCCAGCGTCATCACCAGGCCTGCCTGATCCAGCTCTTTGAGCGAGGGAAGCGGCGCGCCTTCATACCGCAGCTCGGCGTAGGTGTCGTCCTCGAGAATGGGAATTCCGTATCGTGCCGCGAGCCGGAGAAGATGTTGCCGTCGGTCGGCGCTGAGAACGGCGCCTGATGGATTCTGAAACGACGGTTGGACATAGATCAGCTTCGGCCGGTGATGGCGAAGCAACGATGCGAGGATATCGACCTGCATACCGTCATCGTCGGCGGGGATCGCCAGCAGTCTCGCACCGGCGCGGCGGAAAGCCTCCATCGCGCCAAAGTACGTCGGCGCTTCAATGACGACGGTGTCCCCGGGGTTGAGAAAAACCCTGGTAGACAGATGCAGCCCCTGCTGAGAACCGGAGACGATGATGATCTCCTCCGGCGTGCAGATGATCCCACGCTTCGTGAGCCAGCGACTGATGGTCTCGCGGAACGGCATATGGCCCTCGGTCGGGGCATGCAGGAGGGCCAGAGGACCGATCTCCGAAAGCACGGCGCGCGACGCCGCCTCGTAGAGTGAGAGCGGCAGGTCAGTCGGGGACGGGAGACCGATTGCGAAGGAGATCACCCCGGGTTGCGAAGCCGATTCGAGGAGATTGCGCACCAGGGGATCCGGAGGACGAAGCCCTTCGTCACGGAAGTAGTGTGGCCAGCTGATCGAGCGACCCTCCTCCGCATCCGGGATGGGGCGGGTGAGCGGGGAAACCACTGTCCCCCGCCCGACCCTCGCATCAACAAGGCCTTCGGATTTCAGCTCTTCGTACGCGTTGATGACGGTAGTTCTTGCGATCCCCAGCGACTCGGCCAAGCGCCTCTCCGGTGGAAGGCGGTAGCCCGTAGGCAGCTCGCCGGAGAGAATCATATCTCGTATTTGGTTATGGATCTGACGGTACAGGGGAGACGAACCCGTCTTGTCAAGGAAGATATTCATAGACCGACTGCCTCACTCGACGATTGGAAGCAACCAATTGAAAGCTAAGCAACGAAATGCGGCGACGCAAGTGCCATTTCCGCAAAATTGGATATATCCAATAGTGGCAATTGGTATAGTCTGACATGTTGGTCAGACTCATGAGTCTGACTTGTGAGTCTGACCTCTTGTCGTTCCTTTTCTCGGCTTGCAACCTTTGAATCGTTCGTGCATTGTACAGATATGCACCCCGCAGAAAAGCAGGAAATTCTCGACACCGATTGGAAGCTCTACCTGGCGGCCAAAACCGACCGCAGACAGTTCAGCGAGATCTTTCGCATGTACTATCCTCGGATCTTTGGATATGCGCTCAGAAGGACCGGAGGGGTCGACGCGGCTGCAGAGATCGCTTCTGCAACATTTGAGAAAGCCTTCCACGGTTTTGCGCGTTTTGAATGGAGGGAAATCCGGCTCTCTTCGTGGCTCTACCGCATCGCCACGAATGAAATGAATGCCCACTACCGGAAGCGGCGTTTCAGGCTGGAGATCCGCATTGTCGATGCCGCCGACGAAGCTGCAATGACGGCATGCCTGGCAGATGACCGGGAGGCTCTCGAACAAATGAGCCTTGCGGAGATCGGCGAGATCCTGCAAAGGCCGGAGGGCACTGTGAAGTCGCTCATTTCGAGGGGGACAAAACGCTTGCGCGAGGCCTGGCGGCAACGCTCATCAGAACCGGAGGCGGCAAATCGTGCAAAACGATGACCTTGAAGAAAAGCTCCGGAGCATCACGCTCCCGGATGTTCCACCCCTGAAACACCAGGACACCGTCATGCGAGGACTTTTCACGGAGCGACGTACAAAGGCACTGGTGATCTGGATCGTCGCGCTCCCGCTCTACATGGTTGCATGCGGAGCGATGAAAACACTATTCCACGCCGGTCTTCCGTTTCAATCTTCCATGGAGGAGATCAGCCTCTCCCTCGGGCAACCAGCGTCAATCATCGCCTTTCTCTTCCTTCCGCTCATCGGCCTTGCCGCAATCGCCTCGTCATCCGTCCGACTGCGTCAGGACAGCGCCGGCTCCGGGAGATACCTCGTCGCGCACCTTTCGCCCGCAAACGCCGTGCTTGCCCTTCTTGCACTTTCAATTGTCCTCTATTCCATCTTCCTTCTTTGGTGAGAGAGGTATGCGATGCGATTCCCCTGGTTCGTTCTCCGCGGACTGTTCTTTGTTCCTTCAACATTGATCGGCTGGCTCATCACTCTCGCCACGATCGCGTATTGTGTGTACGCCTTCATGGAGATTGATGGCCGATCGCATTCCGTCAGCGATACGCTCATCAACTTTGTTTTTCGCGTCATCATCGTCGGACTGGTATACACGGTCATCGCGTGGCTGACTTCTCGAAGCACGAGGAAGGCATAGCTCAAGACATCTGATGGGCGAATACGCCCGCGCTCCCGTTGTGATCTGCTAGTGCACCGACCGGCGAACTGCGATGCTTGTCCTTCCGTCGCAAAGTTCAAACGCGACCTGATCCTCCACTATCTTCTGCTCTCTCCGCCGTCCTGATTCCCCCGCCATTGCCAGCACGGCAATCCCAAAGGGAAATCGCATCATGCAACGCTCCGCGTGGGAAGATGAGTTGAGTCGGGCTTCAATCGCTACCTCGATCTCGCCTTCCTTGACCGCAACGCTTACGGATATCCTTCCGATGGTAAGCGGAACGTCCGTTACTCCGAACTTCGCATTCCTCTCAAACCACTGCGCGGGGATGCCTGCAAGCATTACCACCGTGTGCTCGCGGGACAGCGGATCCCACCGCTCGTAGATGAACATCTCGCGGAGGTTCAAGACCATCTCCGCTGCCGCCCAGCCGTGATGACCGTCGCCCATGATCCCTCCGCCGGTTGTTGGATGGATGGCTTCCGGGTAGGCATACGTGGACGACGCTCGTGACACGATCCCGCGAAATACCTCCAGGAATGTTTCCCGTTCCCAACGATAGAGATACGCATGCGCCAGTTGCATGCTGAGATATGTGTTCAATCCCGAATGGACGAAGTCCTGGAAGAACATGCCATCCCGGAGAAATCGCGACGCTATGACCTCGAGCGAGTCACTCGCCCGTTCGCCGAGAGGATCGAGAAGCTGCAGGGGATAGAGTGCCGCAATCGACCCGATCATCCCCGAATCCAGCCCCCGCAGTGGCCCGGCGGGCATTGCCTTTCTTCCTACCACACGTTCAGAAAACTGCAATGCCCTCTCCAGATCTTGCTGAAGCTGCTCCGCCAGGAGCCTAGCCTCCTCCGAACCCTGTTCATGGTGATAACGCTTGCACATCCTTTCGAACGAGCGAATCCCCGCAAGCGCCCAGAAATCATCCCAGTAATAGTAGTCTGCGAGTCCCAGATGTTCCGCGCTCAATCCCGCGGGGAGAAGTCCGGTGAGGACTTGCTGATCGACCTCGTCGGTCTTCAGTCTCGATCTCCGTATCCACGCAATCCCTCGACGCATTGACGGGAGCAATTTCTTGAACGTCTCCTCCCCGTCCTCGGCGTGCAATACATGCTCCCCGATCGACCACAGCGCCTGACCGTTTGCATCCCACTCGCCTTGCTGAGAGCGGTAGAACCCTGAATGTTCCTGCCAGCGGGGAAACGCCGAGACAACCCTTGACGCGTAATGAGCACATCCCGTCCTGTCGAGTGAGGCCAGCATCACAGCCGCGTCGCGAAACCAGAACTGGTGGTATGTGAAGGGTCCGGGCGCAATGGAGCTCTTGTCCACAAGTTGAATCACCGTCGAGAGAGACGCGCGGAAGAGCTCATTCCATAGCGGATCCGGAGTCGACAGGGTCATGGCACCCCGGCGGTAGTCCTCCCATCGTTTCCGCACAGAAGCAACACTTTCCACCTCGCGTCCAGTTGATTTCATCGGGAAGAAATCAGCGACGATACTCATCTTTGAATCTTCACCACGCATGGGGAAGACGGCCGCGCCGGTCGCAAGTCCCACATCGCAATACACGGAAGTCTTGTCATCGTGAAGGGCGTTCCGTTGCAGGAGTTGTGCTACGTCGCCGCCTTCCAGCGTCGAAAGCAATACTTGCCCCGGCATCTGCGAAAAGTGAACGATTCCGCTGTGGCCGACGTGTAACGCATTCTCGACGGGATCGTACAACAGAGTATGGATGAGGCTTGTTCCCTCAGGGTTGAATGGTCGTACCGCTACGATGAGATCGATCGCCACGGGAGCAGCACTCTGCCGATCGACGTCCACCCGACAATATGTGGAGCGACCTGCGGTATATGCTATCAGGGTGGCTTCCGCATGACCCAACGTCACCGCCGTTTCCACAATCGGATCACCCTCTACCAATCTCTGACTGACGTGCTCCACGCGCGAGGGGAACACCATGTTCCCGTCCACACGGAACCAGAAGTCCATAGACCAGCCGTTCGGGGCGAATGTCACCAGCCCCCGCGGATCGACGATGGGCTCGATGTCCGATTCCGGGTTGCCGATTGCCGTCCAATTGCGATGCGTGACATTCATCAGGACGCTCAGATGTGCTCTCGGGACGAACGAGAGATCGTCAGGATTCAGCTGGCGCACGAAGGAGTAGGGGAAGACCCATCCGTGCAATCCCTGGAAGACGACATAATTCAAAACGCCCCTGCTGATTTGCGTCGAGTTCAGTGGAATCAACTCGCTCGGCAGCGATGCTCGCTCCAGGCCGCTGAGATCACTCGCGGCAAGGAGCATGTTCACACTTTCATCGGGAATCTTCAGAAGAGAGGCGAAGCGGCGGATCAGCACAGCGGTAATGTTCATAGGAGCCACCGGGTGAGGAATCGGGCTGAGACCCCCCATGCCTGGAACAGGCGGCTGGAGGCGAGTCATGAAGTATCCACAAGGTGGGAATTCATGTCGCATTGTGCAACGGTGGGAACATCCTTAACAATCTGGCAATGTTCCCGTAACACTGAGGTCACGCGAATTATCTATCTTTTGGCATGATCAGACCAACGTGAACGGGGGCTCTTCTGTGAAAACATCGGGGTATTTCATTCTGGGTCTGTTGTTGCTGGCCCTTCGCGGACTCCCTGGACATCGGCATCACATCAGGGCCGTACCGCATTAGTGAAGACGTGCACGCAGAAGACAATCTCGCGCGGAAGTTGAAGTCGCGATAGAGGAGAGCATGGAAGAATCTGAAAGAGCACTACGCATTGCGTATTTCAACGGAACCATGAAACCCGGCCACGATGGTGTGACCCGTGTGTTGTATCGGCTCGCTGAGAGCGTGAAACACCGTGAAGCCCAGGCGGTGTTTTTCTCGCCTATGGTTCCTCCCGAAGATCAGCAGCCCGTGCCGATGGTGCGGGTGCCGTCAGTCGTGTTCCCGCTCCACAGAGAGTATCGACTGGCGATTCCCAGTCACGCATCCTTTGCTTCCGAATTGAGGAAGTTCCGGCCCGACCTCATTCATATCAATAGTCCATGCACGCTGGGACATGCGGCCGTCCGCTATGCGCACGTCCACAATATTCCCGCGGTCGCCACCTACCACACGCACTTTCCGAGCTATGCGCGGTACTACAAGATCAAACCGCTGGAAGGCATGGGCTGGAATTATCTCCGCGGGCTCTACAACAGCTGCCAGCGCCTTTACGTGCCTTCGCGCCCTATCTTGGAAGAACTCGTGCAGCACGGGATCAACAACACGTATTTTCTGCCGCATGGCGTGGATACATCGGCGTTCCATCCGCATTACCGATCGCTCGGCTGGAGGAACGCTCTCGGCGCGCCGGGGAAGAACATCATTCTCTTCGTGGGCCGGCTCGTCTGGGAGAAGGACCTTCGCGTCCTCGCAGCCGCATATCAACGCATTCACGAAAGCCGCAGGGATGTGCTGTTTGTCCTCGTCGGCGATGGTCCGATCCGAAGCGAGCTTGAGCAGATGATGCCGGGTGCCCGGTTCCTCGGGTACCAATCGGGGGAATCGCTTGCGACGGCGTACGCCTCGAGCGACCTCTTCGTGATGCCTTCGACCACGGAGACCTTCGGCAACGTGACGCTCGAAGCGATGGCGTCGGGAATCGCACCCGTCTGCGCGAACGCCGGCGGCGCCCGCGGCATTATTCAACCGGGGATAACGGGACTCCTCGCGGAGCCCGGCAACCCACAGGATCTTGCTGAGCACCTGATGGCTCTTCTGGACAATCCCGGCAAGCGTGCGGAGCTCGCCGATCAGGCACTGCGGTTTGCGCGACGGCAGACATGGGAAAGCGTCTTCGATGAACTGTTCGCCGACTACCATTCCGTTGTCCACGAATACAAGAGCACGGCGGCAGGACGACGACGGAAGGCGGCATGACAAAGAACTTCAGCATCGCGCATATTTCCGATCTGCATCTCAGTCCTGAGTTCCGGCGACAAAACATCCGCCACGCAAAGCGGCTTTTCGAGTACATCGCGGCCCGGGACGTTGACCATCTGGTTATCACCGGCGATATAGCGGCCGATGCGCGGCCCAAGGATTTCGAAATAGCCCGCTCAATCCTCTCATCATTCGGTTTTCTCGATCCACGGAAGACCACCATCATCCCCGGTAACCACGATATTTACGGCGGAGTTCACACCGCGGAGGATGTCCTGGAATTCCCTTCACGGTGCCGCCGCACCGATCTTCAGCGATCATTGGATCAGTTCGCGCGACACTTCAAGGAGCTCTTCGAGGGCTGTCGATTCGACGGACCCGGGATCTCGTATCCATTCCTAAAAGAAGTGGGACCCGTAGTGTTACTCGGAATGAATTCCATCCCGCCGTACTCAGTCGTGAAGAATCCTGTGGGATCGAACGGAAGGGTCTCGAGGGGACAGATCGACGCTGCAAGGAAGCTGTTGAAGCTCCATCCCAAAGACTCAAAATCCAGGATCGTGTTGATCCACCATCACTTCAACAAGCCGGATGGACCGAAGAATAGAGGGGTTGGAGGACTCTGGGGAAATTTCGAACAGCAGACCATGAAGCTCTGGAAGAAGAAGCGGCTCTTTAAGTTCTTCCAGGAAGAAGAGATTGACGTTGTGCTGCACGGCCACCTGCATGCAAATGCAGCATACCTGCGGAAGGGCGTGCGGTTTCTCAATGCCGGGGGAAGCGTGATGGGTCAGCAGGGGAATAGCGCGTACGTCAACATCATCGCGCTGGAACGGGGGCGCCTTGTCTCTGAATTTCAGTCGGTTTCCGGCGACTCCGCCACTGGTAGACCGCGTTCGACGCGCGATGAGGTCCCGATGGCGATTGCGTCCTGAACTCACCCCCTTCCCCACTTTCTTGGAAAGCGTGGGGGAGTTTGCCTTACGGAAGGAATTTCTCTTTCGCGTACATTGCTAGACCGCCGAGCACCAGCGCCCCCAGGGCCCCTTCGAGCGAAAGCTCCCATCCTACGGCAGCCATCGTCTGAAGAAATCCCAACACCACGGCGGGTATGCCGAGGAGAAACGTCAGTCGCGAAAACCACATCTCCACCCGTTGCTCCTGTTCCTGTCGCTGCTTCGCCTCCTGCTCGTCACGCTTGCGCTGAGCCTCGGCAAGCTCCTGCAGTTTTTCCGTGCGCCTCAACATCAAGTCGCTGTGCATCTCCCGGACTTCATCGCTGACCTCGCGATAGAGCAGATCTACTTGAAACGTGTCCTGCCATCGGCGATAGACGCTGTGATGATGTTCCGTCTGCATGACCTGCGAGAAGTAACCCCGGGCCGTAAACTTCAGGAGCGCGTCCCGGATATCCGCAAATGCCGTTGCCCGGGAAAACTCGTCACCGTGAAGCCACTCGTGCGCCACGCGGTCCGAGAGGTCCATGAGGACAAACCTCTGGTGAAGCACTATCAGAAAGAGCAGGAAGTACCGGTCGCGCAGGTGGTCCGGCATCGTCTGCTTCAGGAAGACCGTATCGGGCGGATTCGCCGCCACGAACGCTGTGCCGTCGAGCGAGAACACAAACCACTGCCCTTCGGAATACGGGAGCAAGGTGGGATTGCTGAAAGAAAGGTCCTCCGCTGCCGGGCGCATGAGCTGCTGCATGCCGAAAAAGTGGCGCATCCGGAAGAGCAGCAAAGCAGAGTCCTCACTGTTCAGTTGATCGGCGAAGAGCGCGGCATAGGGTATCATCTGGCCGGAAACGAACACCTCCCGCCACCATTCCGGCGCATCGCCGCCCAACGATCGTAGAATGCCTGTGATGACCTCCAGCATGGTGCCGGTGCCATCCGCGTGCGTCGCCGTTCCCCCCGACGGACCCGGGAAAAACGGCGCGGTCTGGTCCTTCCCGGTCTTCCTTTCGAGACGGAGATGAACGCCATGTTTCCTGTTGATGTAGCGGCCGAAGTGGAAAAAATCGATCCAGTCTTCCTCCGCGTCCGAGAAGCACCGCACATTGAACGACAGGAAACCCACGCCGGCGCGGAACATGAGGAGATCGACACCCCGGATCTCGAATCTGATGTCGTGCCTGGGAGTATGAAGATTCCACGTCCCCTTCGTACCGAGACCTTCGTTCGACTGTAGCGCATCGCCCTTCATTGTCCAAACGCAGGCTGTCGGCGGAACACCGGGAGGAGGATTCAGGTAGCGCTGGACATAGGGAAGAAGGTCCTCTTCGCCGAAGGCTTCTTCCTTCCATATTTCGATGCGTTTCTTGTCCGACGTCCAGGCGGCGGCATCGGCGGCGGATTTGAGCTCTTCAAACCGCGCCTCGTCGAAGAGAAAGGGGAATGTGAGATATGCAAACGACTGGGGAAGTACGCGCACCGCAAGGATCTCCTGTAGGTCTACTTGCCGATGGCGAACCAGTCTCCATTCACACCGAAGATTTTTGAGTCCGCCCACGTACTGACACGAATCACGAACCCGGCAATGGTGACTTTTTCGACTTTCACCGAGAGCCGGACGCCTTTCTCATTCGAGATATCAAAGCCCGTAATGCCGAGCGTGACGGTGGGCGCCGATTCAAAAGGCTTGTCAAAGAGCACCATGATCTGCACCGACCGCTGGCCGGTCCCGTCGTTCAGCGTCCACCCTTCTGTCTCTGGTCCGGCGGTAAACGACCCGTGCTGGACCGTCTGGGCCATCAGCGCGGTGCAACCCGCAAGCATGAGAACCGCCATCATGGTAACTATGCGAAGCTTCATGGTGCCTCCTCCCGAGGATGTGAATGCTCTCACTTCGACTTGAATTGAACGTGAACCGTCGCCCAAGCCGGAACCGGTTTCCCGCCGGCAAGGCCCGGATTGAACTTGTAGTGCATCGCGGCATCAATGGCCGGCTGCTGGAATCGCTCGTCGTCATACGAGAGGATTCTCGCATCGGTGGGGTTGCCGTTTGCGTCGACGTGGACCTGCACCCGGACCTCCCCCTCAACATGTGAACCCTGCATCGATGCCGGGTAGACGGGGGGAAAGTCTTTGACCACCGTTGGATCGACGTCCGCGGTGGCCGTCGTTTGTGGCGTTTGGCCCTGTGTGCTCGGTTTTTCCTTTGCGGCGTTTGCCGTCGACGAAGTCGTGGCATGCGTTGCCGGCTGGTTCGCGGGCGCGCCTTTGGCGAGGGTCTCCTTTTCCTTCGCCGGCTCTTCTTTCTTCGCAGTAGGTTCTTCCTGTTTTGGTGACTGGACAGCATTGCTGTCCTTCGGCGCCTGCTGGTTTGGAATCGCAGGTACACTCTTTGTCGTATCGACACTAGCCGACCCACTCGTGGTCTCGGTTCTCTCTCCTCGTGTGAAGAACACGACCGCGATGGCGATCAGAACAGCGAGCACTCCGAGTCCGAGCCACGGGAGCTTGCTTTTTGACTTGGTCTCGGGAGGAGTCTTCCCGGCGCCGGACGTTGTGGCTGCAGGTTTCTGGGTTGCGGTAGGAGAGGGCGTTGCACTCCTGGTGTCTTTCGCGTCCTTGCTTTCTTCTGCTGCAAGGTCCGCGGGAATATTCGTTTTCAAGTACTCGGTGAAGTACCAGCTCGAAACCTGCGCCAATGCCGAAAGACATGGGGTGATGTAATTGAAGTCGATGGTTTCGCTCGCCGATTGCGCATGCGTCCCGTAGTTGCCGTACGCCTGGATCGTTCCCAGGGGGAGGAGGATCTTCGTCGGAAGGAGCTTCCGCTCGGCGAGCTTTTTGATCAGCTCGTCCAGCATGATCTTCCCCGGCTCGCCGATCTCCGCCGAGAAGATATTCCTGCAGATCGCCTCTGCGGATTTCCGCGCCTGCGTCAGCGCGACTTCCGGATCGTCCTTGGCATACTTGTGCGCTTTGATGATGATGCTGCTCAGAAATTCGACCTTGTCCGTCAGTTCCTTGATTTTAAGGTCTTTTTCATTGCCTTCCATGCTGTGCTCCTTTCACAAAGGCGAATGACTCGAAAGAACCGGCATATTCATTCCTCGGTATAATAAGAAGGAGAAATGACATTCCAAAGCATCCTAAGATGCCACTTTTGACCGGAAATTCAAGACAAGGTATCACGATGCTGTGCGCCTGCTCACACGTATTGTAGAATCATCGCTCACGCCCGCGGTAAGAAATTCCAGACGTAGACGACACCCATCTCTCTGCATCGCGTTACGTCCTGCGACATCCTTCTGCCGGACGATTTTCCGGCTGTGGAGCTCATCAATTCGCGCTTCCCCTCACGTACCTCGTTGGCACGCCTGCTGACCTCTTACCATCGAGAATGCGATGAGGATGGTATGATGATGGGCCGTTCCGGCCGTGGTTTTGCCTTCGTAATGTTGATTTCGATGAGTTCCGCCGCAAGCGCCGCCGTCGTGAACTACGACGACGTCGCCGTTATCGTCAATACCAACAGCACGACGTCGAAGGCCATCGGGGCATACTTTCAGACTGCGCGGAGCATTCCGGCAGCGAACATGATCTATGTGAGCGTCCCCGAGCAGGAGATCATCGACGACGCGACCTTCGGATCGCTGCGTTCCCAGATCGAAACGTATCTGACCTCGCACAACCTGTCGAGCGCCATCAACTATCTGGTCACCACGAAGGGCGTTCCCCTCAAGGTGAACCGTGAGTCGGGAGGAGGAGACCCGTTCTCAACATCCTCCGCGTCAGCGTCCGTGGAAAGCGAACTGACGTTAATTCTCGGTTCCTACAGCGATTATATCGGTGGAGCGGGAAGAGTCATCTCACCGTACTACAATGCGTCCCAACATTTCTCGAAGGACGCGTTCGGGATGTATCTTGTCACGCGGCTGGACGGTTACTCCCTTCAGGACGTGCTGAACCTCATCGATCGGGCACATCCCGGTCTGGCCCCTGACAACACCTCGCTCTTTGTGCTTGATGAAGACCCTGCGTGGAATGCAACCGTACCCTCTCTGAACATGTATCTTGCGGACGCGGCGACCGCCCTGACGAAAGCGGGAAAGGCTGTCCGGCTCAATTCCGATTCCGTGTATGTGACCGGTTCCTCCGATGTGCTCGGGTATACAAGCTGGGGCAGCAACGATCATCATGCAAGTGAGTTCACGCAGTATGCCAGGCCGCACAACGCCTGGGCCCCGGGGGCGATTGCCGAGACGTACGTTTCTACCTCGGCGCGGTCATTTGCAAGCCCTCCCGTCTATGGACAATCCTTGATCGCCGATCTTGTCTCCGAAGGTGTCTCGGGCGCCAAGGGCTATGTCTATGAGCCCTTTTCCAGCGCGATGGCGATCTCGAGTATCTTGTTCAGCGATTATGCCGCCGGCTACAATCTTGCGGAGAGCTACTATCAATCCTCGGTCTATCTCTCCTGGATGGACGTGGTGATCGGCGATCCCAAGACCAGCATTGACGGATCGTCGCCGGCTCCTCTTCCCATCCAACTCTCGTCGCTGTCTGCAACCGTCGATGTCCCGACCGCAACCGTCTCGATCCATTGGACAACACAATCGGAGATTCACAACTACGGCTTCACGGTGCAGCGCCGACAGGTTCCCGACAGCCTGTTCATCGATCTCGACGGCTCCTTCACGCCCGGCGCGCAGAACTCCGTCTCGGTGCACCAGTACGCATATAGCGATCATCCCGCGAAGATCGGGACGTATCAGTATCGTCTGAGGCAGACGGATCTCGATGGGACGCAGCATTATTCCGAAGCCGTTGAAGTCACCGTCAGCAGCATCACTGCGGTCCAGGACCGCACTGGAGAGTCGGATCAATTCCGGCTCGAGCAGAATTATCCAAATCCATTCAATCCAACGACAGTCATCAGCGGACAGTGGACAACTGACAGTTGGGTGAGGCTTGTCGTGTATGACCTGTGCGGACAGGAAGTCGCAGTACTTGCTGACGGAAGATTTGCGGCAGGCAAGTATTCATTCAGGTTTGATGGAAGCAAGTACGCGAGCGGAAAATATATCTACCGTCTCACGGCAGGCCATTACTCTGCGTCACGCACAATGACATTGCTGAAATAGCAGTTAACAGTCGACAGTTCGACCCAAGCTTAATCTACTGTCCGCTGTCGACTGACTACTGTCTGCTGAATCTCACAGTCCCATCGTCTCAAAGTCTTCTCTTTCTCTCTTTCTCCCTTTCTCCCTTTCTCCCACTCTCCCGTTCTCCCACTCTCCCCCTCCCGCGCTCCCCCACTCTCCTTGTAAGCTCTCTTCGAATCCGCTATATTCAGGCATGAAGATTCTCATCGTCGAAGACGAACAACGGGTCGCGACCTTCCTTCAGAAGGGCTTCGAGGCCGAGGCGTTCGCCGTCGATATCGCGCTCGACGGAAAGAGCGGCTATGACATGGGACTTGTCGGTTCGTACGACGCCATTATCCTGGACGTGATGCTCCCGAAAAAGGATGGATTGTCGATTCTCCGGGATCTCCGCGCAGAAGGAGTCAAGACTCCCGTTCTCATGCTGACCGCCAGGAACGAGCTGGAGCATCGGGTGGAAGGACTCAATCTTGGCGCCGACGACTACCTCCCCAAGCCCTTCGCATTTTCGGAAGTCCTTGCGCGCGTCCGCGCGCTTCTCCGGAGATCCGGCAGCGACGCCGGGAACGTGTCTCTTGTCGTCGCGGACCTCAGGATCGACCCGCTCACCCGAAAAGTCCGCCGTGGAGACCGCGACATCACGCTCACCAACAAGGAGTTTCAACTCCTGGAATATCTTCTCCGCAACAAAGGACGGGTCCTCTCGCGGGTGATCCTGACGGAACACATCTGGGACATGCACTTTGACAGCGACACCAACATCGTCGACGTGCTTATCAACCGTCTTCGCAGGAAGCTCGACGACGGTTTCGATCTCAAGTTGATCCATACTGTGCGGGGTGTGGGCTATGTCATGAAGGAGGAAGTCGATGCGGATCCCCCCTCGCTTTAGGTCGACACGGTTTGTCCTGACCTTCTGGTATACCGTCCTCCTGCTCGCCGCGTTCGCGGTGTTCGGGACGGGCGTCTATCTCTATCTCCGGCACATGGAAGAGGCCGAACTGGAACGGAATCTCCTCGAGGAGGTGGACTGGGTTTCCCGGCTGGTCGATCTCGAACGCCACCGGATCGACTTCTTCGCCCCGTTCGACGCTCTCTCGACGAACGTCGAGGATCAGATCATCGCCCACTACCAGGAGAATCCGAGGAACTACACGGTTCGCCTCACGACAATCTACGGCCGGGTGCTTTATCAGTCGCCGCAGGGCGTGACCGGTCTGGTCTCCGCGCTCGCCCTGCCGCCGGAGCAGACCGTCGTCCAGACCATACGGGACGCGCACGGTGGATCGCTGCGTGTCGCATCGCGGCGGACCGATCCCTTCGTGGTGCAGATCGCCTACAGCGAGCAGGAGATGACCACGGTGATGCGGCACCTGATGTCGATCTTCGCCTTCCTCGTTCCGGTCGTCCTGTTCGTCTCGATCTCGGGCGGATGGTTCATGGCCGGCATGATCCTTCACCCCGTCTCCCAGATCACCAACCTCGCGAACAAGATCTCGGCGGAGCATCTGGACCAGCGGATCCCCGAGCGGGAAGTGCCCGACGAATTCGGAAACCTCATTGCCACGATCAACCGGATGTTCGGCCGGCTCCAGAAATCGTTTGCCGAAACGCGGGAATTCTCCCTCAGCGTTGCGCACGAGCTGAAAACACCGTTGACCATTCTCAAAGGGGAATCGGAGCTCGCTCTCACCCATCCGCTGACGCAGAAGGAGATGCAGGAGCTCGCGGCGACATATCTGGACGAGACGGTCAGGCTCTCACACATCGTCGACGATCTTCTGACGCTGGCCAAGGCTGATTCGGCGCAGATCGCGATCAGTCATTCCCCGGTAGAGCTCCAGGCGCTGGTCAACGACATCGTCGACGACGCGCAGATTCTCTCCACGGACAAAGGACTCCAGGTAGAGCTGCGGGTCAACGAACCCGCCGTCGTGATGGGAGATGAGCTCCGTCTCCGACAGCTCCTCCGCATCCTTGTCAGCAACGCGGTCCAGTACACCGACGCCGGCGGTTCGATCAGCATTTCTTCCATCGTCCGCAATGGCGAAGCGCGCATTTCCATTGCCGACACGGGAATCGGGATCGCGTCGGAGCACGTGACACGGATCTTTGAGCGATTTTACCGGGTCGATGAAGCACGTTCGCGTGCAAAAGGCGGATCAGGCCTCGGCCTTGCCATCGCCAAGTGGATCGTTGAGGCACACAAAGGCGGCATCGAGGTCGAGAGCTCGCCCGGAAAGGGATCAGTGTTTACGGTGAAAATACCGACTGAAGGGATAGAAGAAGGCGAACGTAAGAGACTGTAAGCAGTAAGGAGGGGGGAGTAGGGAGGAAGCTCACATCGCGCCCATCCCAAAGGCCCAACGTCTCAGATCTTCTGTTTCTTCTCTCCCATTTTCCATCCTCGATTCTCAATTTTCGATCCTCAATCGCACCCGCCGCACCCAAAGATGACAAATCTGTAATATTCCCTTCATCTTCTGTTCATCCCTGCCTCGTACCATTCATTAGGTATGATCGACGGTGTTCCATGGAGCAGAAGGGAAAAGAAGACAAGAATATTACCATCGGCTCAACGAAGGCGCTCATCGGTATCCTGGGGCTTGCGCTTGCCGCCGCCGTTCTTCTCGTGATTATCAGAGTGTTTTTTCTCTAACAGGTGTCCACGTCTATTTCAGTGAGGTGATCGTATGAGAATTCCACAGAGGTTGTCACTCGTGGTGGCAATCGTTCTGGTTGCCGGTTTCGCGGGCGGGGTGTTCTTCATGACCAGCCTTGGCGCAAGCCGGCACGAATCGGACGAACCACGCACGACGTCATCCGTGCCGGTGGTCTCCGCACAGGGGCGGGAGCTCTTGAATGCGTTCAGCACCGCCTTCGAGGCCGCGGCGGCAAAGGTGAATCCCAGTGTCGTGTCGATTTCCACCAAATCCGTGAAGAAGGTCCGCGACCCCTTTGCGGATATGTTCGGGGACGACATGATGCGGAGGTTCTTTGGTCTCCCGAGGGGCGGCGAGCAGAGCGAGACGGTCCGGTCACTCGGCTCCGGCGTCATTGTCTCGAACGACGGCTATATTCTGACGAACAACCACGTCGTCGACGGGGCAGACGAGCTGACGGTGAAACTGCAGAACGACAAGAGCTACAACGCGAAGGTCGTCGGACGCGACCCGCAGACCGATGTTGCCGTTATCAAAATCAACGCGAACGAGCTGCCGATGGCTTCGCTGGGCAACTCCGACAGCGCGCGCATCGGCCAGTGGGTGATCGCCGTCGGTAACCCCTTCAACTTCTCGCACACCGTCACAGCGGGAATTATCAGCGCCAAGGGGCGTTCCTCGATGAATCTTGCGCAGTACGAGGACTATATCCAGACTGATGCGTCGATCAATCCGGGCAACAGCGGCGGCGCGCTCGCGGACCTCGACGGGAATGTCATCGGGATCAACACCGCGATCTACAGTCCCACGGGGACCGGAAACGTCGGCATCGGGTTCGCGGTCCCCATCAACATGGCGAAGAACATCATGCAGTCGCTGATCGCCCACGGCAAAGTCGAGCGCGGTTATCTCGGCGTGACGATTCAGGACGTCAGCGAGAACCTGGCGAAATCGTTTGACCTGAAAAGCACCGAGGGCGCACTGATCGGCGGCGTGCAATCCGACGGACCGGCCGAGAAGGCGGGCATCAAGATCGGCGATATCGTCACGGAGTTCAACGGCAAGAAGATCCAGAACCGCGAACAACTCAGCATGCTCGTCGCCCAGACCCCGCCGAAGTCGACGGCGGAGGTGAAGGTCATCCGTGACGGCAAGCCGATGGACTTCACTGTCACCCTGGCAGAGCGCCCGGCAAATCTCGCGGCGGGCGGATCAGAAGAGAACAACGAGGATACGAAATCGAGCAAGAAACTCGGCCTCTCCGTGCAGACACTGAACAAGGACCTCGCGGAGAAACTCGGCGTGAAGACGGACAAGGGTGTCGTCGTCACCGAGGTCACCCCCGGCAGCCCCGCTGAAGACGCAGGACTCCAGAAGGGCGACGTCATCAAAGAGGTGAACCGTCACGAAGTCCGGAACGCAGGTGATTTCGAATCGCAGCTGAGCAAGCTCGGCAAGGACGACGCGGCGGCGCTTCTGGTGAAGCGCGGCGACAATACGTTCTTCGTCGCCATCGAGGGATAAGGATATGGGAGAGAGCGGGTCGGAGAGAGGTGGAATCATTGTTCCACATTCCGGCCGGTAGCGCGTGAGCTGTTGGGCCTCGTGCTGGTGAACGCGCGACGGCGGGATGCGTGAGCTGAACGATTCCGTGGTGGGAACGTGGCCCGCTCAAACCGGACGTGGGTCGACGCAAAACGTCGACCCACGTTGTATTTTTGGGCGCCGGGCAACCTGCGGCGGAGTCAGCGAATCCCTCCGGGCGGCAGACCGAGCGCAAGGACGAACCCTTCGTTGACGCTGCAGTTCTCGAAGCGGCAGTTCTCGATGATCTGGTGAAGGACGCGTCGAACGAGCGCGCGATCGGGCATCGCCTCCCGGATCTGCGCGAAGTCGGCCCGATCGGTCTCGGCAAATTTGACGATCGACGCGTATCCCGGCGGCAACGAAAATGTCATAAGGCAGCTCTTCGACTCCGCCTTCTTGTACGGCCAGAAACACCACCCGATCGAATCTCTTTCCACCATGCGCCGGAAGCCTGAGATCCATGCGTTGCTGTTCTCCCCGGATTCACCCATCCAAACGGGCACCCGATATCGGTCACGGAAATCCAGGTACTGCCGTAGTTCCTGCTCTGTCGTGTCGGTCCAATAGCGGTGGAAGGTGTAGGCCAGGTTCCGGTCAAACGGCGGTCCGAAGATTTTGAAATTCGTGTCCCACTGGGACCCGCCGAGAAAAATGACATGATTCGAATCGACCATGCGAATCCCGGCAACGATGCGCTTGTAGAACGGCTCAAGCTCCCTGTTGAGCGAGAGCGTGTCGAAATACGCCGCTATTGGTTCGTTCAGCAGATCGTACCCGATGACCGCTTTTTCATCCTTGAACCGGCGCGCAAGCTGCGACCAAATTTTGACCGTCTGGTCCTGCAAGTTCGGGCTCCGGAGCAACCATGGATAGCCCCAGCTGTCATCGATGTTGTCGCCCGTCTGACCCCCGGGAGCACAGTGCATGTCCAGGATCACCCAGATCCCTTCCTCGGTACACCAATGCACGAGTCGTTGGAGGACGGCAAATCCGTCTTCGTTCCATCCGTCCGCACTCCCCTCGTTCGTCAACAGACGGTAATGGAAGGGGACGCGGACTGAATTCAGGCCGCTCCGCTTGATCCACCGGATGTCGTCTCGGGTAATATAGCTGTCGCGGTAGTCGCTCCAGAACACGGCAGCTTCTTCCGGACCGATCAGCTCGTTGATCACCTCCTCGATCTTTCCGGGAGACGTCGCACCTTTTTCGAACTTGAACATGTACCCCTCGGGCACAAGCCAGTTCCCGAGATTGATGCCGCGGAGAAGAAGAGGTCGACCGTCGGGACCGATGAGCTCCCGTCCACGCGTCTGGACGAAGCCACCCTTCGCATCCTGACTGCGGGCAGACGCCGCCAGGATGCAGAGTGCAGCGCAGCCGCATAGCACAAGATTCCGGGACGTCATTTTCCCCCTGTCAATGAACCGCGATCGTCGCCTTCTGCAGGATCGACCGTGAAGAACTTCCGACGAGTATATCGTAGGAGCCCGGATCGACGACCCAGCCTTTGGCCTTGGTGTCGTAATATGCCAGCGACCTGTCGTTCAGCGGGAACTCGACTGTCTTCGTCTCTCCCGGTTGCAGCATGACGCGGACAAATCCCTTCAACTCCTCCGGAGGCCGAGGCAATCCCGGTGCCTGCTGATGAACGTACAGCTGAGCGACTTCCGCCCCGGCACGTTTCCCGGTGTTGGTGATCGCCACTGAGACCGTTGCAGAGAAAAGTCGACCCTCGCTCGAGCGCGAGATGTTGATGTTCGAATACGCGAACGTTGTATAGGAGAGCCCGTACCCGAACGGGAACGAGACCTCCAGTTTCTTCTCATCGAAGTAGCGGTATCCGACGAAGATTCCTTCGGCATAGTCGACAGCCCCTTCCCCGGGGAAATTGCCATATGCCGGCGAGTCTTCCCAACGTCGAAGGAAGGTCATCGGAAGCCGTCCGGAGGGATTGACGTCGCCGAAGAGCACATCGGCAAGCGCATTGCCCCCCTCCTCTCCCGGATACCACGACTCCACGAGCGACGACACACCGCCGATCCAATTTTCAAGATGGATCGGGGCTCCGGAATTCAACACCACGACGACATGCCCATTGACTTCGGAAATCGCCTTGAGCAACGCCAGCTGGTCTTTCGGGAGATCGAGCGTCCTTCGGTCGAATCCTTCGCTCTCGAACTGATCGCTGAGACCGAGGGCGAGAATGACAGCGTCAGCGCCTTTCGCAGCGGAGACGGCGGCAAGAAGAAGATTGTTGTCAGCGTCTGTCCAGCCGAATTTCATGTTCGCGTTGCCTTCGTGATCGAAGTATTCCACCGTAAGATCATATGCGCGTCCATGCTCCAGTTCCGCCGAGTAGTTGTTGACCAGCGTTGCATGATCGCTCCAATCATCGATGATCAACTTCCCGTCGAGATAGACTCGTACGCCGTCATCACTCGCTGTCCCGAGAAGATACAACCCGCTCTTCGGTGCGATGAGCTTGCCGGTCCATCGGACGGAGAAATTGTCGTCCGGCACGGAAGGATCGGGGCTTCCGCCTTGCCAGTCAAAATTGATGTTCTTATCCACCCGCGTGACGACAGGACGTCCTTCGAGATTCCGGTTGGCGAAGTATTCCCCCTTCAGCCCGTGGGCCGCGTCTGGAGCTCCTGAGACACGAAACACCGACGAATCGAGAGGCGTCACCGTTCCGTCCGTGCTGCACCCTTCGGCGTAGCGTATCGTGACGTCGCTCCCGAGTTTTGCCTTGATTCCCTCCAGGAGCGAGACGGCAAAGAGCGGAGTTACTTCAGAGCTCCCGCCGCCACCGGGGCGGGCATGGGCCGCGTTCGGTCCGATGACGGCAAGCGTCTTCAGCGATGAGCGGTCGAGGGGAAGGAGGGTGTGTTCGTTCTTCAACAAAACGGTCCCTTCGCGCGCGATATCGAGGGCGATCTTCCTGTGGTCCGGCGTATCCATCGCGCCGCTGTCGCGTTCCGCTCCATCGAATAGGCCCGCCCAGACCATCGTCCGGAGCAGACGCCGGATCTTGTCGTTGATCGCCGCTTCCGAGACCACACCCGCCTTGATGGCCGGAAGAAGGCTGTCCGCATTCATGTGAGCACCGGTGGGCATCTCGATGTCGAGCCCTGCGTTTGCCGTCGGAATGGCACGGTGTACCGCACCCCAGTCGGACACGATGAATCCCTGGAACCCCCAGTCCTTCTTGAGGATGTCGGTCAGCAGATGAGGGTTTTCACTGCACCAGAGGCCGTTGACCTTGTTGTAGGCACACATGACGGACATGGAGCCGCCTTCGGTCACAGCCGCCTCAAATGCCGGGAGGTAGATTTCTCGCAGTGCACGCTCGGAGACTGAGACGTTGGTGAAGTCCCTCTCCGTCTCCTGGTTGTTGCACGCGTAGTGCTTTGTCGTCGCGACGACCTTTTCGCTCTGCACACCCTTCACGTATGATGCCGCCATCCGGGCCGCAAGGAACGGGTCTTCGCCGAAGCTTTCGAAATTTCGTCCACCGAAAGGCTGGCGGTGGATGTTGACGCACGGCCCCAAGAGCATGTGCCTTCCCCTCGCTTTGGCTTCCTGCCCGAGAGCTGCGCCCAGTTTCTGAATCAGCGCAGGATCCCAGGAAGCGGCCATCATGATGCTGACAGGAAAAGCGCTTGCGCGTTGCCACCGGACGCCCACCGGACCGTCGGTCATGTTCAGGGTCGGGATGCCCAGTCGGGGGACCGGTTTCGTTTCAAAGCCGGTCCCGCCGAGGAGCGAGAGTTTTTCGTCCAGTGTCAGTTGCGACAGTAGTCGTTCGATCCGGGGATCATCGCTCGTTGCTGCCGGCGGTTGTCCCTGCGCCCTCACCACCGTCGTGATGAGAAGTATCGCGAGGATGCATGTGAGCAAGCAGAGCATTCGAGATGTGGTCATAGGAGTCTCTTTGTCTCATGCAAAGTAGTTATTCGGCGACAGGCACGTGCCCCTTGAGCCCGTAGTATGCAATATAGAGATAGCACAACACCGGCAGGAAGAACGCGTGATGGATGCCGATGGTGTCAGCGAAATACCCTTGCGTAATGGGGATGAGGGCGCCGCCGACGATTGCCATGCAGAGAATTCCGGAACCCTGACCTGTGTGCCGGCCGAGCTGTTCGATCGCCAGCGTGAAGATCACGGGAAACATAATGGAATTGAAGAGGCCCACGGAAAGCACGGTCCACATCGCAGGCGCGCCGCTGAACACCATGGTCATGATCACAAGCGCTGCGGCCCCGAAGGCGAGGTAGCTCAGGGTCTTCCCAGGTTTGCCACCGGCGAGCAGGAACACCACGAGATTGACCGCGACGAACCCGACATAGATCGCTGTCTCGGACGAATCCCTCGTGATATAATAGCCGAGGGCAATCGCAAACAGGAAGACCAGGACCAGAAGAAGATTTCTCCGGAGCGGCTGGAGATGCGCGAGACGGATCGCCCCGAAAAAGCGTCCGATCATCGCCCCGCCCCAGTACAACGACACGAATTTCCCCGCGTCGGCTTCCTTCAGACCGGCAATGTATGGCTGGTTCAGATAGTTCACGAGAAAGCTCCCGATCGAAACCTCCGCCCCCACGTAGACAAAGATGCCGATCGCCCCCAGGACGAGATGACGATATCCCCATGCGCTTTTGTGTGCACTGTCATACGAAGCGCCAGAGTCGCTGACGGTGGTGCTTGCTTCAATATTTGGAAGGTGGATGACGGCGAAGAGCCCCGCAATAAGGAAGAGAACGCCCATAAGCACGAGATATGGCACTTGTACCGAGGAGGCTTCGGCGACCTTGTACGCCGCCTGTTGCTCTGCATTGAGCTGACCGAACTGCGTGGTCGTCAACGACGCCGCCGAGAGGATAATGATGGAGCCGAGGAATGGCGCGATGGTGGTCCCGAGCGAATTGAGTGCTTGCGAGAGGTTGAGCCTGCTCGAGGCGGTTGACGGGGGACCCAGGATTGACACGTACGGGTTCGCCGCAACCTGCAGCAGGGTAATCCCTGAGGCAAGCACAAACAGCGCGCTGAGAAACAGAGGATACGACCGGGTCCCGGCGGCGGGATAGAACAAGAGACACCCCACTCCCGCTGCCGCCAGGCCGATGACGATGCCCCGTCTGTATCCCACCTTCTTAACGACCGTTCCAGAGGGAAGCGACATGATGAAATACGCCGTGAAGAAGGTGAACTGAATGAGCATCGTCTGGACGTAGTTGAGATCGAACGCGCGCTTCAGATGCGGGATCAGGATATCGTTGAGACAGGTGATGAATCCCCACATGAAAAACAGTGAGGTCAGGACCGTCATCTCAAACGCGTAACTGCGCTCAGGTTGTGCGGTTGCTGATGATGTGATGTTTGGTGCAGGTGCTGTCGCCATAGGAAAAGAGCTCCAACAGAAGTCTGATGTTAGTGCGCGTGCCCCCGGAGGCTTTGCGCGTTTTCCACCGTGAACGATCCCTCGACGCCTTCGGCGGCATTGGGGCCGATCCACACCTTGAATGATCCCGGCTCCACTCCCCAGGTATTGTCGATCCCGGTGAAGGCAAGATCCTGAACCGGCACCGCAAATGACACATGCGATACGGCGCCGCGGGAGATGCTGACGCGGCGGAACGCCTTGAGTTCCTTGACCGGCCGTGTCACACTTGCATATTCGTCTCTCACGTAGAGCTGAACGATCTCCACCCCGTCGCGTCCGCCGGTATTGGTCACCTCCGCACCGACCTCGAGCGTGTCTTGCAGTCCGAGCCTGGGGGTCTTCACCGTCAGCCCCGAATATGCGAAACCGGTGTACGTCAATCCATAGCCAAATGGGTATAAGGGTGTCCAGGGAAGGTCGATGTATTTCGATGTAAAGTACAGTGAATCCGTCGGAGGCCGTCCGGTGTTCTTGTGATTATAGTAGAGTGGCACCTGACCGACTGCCCGCGGGAACGTCACCGGGAGTTTTCCGGAAGGAGAAAAATCGCCGAAGAGAATATCGGCGATCGCATTGCCTGCTTCGGCGCCGAGAAACCACGTTTCGAGAATCGCAGGAACATGTTCCGCCTCCCAAGGGAGCGCGAGCGGGCGTCCGTTCATCAACACGAGAACGACAGGGCGACCCGTCGCCACAATCGCCCGGACCAGCTTCTCCTGCACGCCGGGCAATTTCAGGCTGGCGCGTGAACCCGCTTCGCCGCTCATGCGCCGCGACTCTCCCAAAGAGAGGATGACCGCGTCGCACTTCCCCGTGGCGGCAATTGCCGCTTCAAAGCCGGACGTTGCCGTATCGCTGATGCCGCAGCCGTGCTCGTACGTGATCGGGACGCCGGGCAAGGCGCGACGGATACCCTCGAGAAGGCTGACGACGGTGTTCGTGTCGGTGGGCCCTGACCACGGTCCAAGGGGATTGCTCTTGCTTGCTGCGAGAGGTCCAATCACCGCCAGCGACTTCAGGGTTTTCGAAAGGGGCAGAAGACCGCCCTGGTTCTTCAACAGGACGATCGCTTCACGAGCGTCTTCCCGCGCCGCCTCGCGGTTCTCTTGCGTGAGAGTCAACCCCTTCTCGCGTTCGGGGCTGATCCCCCGATACGGATCGGAGAACAGTCCGAGCCGGAATTTCAACCGCAGAATCCGCCTGACGGATTCGTCGATGGTCGCCACCGAGACTTTGCCTTCACGGACCAGCGCTGCAAGATTGTCGCGGTAACAACCGGAGACCATGTCCATGTCGAGGCCGGCGTTGATCGCACGTTCCGCTGCCTGACTGGAGTCGGCCGCAAAACCGTGCGGGATCAATTCGCCGATCGAGTTCCAGTCGCTGACAACAAACCCGTTAAACTTCCATTCATGACGGAGAATGTCGGTAAGCAGATAGCGATTCCCCGAGCTCGGCACGCCGCCGATTTCATTGAACGAGGCCATGAGCGTCCCCGCGCCGGCATCGACGGCGGCTTTGAACGGCCTCAAGTAGACATCGCGGAGGGTCCTGTCGGTCACTTCCGACGTATTGTAGTCCCGTCCTCCCTCGGCTGCACCGTACGCGGCATAATGCTTTGCACACGCGATGATGCTGGTCCGGTCCCGAAGACTTGATCCCTGGAATCCGTGCACGCGCGCGGCAGCCATGACCGATCCAAGATACGGATCTTCACCCGAGCCTTCTGCAATGCGGCCCCACCGCGGGTCTCTCGCAATATCGACCATCGGCGCAAATGTCCACTGCACGCCGGCTGCCGAGGCTTCGGTGGCGGCGATGCGGGCCGATCGTTGGACGATCGGGGGATCCCACGTGGCGGCTTCTCCCAGGGGAATGGGGAATGTGGTCTTGAACCCGTGGATGACGTCGAGCCCGAACAAAACGGGGATCCTGGCGCGCGAATCTTCGACGGCAATGCGTTGCAGCTCCCTGACGGTCCCGCTGCCGATCACATTGAACAGTGAGCCGACCATCCCATCACGGATGAGATCCCGCTGTTCCCGGTTGATCCTTCGCCCCGCGGGTCCGGTATCCCATGCGCCGCTGTACTGAACGAGCTGGCCGATTTTCTCATCCAGCGTCAGCGTGGCAATGATGGAATCGATGGAATGTTCCGTGCGACGGTCGGCCTCCGGGCCTTCCGAAGGGATGGTCTGCGCGCGCGTCGCGCCGGAGAATCCGATGACGAGGCAGAGCAAGACAGACAAGAGAGACAGTCTCAAGGCTTTCGGGGTTTGGGTGATGGGGGATGCTCGTCCGCGGAAAAGAACGGCCGGCATCGATCGTTCGAGCGGAATCGTTCAGTGTGCACCGACACGGAGACTGCGGCGCTTCGGATCGAGTGAGGCAGTTGTTTCAGCGTAGCACAAATGTATCAAGAAGGGGCAAGAAAGGCAAAGAAGTTACCGCGCCCGGCCCAGAACGTCCCAGAGCAAGTCCCACGATCGGCGGGGATTTCTCTTCCAGAGAGAAAAGTAATATCCCCGTTTCACGCCGTTCTGGTCGCCGGGGGTGGTAAAAGTCCCATAGGTGTAAGCAAGATCCCCCGAGCGGGCGACGTCGGCAAACAACGGAGTGCGGGTCACAAAAGTTTTTTCTCGATTGAGAACATCCGTGACCCTGGACACATCAGTGATCGGAAGAGAATCCGGTCGGAGAAGCCGAATGTCAGAAGAGAGTGAGGCGGGAGCAGCCTCCCGCAAGGAGAGGAGCATCCCCCGGACGCCGGTGGTATCCGACCCGGCTCCTCCAGAATCCCCTTGCGGCAACACCGTCGGCGCGGCGCGGACGTTCCACGTGTCCTGAGGATGGCCGGCGCCAAAGTCAAATACGAACCTCCATGTGCCGTCGGCCTGCCGTTTCCATGCCGTCATGAACTCCCCGTGATACCGCGTGCCCGTGGTGTCATCGGTCTCCCAATCCTCGAACGGTCCCGTGGTAAATCCGAGATCGCCTGCGGAGGACGCGATGCCGAGTGCCGGCCGCCATCGCAGCATGAGTGTCGGCGACGGGTGGTCGCGAATCCATGTTTTGCCGTTCACCGGACCGGGTCGGAGAAGCACTCCGTCGTCCGCGAGGAACCTCAAGAATGCCGAGTCAGCAGAAATGGCGGCAGAGCAATTCGCGAACGCTTGTTCGGTGGCCAGGAGCGACTGCGCCGCCGGCTGTTGCGCATGTCCCTGCGACCAGAGCACGGTGACGAGTACGGCAACGGTCGCGATGGTGTGAAGCAACGGGAGGGGCCAGCGGACGGGCATGGATGATTCCTGGAGAAGCCGCAACGCGATGGATTTCCGTGAGCGTGACATCGGCAGGCGCTCGCCGCTGTCAAGAACCACGACGCATTCACCGAACGGTCGCGGCTCCAGCTCTTTCACGTTGACACGGTTGACGAGGAGAGACCGGTGAATGCGGACAAAATCACCGGGGGAAAATTCACGTTCAAGTCGACTGATACGATCCCGGAGCAGATATTTCTTGCCCCCGGCATTGATCCCGACGTAATCGCCTTCTGCCGAAATCCATTGGATATCTGCGGAACGAAGAATCAGTGTACGTCCGCGATGCTTCACAAGGAGAGCATCCTGCATCGACTGGCACCCAGCACGTTGAACTCAGAGGCGGACCGGAAGCAGCGGGACATACCGGGGAACAACGCACGACCGATCTTCCCGTTTAGGCGTACTCCTGTATACGAACCCCCACCCGACAGGTTTCAACGGCGCGGACGTGCGGTTCGTCGCATAGGGACAGCACTTCACAGCAAACGAGGTCGACGCGGCGAAAACGGTGCAACATGATTTCACCTCTCCCGTATCGTGTTCGGTGGAGATGAAATAACCACTTCAAGGTTCTCAAAGTATCGAGAGGAGGAATGCGATGAAACCGCTCAGTCGCTTCGTAGTGGTTGCGATTATGGTCCTGGCCTCGACCGTTGCCGCGTATGCGGGCGGGCCGGCAGACAAAACCTATGTCTACAACCGACCGCTGGCCGAAGAGAATCTTCTTATCGGTGTTGCATCGGACAATCTCGGCCTCAGGCTCAGTGCCGCGTCGATCCTGGCAGAGGTGGGAACAAGCAAATCCGTTGTCCCGCTGATGGCTATGCTGCACAATGGATCTGTGGAGGAGCGGATCGTCGCAGCTCTTGCGCTGAGCAAGATCAGTGACGCGCGAGGACAGTTTGCCGTGGAACGCGCCGCGATGTTCGATCCTTCAAAGAAGGTCCAAATGATGGCAGCGTGGTATTACAACGAGTATTCCGTGCCCAAGGCGGAGGTAGTAGCGCCTGCCTTCTCTTCGTTGTCCTGGATCAACGACGTTGCACCTTATCCGGAGAACTTCGATGGATCCGATCAGGGAGGCATTAGCCGTTGACGAACCCTGGCCAGGAGCGGCGCAACACATCACGGTGTTGCCCGCTTCTGGCCGGGATGGTGAAGCGCTACGAGTAGGATGTAAGACGTAGGAGAAGTTCTCCTTCCCCCCACCAGGCCGTTCTGATTACCTATTATCCATGATCCATGGGTAATTGGTAATTATCTTTATCGCTCCCTCTCTCTCGACTGCTCCTCGTTCCGTCTACATCCCCGCCGTATAGTCCAACGTCAGTCGCAGTTCTCTTCCCGGAAGCGGGTAATCCTGGACAAGCTGATACCGGACATTCTCCATATTCCGCAGAGAGCCCATGAGATTGAACGATCCACCGCCGACCGAAAATGTGTACCCCAACGAGACGTCGATGGTGTGCGCCGGCGGAAGCGAGGTCGTGTTCGTTGTATTCGTATACCTGCGCGACAACGCCAGAAGATCGACAATGCACGTGATGGGGCCCTGGTGGATTCGCGCGCTGAATTTGTTTGTCGAGGATGGCTGGTAGGGAAGGACTTTGCCGTTGACCGCCGGGTCGTCCGTTTTGTTCACCGCGCTGACCGTGGTCAACCCCCACGTCAGCCGGGCCACTCCGGGGATCGGACTGCACGAGATCTCCGATTCGATACCGTGGATCACAGCACGGCCGATGTTTGAAGGCATCCAGAGCCCGCTCTGATTGGCCTGCCAGAGAATCAGGTCGCGAACGTTGTTGGCGTAGTATGTCAGGCCCGCATGAATCTCGGCGTCACTCCGGACCGCGATCACAACACCCACATCGAGATCTGTCGATCGTTCGGGTGTGAGCGATGGATTTCCTGACGTGAAACCGTCGAACGGCCAGTAGAGATCGTTGAAAGTCGGCGCACGGAACGACCGGCCGGCGTTCGCCTTCAAAGTGAAACGGACCGGAGACCCCACGGAGGCTGTAATCCCGAGCTTCGGACTGACCGATCCCCCGAAGTCCGAGGAGTGATCCCATCGGACCGCCGGATAGATGGAGAGATCATACAGCGATCCTTCCTCAACGCCCAGCGGCCTGATGTCGCTCTGAACGAACAGCCCGTGCGTCACCCGTGACGGCTCGCCCGAGAGCGCGTTGCCGGTGTAGCCGTCAGAGCGGAAACTGTAGCCGCCTGTGAAGGTGATGATCTTCGAAAGCACAAGATTATCGTTGAGTTCGAAACCCGCGGCTTTATTCGTATTGTCTGTTGCCGTCGGGATATAACTGTCAGGGTCCGAGTACCCGAAGCGGAGAACCTGGAGATAGGTATGAAGATTTGCGAGATGCGATCCGAAAGGTTGTTCGAACGTGAGATTGCCGATGATGTTCCGTGTCAGCTTCCGCGCACGCGAGAGAGGATAGGTCAACGAGCCCGGATCGCCGGATTCCTGGTGCAAATATTCGCCGTTGAAGAGAACGCGGCCGCCATCTTCGCTCAGACGGTATTCGAACCGGCCGGTGAGTGCGTGTGCGGTGATGTCGGCATTCTGCCTCTGCACCTCCGTCCCGGTCTGACCGATGAAGGAAAAGTCGTTGTCACTGCGCACATAGCGATACCCGATCGACGATGCGACCCCCCCGGCGTCAAACGATCCCCCGATATGCGCGCTTCGTGTACCGAATGACCCCACACCAGTCCCGGCGGTCAGTCCGGGCCCGCTTGAAGGGGTGATGCCTCCGGTGATAATATTCACCACACCACCCATGGCATCGGCTCCATATTGCGCCGATGCCCCTCCACGAACGACCTCGATGCTCCGGACCGACTCGAGCGGCAGGGTGCTGAGATCGATCTCACCGGACTGCGCGGTGTTCATGCGCTGCCCGTCGAGGAGAATCAACACCTGATTGGCCGTGGATCCGCGGATGGATAACGTTTGAATATCGCCGAGCCCGCCATACGACTGCAGCGAAACACCGGGCACCGACTCCAACGCTTCACCAAGGTCATTCGCATTGCGGACGCGCAGCTCCGATGCGGACACGACATCGATGGAAAACGGGACATCGTCGACTGCGACGGCTTCACGCGTCGCGGTCGTGACGACGGGATCCACAGAATAGGGTGATTCTTCGAGCAGGACACGCAGGGGAACCTCGGCAGAGTCGGAGGGAGCGATCGGAATATCCCTGGGAGCGTATCCGACGCGACGGAACTCCACCATGGACGGAATCGAATCCGGGATCGAGATCACAAAATCTCCATGCTGACCGGAAAGTGCAGCCCGTCCACCGGGAATGATTCGGATCACCACGCCCGCAATCGGTGTACCTGTGCCGGCCTGGGAAACCGTGCCATGACGAATGGTCGCTGGTGAAACGTGAGAGAGAAAAAAAAGTGAGGATAGAAGAAGTGAGAAACCCCTGACGGACACTAGCTGCCAGGGGCTGGACGGGGACACACGGTGCGTACCCATATCCTTCCCTCGAAGGTGATTGGTGATGTGTCCAGGCAGGTCTCCTGACTCTTGGCGGTCTTGACTTCGCCTTCCTTCCCGTGAAGCGAGCTTCACAGTGGGGCGGTCACCTATTGCCAATTACAGTTGCGGGGCAGTTCCGGCATTTCACCGGATTCCCTTTTCATCCCGTTTGGATGCGGGACACCTGAACGGTGATTTGAAGAATATACGAACCCCCGGACGGTGACGCAACATTGCACCGTCTGTCGGCATATCTTTGGGATCGTGAACTCAACGAGTTTTTTCGACCGGATTGGGGCTCGGCTTGCGAAGAGCTGCAGTATCAAGTCGTGCCTGTGCCCGGTGATACATCGTTAGTGCCTGATACGCGGCAAGGGAAACTTCGAACACGGGTGCTCTCCCCCGCAATGCTCTCAGGACCGGCTTGAGAAACGACGCTTGTCCTTCGCGGACAGCATGACTCAGGATGTGAGAGCCTGCCTCGCGAACGCCGATGTTCGAGGAATGAACGACGAGTTGATGCAAGACAGGATGGTATGCGACCTCGCGTCCTTCGATGAGACCTTCGACGGCCGTCCACCGGACATCGTGACTCGAATCCGGCAATGCCGTCGCCAGCGCCTCGAGTGCCGGTCTTCCACCGATCGCACCGAGAACTTTCGTCGCCTCCCATCGTACCCGCTCCGAAGGAGACCTCAACAGCTCCTGCAGTCGCGGAACAATCTTCGTCCCTATCCTCGCCAGACCCCTCCTCGCTTCATGACGTATCAGATGATCTTCGCTCGCTAAGTTTTCGATCAACGTGTCCACATCGCTGTTTCCACCAGGTTCAGTCGGATCATTCATGCTCTAACCCTCCATACTATCAACACTACTTTACCCGCACTTGTTTCCTTCGGGAACACAGCCACGACGTAAGAAATCCCGTTTCTTGAAGAAAAACAAGTGGGGAGCCCTCCAGCGCCGATTTGTCCGCGTTCCTTCGCCAAAAAGAGGGAAATGTCAGATTAGGAAACAGAACCTGAGGACCTCATCGGGTGCCGGATGGAGCCTGAAGTTGGACACCCTGGAGGGCATGAACCACTGCATCGTGAAGCACCGGGCGAAAGCGGAGGATCTTTTGATTGGCTCTCGATGGCGAAACGCGGTTCGTGAGGAGAATGACGGCGACATGGTTGACGGGATCGATCCACAACGAGGTGCCCGTGAAACCGGTATGACCATAGGATGCATCCGAGAACAGCGAGCCGGCGGATGATCCTTCGGGCGAAACCTTGTCCCATCCCAACCAGCGTTCCCCGGGAGGGTACGGTGTCCTCAGGAACACATCGTATGTTGAATACGAATAGATCTCATGCCCGTACGCGCGCCCGCAATTCAGCATCATGAGCGCAAAACGCGCAAGGTCCGACGCCGTCGAGAAAAGGCCGGCATGTCCTGACACGCCGCCGAGCAGCGACGCGTTTTCATCGTGCACAGTGCCGATGATCTGACGTTTTCTCCACAACGAGTCGAACTCCGTGGGAGCGGCGTGCCATTGCAGCACGGGCGGTGGATTGAAACAGGTCTCCGTCATCCCCAGCGGACGAAACACCGCGTCGCGGGCGTAAACATCGAGCGGCACACGGGCGACATGCTCGACCACGGCACCGAGAGCCATCATGTTGATGTCGCTGTAGATGGTGGAATCGCCCGGCGGCTCCTCCAGCGGCGTGACAAACGCCGAATCGAGCGCGGCCGTGCGTGTTGACGCAAGGGTCCAGAGCCTGCGGAACGGAGGAAACCCGGATCGGTGAAGCAGAAGCTGACGGATCGTGATGCGCCGCTTCTCCCCCTCCGTGAACTGTTGGATGTATCGCCCGACCGGAGCATCGAGGTCGATCAACCCCTTGTCGCACAACCGCATGACCGCGGTGGTTGTCGCGACGACTTTGGTGAGCGATGCGAGATCATAGATGGTCGAATCGTCCACCGCCGGCGAACGTGAATCGTAGGTGAACCGACCGAAACACTTGTCGAAAACCACGCCATTGTTTTTCATGACGAGGAGCTGGGCGCCGGGGAAGACGGAATCCTCCACTGCCCGGTCCATGAGCGAATCCACGCTCGAAAATTCCCCGTGTTGCTCCAATCGGACAAGGCTGTCTCCGACAGAGTGGTGTGAGCCTTCGAGCGCGATGCCGAAGCCGAGAGGGAACCGGGATGAGAGTGCCACCGGAAGTCTTCCATGAATCGGTGCATCGCCCGTGAGACACGATGCGACGGCTTCCTGCTCAGGTTCTCCGTCCGAGTACGCGCAGACGATCGCACGAGGCGCGCGCCACCCGGCGACCGCATACGGACTCCCGAAGGAGACGAGCACGATAGGCGTTTCAAGTGTGTTCACCGTCCTGACGAACGATCCGAAATGGGCGGGAATGCCGGGCGTCCCGGTTGAGGCATGAATGCCGAGGAAGAGCGAGATAATCGTGATGTCTGAGCGGCGGATCATCGCAAGAGCCCGCTCCATGGCTTCGGGCTCGCTTGCGAGCGATAACCTCGCTGTTGACACCGTGAGGTGCTCCTGCCGCAGCAGCTGCGTGAAGTAAGCACCTGTCAGCTCCTCGAACGCAAAGGAGGAGGGGCGGTTGACCTCTGAGCGGCTTTCCTCGGAGTCCGTGAGGATCAGCGAAAGGATTTTTCGGGAGGAAGGTTGAAGGGGGAGAAGCTCGCCTTCATTCCTGATGAGTGTTACCGCCCGCCGAGCAACGTGCCGCGCGAAGTTCCAGTGCGACGGCGATGCAACGGACACGTTGGGATCGTCGTTGCGATGCGGCAGAGCGAACCTCTCCTTTGCCAGAAGAATGCGACGGACCGACGAATCGATGCGCGCCACGCCGAGCTCCCCGTCCCGAACGGCGTCGCGGAGAGCGCCGAGGACCAGATATTCGTCGTTGGTGAGAAGGAGCACATCCGCCCCCGCCTCGACCGCGAGCACTGCCGCGCGTTCGGGCGGAACTACCCGCACGCCTGCCATACCCATTGCATCGGTAATAATCAAGCCGTCAAAGTCCATCCTGTCCCGAAGCAACCCTGTGACCAACCTGCGCGAGAGCGTCGCCGGCATCCCCGTAGAATCCATCAACGGGACGGCAAGATGTCCGACCATCACCGCCTCGCAGCCGCTTGCGATGGCGGCACGGAAGGGGGCGAGATCGATGCTGTCGATCGACCGGCCGTCTCCCGAGACGATGGGAAGCACAAGGTGCGAGTCCTCACTCGTCGAGCCGTGCCCCGGGAAATGCTTGACCGTGGCCAACACCCCAGCATCGTTCGTCCCTCGAACAAACGCTGCGACCATCCGGCTGACCAGCGCGGCGTCGCCTCCGTACGACCGGGTGTTGATGACAGGGTTCTCGGGATTGGTATTGACGTCCGCGACAGGCGCGAAGTTCATGTTCACACCGATGGCGCGCGCCTCCCCGGCGGTAATTCTTCCCGCTTCATACGCGAGTTCCGGGTCCCAGCTTGCACCAAACGCCATCGCGTCAGGGAAATCCGTTCCGCGCGTGAAGCGCATTGCGGTGCCGTGCTCGAGGTCGGAGGCGATCAGCAGCGGCACTTTGGCGAGGGCCTGCAGACGGCGTGTCGCCAACGCAGCATCGTTGACCGTGCCTCGGACGAGTGCCACGCCGCCAACACCCCAATCTTTGATGAGCGACTCTAGGCGCGTCATCTCCCCGCTGCTGTCATTCAGAAACACCGGAGGAGCGGTGACCATCACCATCTG
>DATJPR010000176.1:0-14143 GCA_035506295.1 Bacteroidota bacterium | reverse complement strand
TTCAGACACCAGGACGGCAAAGCGGTTGCCTCGCCCGAGCAGTTGGAAATCTGGATGAAACAGACGATGGAGTGGATACGCGGCATCTCCGCGAAGAACAAGTTCAGTGAAGGAAACGGCCTCCCCTTTGACGATGCCAGGGTTGTCTGGCCGCATAATATCGTGACGAACGGCCCCTTCGGCGACATCAAAGAAACCATCGGAGGATATATCATCGTGAAGGCGGAGTCGGTCGACGAGGCCGTAGAATTTGCCAAGGGATGCCCCGTCCTGCAAGGCGAGGGAAACAGTGTCGAAGTCCGAAAGCTTGCACGAGCGCACAACGCCAACAGTGTCTCGTAGCTTCCGACCCCTCATCTAAGACAACCATTCGTCGGCACATGACGGTAGACGGGGAACTCATACCGCACCTCTTCAGGACGGAATATCGGAAGATCGTTTCCGTCCTGTGCCGCCGGTTTGGTTTTGCTCAGGCGGAAATCGCCGAGGATATTGCAAGCGAGACGTTCCTGACGGCTGCGCAAACGTGGGGCGTGCAGGGTGTTCCGGAGAACCCGGTTGCCTGGCTCTACACCGTCGCGAAGAACAAGGCGAAGAACCATCTGAAGCATCAGCAGATTTTCGACGACACGGTGTCGCCGGAACTCCGGAGCGCTCCTCCCGGCGGAGACGAGCCGGACATCGATCTGTCCCCGCAGAGTATCAACGACAGTCAGCTGCAGATGATGTTTGTGATTTGCCATCCCGGCATTCCTCCGGAAGCCCAGATCGGCCTGTCGCTCCGGATACTGTGCGGTTTCGGCATCGATGAAATCGCAGACGCGTTTCTGACGAGCAAGGAGACGATCAACAAGCGTTTGTTCCGCGCGCGGGAAAGACTTCGTCAGTTGAACATCCCGATCGCGCTGCCCGGCCCGTCCGAAATTGACGGGCGACTCTCCACCGTCCTCACGACCATCTACCTGTTGTTCAACGAGGGGTACTATTCCGTCAGTCACAATACGACCCTCCGCAAGGATCTCTGCCTCGAGGCGATGCGGCTTTGCATGATGCTCATCGAGAACCCTGAAACGGACACTCCCCCCGCGAACGCACTCATTTCCCTCATGTGCTTCCACGCTTCCCGCTTTGATGCGCGGTTCGACAGCAATGGCTCCATGGTGTTGTACGACGATCAGGACACGTCGCTCTGGAACTCCGATCTCATCCGGAAGGGGATGTATTTCCTGCACAGAGCACAACGTGGCAAGGTCATCTCGAAATATCATCTTGAAGCCGCCATCGCATACTGGCACACGCAAAAAGTCGATACAAACGAGAAGTGGGAATCCATTCTGCAACTCTACGATCAGCTTCTTGAGATCGAGTATTCCCCCATGGCGGCGCTCAATCGAACGTATGCCCTGGCGAAGGCGCGGGGAAAGGAATTCGCTATCCGTGAGGCGGAGAAATTGAACCTCACCGACAACCACTTGTACTACGCCCTGCTCGGAGAGCTCAACACCGGAATTGATCGCGAGCGGGCGAAACGCGAATTCGAACAGGCCCTGACGCTTGCGCGAACGGAGACCGACAAGCGGACGATTCGCAGAAAGATCGACAGGCTCGGTTGATCGTGCCGGTTGGACGCAAGCTGAACTTTTGCAAATAATTCCGTACTGTTCCGCATCTCAAAGCATCGGTATTTTCGTCCTTCCTCCCAGCAGTCTATCTCCCCGCACTTGCCGCCAGGCAAGTCGGCGAGCATTCGTTCGAACCGGATCGCATATCGAAGAAAGGCAATCAGCAGATGGAGTATCGCGAACTTGGCCGCACTGGATGGCGCGTTTCGACAGTGAGCTTCGGTGCCTGGGCAATCGGCGGCACGTGGGGAACGGTCAAGGATGAGGATTCCATGGCGGCCCTTCACGCCGCGCTGGATCACGGCGTGAACTTCTTCGATACGGCCGATGTCTACGGCGACGGGCGGAGCGAGAAGCTCCTCGCACGCCTCCGCGGCGACCGGCGCGAACAGTTCTACATCGCCACGAAAGCCGGCCGCCGGTTGGATCCTCACACGGCCGATGGGTACTCGAAAAAGAATCTCACGGCGTTCATCGACAGAAGCCTGAAGAACCTCAAAACCGACGCGATCGACCTCCTGCAGCTTCACTGTCCTCCCACGGAGGTCTATTACCGACCGGAAGTCTTCAGCTGGCTCGACGCGGCGGTAGACGCCGGAAAGCTTCGTGCCTATGGCGTGAGCGTGGAGAAGGTCGAGGAAGCGCTAAAAGCGATCGAATATCCGGGCGTCCAGACTGTCCAGATCATCTTCAATATGTTCCGTCAACGACCTGCGGAGCTCTTCTTCCCGGAGGCACGCCGTCGCCGGGTCGGAATTCTTGCGCGACTCCCACTCTCCTCGGGGCTTCTCACGGGAAAGTTGCGCTCCGATACGAAGTTCGAGGAGGATGATCACCGGTCGTTCAATCGTGAAGGCGCGGCATTTGATCGCGGCGAAACGTTTTCCGGCATCGACTACCTGCTCGGCCTGAAAGCCGTAGAGGCGTTGCGACCGCTCGTCCCAGAGGGCTGGTCGATGGCGCAACTGGCATTGCGGTGGATCCTCATGTTTCCTGAAGTCACCTGCGCGATCCCGGGCGGCAAAACACCGTCACAGGTGCTTGACAATACTCGTGCGGCAGATTTGCCTCCTCTGTCTGACGAACTCATGACGAACATACGCACTCTCTATAACTCAACGATACGCGAACACGTCCACCACCGATGGTGATCTCCAGCCATGGATCTTTCCCCTGAAACTCCCTTTCGCCTCGTCTTCGGATTCTTCTGGCTTTTGAATACCTTCACCAGAAGTTATTTCCAGATGAAGGCTTTGAAATCTCGAAAGGTTGCGAACCCGGGACCGTCGGCAGGGAAACTCGGCTTCCGTCTCCTTGCTGTCTCCTATCTGGTCCTGGTTCTTTATCCCGTCTCTCCCTGGGTCGATTTTGCACACTTCGATCTTCCCCTCTGGTTTCGCTGGACGATCGGTGGCGGGCTCCTTGTCGTATATCTCGTGTTCTTTGTGTGGACCCATGTCGCTCTCGGGAGGCACTGGTCGGGGCTGCTTGAAGTCCATGAAGACCACGCACTGATCACCTCGGGACCGTTCCACTACGTCCGTCACCCGATGTATGCATCGTTTTTTCTCGCCACCTTTGGCGTCATCGTCTTCACGGCAAATTGGTTTATCGGGGGACTGTATTTCCTCGCCACGGTGTTCATGTACGCGAGCCGGGTTTCACTGGAGGAGAAGATGATGGTCGACACCTTCGGCGACGCTTACCGGGAGTATATGGAGAACACAAGTCGGCTCATCCCCGGGTATTCAAGAAAAGCTTCGTCAACACACGTTGCATCACATCACCCTTGAGGAGAGCAGAAATCATGGAAGGGAAACTGACAGGGAAGGTCGCCATCGTCACCGGGGCAAGTTCAGGAATCGGTCGTGCAAGCGCACTGGCACTGGCGCGAGAGGGTGCGAATGTCGTGCTCACCGCCAGGCGGACCGATCGGCTGATGGAGGTGCAGGGGATGGCACAGAAGCTCGGGAGCAAGGCTGCGTGCGTGGTCGGCGATGCCATTGAGGAGGAAACCGCCCGGCAGTGCACTATGGCGGCTGTCCAGACGTTCGGAGCGCTCGACATCCTGGTCAATAATGTCGGCGTCGGCAACTACAAGAATCTTGTCGACACCAGTGCGGCGGAATTCGACGAGATGATGACGACCAACGTGCGCTCGACGTTTCTCTTCACGCGCCACGCGGTGCCCGTGATGATCCGCCAGGGCTCCGGGACCATTCTCATCATCTCCTCCATGGCAGGTGTGTACGGCTTTGCGGGGGAAGCGGTCTACTGCGCCACGAAGTTCGCCCAGGTCGGCTTCGCCCAGGCGCTCGACAAGGAACTCCGCCCCCACGGCATCAAGGTCGGCGCAATCTGTCCCGGCGGTGTCAAAACGGAATTCGCCCTCGGGCGAGGCCGCACCGAGAAGGGCGTCGCAGCGTCGGGCATGCTGGAGCCGGAGGATGTTGCCGCGGCGGTCGTCCTCGCATGCACGCAATCCACGAATTCCCGCATCATCGAAATCCAGATGAGAACGATGGCCGAAAATCTCACATGACCTCGCAAAGGACCGTCCATGAGACCTCTCCTCATTACCCTCCTGACTCTTGCCGTGTCCTCCACCGCGACGGTTTCTCAAACGCGGAACACGTATGAAATCTATGCGATCGAGTACGCCAAAGCGCCTTCCCCCGCACCGATATCCCAGATCGCCGTGGGGTCGACGTCCAGAGACAGTGTGAACCTGTGGTTTTACTTCTGGTACTTGAAGGGGAATAACGGAAGCAACATCCTTGTCGATGTCGGTTTTATCAAGGATACGCTGTATCAGCGGATGAAGGACTACGAACGGCCGGACCTTGCACTCCGGCCTTTACACGTGGATCCGGATTCGATCACCGACGTCATCATCACGCACGCGCATGGCGACCATATCGACGGGATCGATCTGTTCAAGAAGGCGAAGGTCTGGATGCAGCGGAACGAGTTCACCAACTTTGTCGTCGACGCCTGGCAGAAAGGCGGAAACCATCTGGGCCTCGACAAGCGGGACGTGGAGAAGATTGTCCGGGTCAATCTCGAAGGGAGACTTCACCTGGTGGACGGAGACAGCATCGAGATCCTTCCGGGCATCCGTGCTTTTATTGGATCAAAGCACACTTTCGAATCGCAGCACTTGCTTGTCAACACGAGCAAGGAGCCCGTACTCCTCGCCTCCGATGATTCCTGGTTCTACGTGAATATCGACAGCCTCTACTCTATTCCGTTGACATTTGACCAGCCTGGGTACATCAGGCAGTTGAAGAGGATGCGCTCGCTCGTGCCCGATATCAACCTTATTATCCCGGGGCACGATCCTGCAGTGATGTCAAGATTTCCGAAAGTCGCGGACCGCATTGTACGGATCAGGTAGTGATGCGACGAAAAGACGGCGTTCGGGTGAACGATTGAGACCCCGGTTGATGTTTGACAGTGCGGAAAGAGAAAGGTGACTGGCACATGCACCGATTGCGGGGAATCTCGTCCCGGGAAGATATCCCGACGATCTACCGGGAATCACCCATAGGACTCCTTCTCGAATATCACAATCTTGCCAGGCCGCTCGACGATTACTCGAGTGCCCGGTTGCTGATCGGCATGTGCATGGACCACCGGAAGCACCTTCAGATCCCGAACAATTTCGCATTCATCATACGGACGGGCGGCGCCAACCTCCGGTACAGCGAATTCAAGGTCTCCTACGCCATCGCGGTGGGGGGAGTGCACGCCATCGCCCTGATCGGCCACAACAACTGCGGCATGGTCAATCTGGTCGCGCGCAGGGAGCAATTCGTCAAGGGGCTCGTCGACAATGCCGGGTGGACCCGCGAACAGGCGGAAGAGCATTTTCACCACTACGCTCCGATGTTCGAGATCGGCAATGAGAAGGACTTCGTCCTTAGTGAGGTGAAGCGACTCCGGCTGCGCTATCCCGGCGTCCAGGTCGCCCCGATGATCTATCGCATCGAAGACAATAGGCTGTACCTCATCGATGAACCCCCGACAGAGAATGCCTGATGGAAGATCGCAACGATCTCGTGAAGGATCTCTTCCTCCTCCAGCGCGTCGCCCAACGGCTCAACACGAACCTTGACATCGATTCCCTCCTCACCGAAGTGGTCAACGACGTTTCCCAGACCTTTGGGTGTTCGCGCCTTGCCGTTCTCTTGAAGGATGAAGCCACGGACGAGCTGGTCGTCGGGGCGGATTGCGGGGGCGATTTCAACCTGCACATTAAGGGCGAACGGTTCAAGGTGGGAGAGTACGGCATGACCGGTCATGTCGGCGCAACGGGAGAAACGTACTATGCGCCGGACGTTGCGGTCGACCCGTACTACAAAGTCAGCGATTCGCAGACCCGTTCCGAAGTCGACATTCCTCTGCGTTCGCAGGGACGTCTGATCGGGGTATTCAACGCGCAGAGCAAGGAGCTGAACGGGTTCGCTCCGGCGCGCATCCAACTTCTGGAAGCCCTCGCCGGGCACGTCGCGACCGCGATCGAGAACGCCCGCCTGTTCCGGCAGGAACGCGTCGAGAAAGAACGGATGCTCCAGGAGCTCGGCGAGGCGCGCCGTATCCAGCAGTCGCTCTTCCCCCACCATCCTCCGGAGCTCCCCGGCTTCACGCTCAGCGGACTCTGTATCCCTTGCCGTGAAGTCGGCGGCGATTGGTTTGACTTCATCCCTCTCGACAACCAGCGTGTCGGTATCGTCCTCGCCGATGTTTCCGGAAAAGGAATGGGCGCAGCGCTCCTGATGTCCTCAACGCGCACCGTGCTGCGTCTCGTCGCCGAACACAGTCTTGCTCCCGGCAACGCCCTCGCCCGCGTCAACCGCATTCTGCTCAGCGATTTCCCTTCGGCAAAGTTCGTGACAATGGTGTACGCCGTCCTCGATCCACTGCAGCGAACGGTGACGATCGCCAGCGCCGGTCACCCGCCGCCGTTGCTGTGCGATGCATCCGGCTTGCACTTTCTCGAGACCGATGCAGGACTGCCGCTGGGCATTCAGGAGGGGACCTTCTCGGAACGGACTGCCATTCTCGAGCCGGGGATGCGAATGCTCCTCTATTCAGACGGAGTGACGGAAGCGATGAATTCACAGGAGGAACAGTATGGCCCCGACCGGCTTCGCGCGGCATTTTCAGATCGCGGTGCTTCGGTGCAGAAAATCCTGGAAGACATCGGCCGGTTCACCGAGGGACGTCCCGCCACCGATGACACGACCGCTGTGATGATCGAGAGCAACTCCTGAAGCCTGCGCTATAACGATTACCCACCGAAGAAGGAGCATCACCATGGAAGTGCATCCCAATTTCCTCGCGATCCTGGTCGCTGCAATCGCAAACTATCTCATTGCGACCATCTGGTACGCCGCGCTCTTCGCGAAAACGTGGAAAAGACTGACAGGGATCACAGAGATGAAGCCTGCTCCTCTGAACATGGTTCTTTCCTTCGTCGGTTCGCTCGTCCTGAGTTTCGTCCTCTATCACACCATCGTCTTCGGCAATGCGTTCTTCCATATGCAAGGAATTACGGGAGGGCTCATGGCCGGCTTCCACGGCTGGCTGGGCTTCATCGCTCCTGTCACGCTGATGACCAAACTCTACGAGAAGAAACCCTGGGGCCTCTGGCTTCTCGACAACGCGTTCTGGTTGGTTTCCCTTCTGATCATGGGGATGATCCTCTCCGCGTGGATGTGATGTGAACTTCCCGACAATCCTCGAGGCGTTTCGGCACTCGCTTGACCTTCCTGCCCTCGCGGGAGCGATCGTCACTGACGAGGCAGTCGTGGAGGCCGATGCGGTGGGCTGCAGACGGTACCGCGGTGCTGCGAACGTTGCTCTTCATGATCAGTTTCACCTCGCATCTTGTACCAAGGCATTCACCGCCACGCTTCTCGCGATCCTTGTCGATGAAGGGATGGTGGAGTGGACCACACCGCTCTCCGCGATCTTCCCCGATCAGGCGAAAGCCATGCGTCCGGAATGCCGCGGCGTCACCCTTCGCGACCTTCTCTCGCACAGCGCCGGACTGATGTGCGATCCTGGACTCACATACCGCACGAGGACACCTCGTGAGGAACGCGCTGAGGTCACTGCTTGGTCGCTCCTCCAGCACCCTGCCGGTGTTCGCGGACGATATCTTTACAGCAACATGGGATACATCGTGGCCGGAGCTATCGCGGAATTGCTGACGGACCGCCCGTACGAGGCCTTGCTGCAGCAGCGTCTCCTCGACCCGCTGGGCATTACGACCGCCGGGTTCGGACCGATGGGGACTCCGGGCCTGGATGACCAGCCGCTTCAACACCGGAGCGATCACTCTGCCGTCGTGCCCGGACCAGACGCGGACAATCCCCCGATCTACGGACCTGCATGCCGACTGCACATGTCGATCGGTGACTGGGCGAAGTTCATTCAATGGGTCCTTGCCGCTGAGGCGGGACACGCCACACTCCTGTCACAATCAACCGCGGCAATGCTGACCACACCGGTAGTCGCGGATGACAGCGGCGGATTCTACGGTCTCGGATGGGGGATTTCGCAGCAGGAACTCTCAGGCGGAAAGACGCTGACGCATGCTGGGAGCAACACCTTGAGCTATGCTATCGCCTGGCTCGCACCGGCGAAGCGGTTCGGTGTGATTGTCGCAACAAATCAGGGGCCGGGAGGATCGCCCAACCCCCTCAGCCCGGTTGCGACACGCATGGTCGAGTACTTCCTCGAAAGGAACGCTAGGTAACCCGTTGGCCGGAGTTGCGGGCCGTTTCCATAAACGGCGCACAACCACCGGCCACTCGAGCGTTTCGCTTACACCGGCACCGCAGACCGCACAGCATCAAGAGCGACTTCGAAGTCTTCAATGATGTCGTCAATGTGTTCGAGGCCGACCGATATGCGGACCAGCTCCGGCGTCACACCGGATTCCAGTTGTTCCTTCTCGCTGAGCTGCTGATGCGTCGTGGACGCCGGATGGATCACCAGCGTCTTGGCGTCGCCAACGTTCGCCAGCAGGCTTGAGAGCTTCAGATTGTCGATGAGCTTCTTGCCGGCCTCGCGCCCACCTTTGATCCCGAAGACAAGAATCCCGCCGAACATCCCTTTTCGAAGATATTTCTTCGCGTTCTCGTGGTATGGATGATCTTCGAGACCGGGATACGACACCCACTCGACGAGAGGATGTTTCTTCAACCAGCGAGCGAGCGCCAGCGCATTCTGACAGTGCCGCTCGACTCGCAGCGAAAGCGTTTCGAGTCCCTGGAGAAACAGGAACGCGTTGAAGGGACTGAGGGCGGGACCGAGGTCGCGCAATTGCTCGACCCGCGCGCGGATGATGAAGGCGATATTGCCGAACTGACTCTTCGCACCGAACGTTTCCCAGAAATTCAATCCATGATACCCGGGGCTCGGTTGCGTGAACAGCGGGAACTTGCCGTTCCCCCAGTCGAATCTCCCCGAGTCGATGATGACGCCGCCGATCGATGTGCCATGTCCGCCGATCCATTTTGTCGCCGAATGGACCACGATGTCGGCGCCGAAGTCGATCGGACGCGCCAGGTAACCGCCTGCGCCGAACGTGTTGTCGACAACAAGGGGGATGCGGTGTTCGTGCGCCAGCGTTGCCAGCGCCGAAAGATCCGGGACATTCAGGCGCGGGTTGCCGATGGACTCGACGTACAATGCCTTCGTCTTCGCGTCGATGAGTTTCCGGAAATCCTTCGGATCGTCGCCATCCACAAATTTCACGTTGATGCCCAGCCGGGGAAGCGTCACCTTGAACTGATTGAATGTCCCGCCGTAGAGCAGGCTGGTCGAAACGATATTGTCGCCTGCTTCAGCCAGGGTGCTGATCGCGATGAACTGCGCCGCCTGTCCGGAAGAGACCGCCAACGCCGCAGCACCTCCTTCAAGTGCCGCCATTCGTTGTTCGAACACATCGGTCGTCGGGTTCATGATCCGCGTGTAAATATTTCCGAACTGCTGCAAGGCGAACAGTGACGCCGCATGTTCAGCGTTCTGGAAATTGTACGAGCTTGTCTGATAGATCGGCACCGCTCTCGCGCCCGTGGTTGGGTCTGCGACCTGCCCTGCATGAAGCTGCAATGTTTCAAACCGGTAGTTCCGCTTCTTCCCGTTTGTGCTCATCGAATATGATCCTCCATTAATTGAGAGATTGAACAGCAAGAAACTGGTGAAGCCCGAAAATCAAAAAAAACCCCTCGAAATTTCGAGGGGCGAAAACCTGTCCAGCCGCTATGGCGATCGCGCTACAACGCAGGCGGACAACAGCTGCCCCTCACGGAGGAAGAACAGCAACAACACATGGGTAGCATCAAGACTCGGGTTCGGAGTAGCATTTCGGATGGCAAATGAGTGAAGTTCAATTAATGGGTTAACAGCTCAAAGTCAACATTTGTTCCTGACGTTCCGCGGCAACGTCAAAAAGCCACAATCCGCGCGTCGAACGCGATCTTTTGTTGTCTCAGTGAGGTGAGGAGAAATAGCGAGAAGCAAGAGAGGAACTGACACGCGAGACTGCATCTTGAACTTCATCCGACAAACCGGGGGAGACTGTCTCAGGCACTGGCCCCGACTGGCATCCGACAATTTTCACCTCGACCCCTCTTGTGGTGAGTTCCTTCGCGAGATTTGCCGACGGTGCTTGATGCATGAAAAAGTCGTCGGCTTTCTCAGCAGGGAGTGCGTCGACCGGAAGTTCGAATATCTCCCCTTGTGTCCGATTGACGTCCAGAGCGTCGAGAACGATCACTTCTCGGGGAAGGGCGTCGCCGAGACAGAGCGTGAAGAGAATCTCCCGGATTCCCGTGCCGACATCCATCACGTAAATGTCGTCCGGAATGTTGTAGGCCGCGCGGAGCCGATCGATGACAGCGGGCCCGAACCCGTCGTCGCCGAACAGACGATTGCCGCACCCGAGGATCAACACGCGCTTAGTGCAGAATGCAGGCAGAAAGTCCTGTGATATCATGGCGTGATGCCCGAACCTTCAATTCGCAAGTGAACCCATCAGCTCACCCTGCGCATTGTAGATCTCGATCGCAACGGCGACCGATCCATCGAACCGGTGGGTGGCGCAGGAGAAGCAGGGGTCATAGGCGCGGATGGCCATCTCAACGCGGTTCAGAATTCCCTGATCATACTTTCCATCTTTGATGAACGTGTTTGCCGTCTGCCGGACGGACATATTGATGGGCGCATTGTTGTGCGTTGTGCCGACGATGAGGTTGACCTTCGTCAGCATGCCGTTCTCGTCCGTTGTGTAGTCATGAATCAGCGTCCCGCGAGGTGCTTCGACGCACCCAACACCACGGGCTGCGCGGGGCTCAGCTTTCACACGGGTCTCCACGCCGATAATATCGGGATCGTCGAGAAGCCTGAGAGCATTCTCGGCGTTGTAGAGAAGCTCGATGAGGCGCGCCCAGTGGTAGAGCAGCGTCAGCTGCGTCGGACGGCCGAACATCGAACGGTATTCCGCCAGCTCGGCCTGTGCCAACGGCGTGGGGATGCTGTCGCACACGTTGAGTCGTGCAAGCGTATTGGTACGGTAGATCCCGCCCGGGCGCTGAAGATCCATGGAGAAGGGTCCGGAGCGTTTGTCGTACGGGAACTTCATATAGCTCCACGGTTCGATGTGCTCGCTGATGTGGTCCGCATATTCGTCGTACGAAAATTCAACAAACGAACCATCCTGCGCCATCAGCCGCAGCCTGCCGTCGTATAGATCCAGCTCTCCCTTATCGTTGACGGTACCGAGGAACCCCGTGTGAATGACGCCCACGCTTCCGACGATATCACTGTAGCGCGGGAAGATGTTTTCCTTGGCGAACGCAATCGAGAATTTCGCCAGGTCAAGGCACTCCTCCGCCATCGCACGCACCTGGTCGCGCTCCTGGGGCAGCAACGGTTTGCTGAACCCTCCGGGCACGGACGCATCGGGATGGATCGATTTGCCGGCGATGACCTCGAGCATTTTGGCGCCCATTTGCCGGACCCGGACGACTTTGTGTGCAACATCCGGGACTTTCGCCAGGATGCCGAGGACGTTCCGCGTCAGCGGATCGGCGTCCGGGCCAAGGATAAAATCCGCGCCGGCAAGAAAATAGAAGTGCAGGATGTGTTCTTCCATGTACGCGATGCTATTGCAGAGTTCGCGCAACTTCTTCCCGGTGGGGGGCGGCTCGACGCCGAAGAGTGCGTCGCAGGCTTTGCTCGAAGCGAGGTGATGCGACCACGGACAGACGCCGCAGATTCGCGTAACAATGCGCGGCAATTCCTCCGCCGGCCTTCCCACACAGAACCTCTCGAAGCCGCGCAGCTCAATGACATTGACCCGCGTGTCCTGGACGTTGCCGGTGTCATCAAGCTGGATCGTCACTTTCGCATGTCCCTCAATGCGGCTGACCGGCTGGATAACGAGCGTCTTGCTCATACAGACTTCCCTCCTTTTGCCTGGACAGGCCGCAGCCGCCCCTGGGCGCCGGCATAGCGGTTGAACATGGCGGAACGATCCATGATTTCGCGCGGTTCAAGGCCGACCGAAGCGAGCGCGCCCATCATGTCCACCATCGGGTTCGCCTCTTCGGCGAGCGGGCCGAAGCATCCACGACATGGCATGTAGGCCTTGATGCACCGCGGGGTCCCTTCGCTGCCGCCGCATCCCGTCTTGGTGACGGGTCCAAGGCAGAGGAATCCCTGTTCCAGAATGCATCGCATCGTGCTGAGCGGCGCTCCCGGCGTAAACGTCAACGGCTCGAGAGGACGCTTCAGGGCGGTGAGTGCTTTCTTTTCCCGCATCGTGGGACAGTCGTCGCAAACGCTCTTTCCACCGAACGAGAATTCCTTCCCTTCGAGGAGCGCTGTCACGGCATCGGCAAAGAGCTCGGGTGTGGTCGGACATCCCGGGAGTTTGATGTCCACCGGCACGACCTCGCTCAGCGCATATACCCGGTCGGTCAGCGGCGGCAACTGCTCGTCGGGAGTCTTGTCCGGATCGGTGGAGACGGAACCGCGGTACACGGTGTCGTACAACTCCTCAAGGGTCGACAGGTTGGCCAGCGCCGGGATGCCGCCGAAGCACGCACACGATCCCATCGCGATCAGTGTCTTGCACTGCTTCCGCATCTCGCGTGCTATCGCCTTGTGCTCTTCGTTCCTGATCCCGCCGGTAATGAGACCGATGTCCGCTTCGGGTATCTGGATCTGTGCGAGCTCGCCGGTCTGGCCGTGAATCTTGTGGTCCATGATGACAGGCATGTGCACGATCTCGATCTTCGACAGGACATCGAGCAATGCCTCGCCGAGGTCGAGAATGGAGACTTCACACCCCGCACAGATCGCAAACCATTCTTGAGCCAAACGAATTGCCATGGGAGACTCCTTTCACGCGGATGGTGCGGCCTTCGTCAAGAGGCTCTCGCCGGTCTTGCGCATGGCGCTCCGATACGGGCTGGGACCGACGCTCTTCACCTGTTCGACCATCTCTGCCACGACCTGGCCGAATCGCTGCCCTTCGGCCGCCGAGACCCACTCGAGCCTGAACCGCTCGGGCTCAAGGCCGAAATCCTCGAGCATCACATCGAGAGCATCAGCGCGCGACTTCGCCCGGAGATTGCCCTCGACATAATGGCAGTCGCCGGGATGGCAACCGCACACCAGGACTCCGTCTGCGCCGTTCAAAAGAGTTTCCATCACGAGGCTGGTCTGGATCATTCCCGAACATTGGACACGAATGATCCGGGCGTTTGTCGGATACTGCACCCGCGATGTCCCGGCGAGATCGGCGCCCGTATAGGAACACCAGTAGCAGCAGAACATGATGATCAGCGGTTCAAACGCTGTTTCTTCCGTTGGCATAGGAGATCCTCTCAAAGAGTTTCCAGCGCCGCTCTGACTTCCGCGGCGAGCATTTCGGGACGGAAGTGCCAGACAAACATCGCCTTCTTCGGGCACGTCGCCATGCATGTCCCGCACCCCTTGCACAACGACTCGTTGACCTGCACTCGCTTCCGTGCCCTCCCGTCGGCTTCATATTCCATGAGCGAGATTGCCTTGAACGGGCATGTGTCGACGCACAGCGCGCACCCGTCACAGTTCTCCTCGACAACATGCGACACCGTCGGCTCGAGATCGATCTTCTCCTTCGAAAGCACGGTTGCCGCCCTCGCCGCCGTGCCGAGCGCCTGTGCAATCGCTTCGTCCGTGGCCAACGGCGAGTGGGCGTTCCCGCAAAGGAAGATCCCATCCGTGGCGAAGTCGATCGGACGTAGTTTGCGATGCGCCTCAAGGAAGAACTTGTCTTCCCCCAGGGGAACCTTGAGCATCTGTGCGAGCTCCTTGTTGCTCGAGCACGGCGCCGTCGCGGCCGCAAGGATGACGTTATCCACAAGGTATTCAACCTGTTCATCAAGCGTCGCCTCACGGACGACCACCGAGAGCCGGCCGTTGTGCCCGGCCACGACCGGGGGACTGTCGTCCCT
>DATJPR010000175.1:0-31332 GCA_035506295.1 Bacteroidota bacterium | reverse complement strand
AGCTCCGTCGGGAGCTTCGCGATCGCCGCATTGATGAGCTCAATGGCCTTGTCAAGTTGCTGGTCGTCGCCGGCATATTCCTTCGCCGGATCGTTGTCGACGACATAGTCGGGGTCGACGCCGTGCCCTTCCATGATCCATTCTTTCCCTTCCGTGTCGTACCGGGAAAACTCCGGCTTGTTCATGAATCCTCCGTCGAGCAACGGGAGCGTTCCTCGGATCCCGACGACGCCTCCCCAGGTGCGCTTGCCGACCAGCGGACCGAGGTGGTACTTCTTGAAACGGTAGGCGACGATGTCACCGTCCGAGGCCGAGAACTCATCGATGAGCATGACTTTCGGTCCGAGCAGCATGCCGGACGGATCGAGTGACGGCGAGGTGTTGCGAGCGATGTCGATCATGGCGAGCTCGCGACCGAGCCGTTCGATGATCTGCGGCGAGACATTGCCGCCGCCGTTTCCGCGCACATCGACGATTAATCCATTCTTGCGCAGCTGCGGATAATAGTACTTCGCGAATTCGTCCAGTCCCATCGAGCCCATGTCAGGGATGTGCACGTACCCGACTCTTCCGCCCGTCGCCTTCGCCACTTTTGCGATATTCTCTTCCACCCAGTTGTAGTAGTACAATTCGTGCTCATCCCCGGTGGGGATGACCACCGTCTCATGGCTTCCTTCTTCCTTCGGCGTCGCGTTAACGCGAAGAGTCACCTGCTTTCCGACCGTGTTCACCAGCGAGGCATAGATGTCCTGCATCTTGTCCGCCGGTTTTCCATTGATGGCGATGATGTATTCTCCTTCTTTGACGTTGACGCCCATTTCGGTCAGGGGAGAGCGGAGACTGTGGTCCCAGTTCTCGCCTTTGAGGATCCTGGCAATCCGGTAGTAGCCGGTGGCGGAGTCGCGCTCGATCTTCGCTCCGAGGAGGCCGGTCATGATCCGCTCGGGCTTCGGATAATCGCCGCCCCCAACATAGGAATGCCCGATGCTGAGCTCGGCAATCATTTCGCCGATGATGTAGGTGAGATCCATGCGGTGATTGACGTAGGGAAGAAGCTCTGCATACTTCTTCCCGACACCCTGCCAATCCACGCCGTGAAGATGCGGATCAAACATGAAATCCCTCATTTGCCGCCAGCATTCATGGTAGATCTGGTTCCATTCGGCGTGGAGATCGAGGTCGACCTTCATATCGCTCAGGCTGAGAGGTTCCTTGATCTCAATATGGGAGGTGGGGAGATCGATGATTGCGTAGCTCCTGGCCTGGTTGACCAGCATTTTTTTCCCGTCGGCCGATATCTCGAAACCGTTGATTTCTCCGAGCTCGGTCTCCTTCTGCTTGTCGAGTTCGTAGAGAAAGAGCTTCGGTTTCTCGTCTTTGGTGCCGTTCCTGATGTAGTAGACCTTGTCGCCGACGACCTGAATATTGCGGTATGCAGAGGGAGCAATCGGGAGCACGCCGATGCGGGACTGGATCCCCCCGGTGTCCACGTCGACGGTAACCGCTGCGGGTTTCTCCTTTTTCTCTTCCCCCTTCTCCGCCTTCTTTTCTCCGGCGGCAATCTTGACCTCGTCGCTCTTCGGCGCGAACGGCGATTTCGTGTCTTTGGCCAGCGCGACGAAGTAGATCTTCGAAAGATCGCGGTAGATGTGATTCCACTCGAGTTGGCCATAGGTCGGATTGAAGCTTCGGTCGGACACGAAGAAGAGAAACTTCCCATCGGAACTGAACGCCGGCGTGCCGGATTCGAACCATCCGTCGGTCACTGCGGTCGTCGTTCCATGCTCGACCGAATAAAGCTGAATAGTGGTCATGACCTTGTCTTCCGGCCGCGCGAAGGCGATCCACTTGCTGTCCGGCGACCAGCAATAGTCGGAGAATTCCCACGCGGTGGCTTGCGCCACAAGCACGACCTTCCTGGTCTCGACATCGACATATTGCAGCCGGAGCTTCTTGTCAGCCCAGAGGAGCTTCTTGCTGTCGGGGGACCAGTACGGCTGATATTTGTACGTGTCTGCGCCGGAGGTGATTTGCTTTGCTGTCCCGCTGCCGTCCTGCGGTGCCATCCAGATCTCGTCTTCTCCCGTCGCATCGGAGATGTACGCGATCCAACGGCCATCAGGGGACCACTTGGAGTTTCGTTCGTGGATCCCGGGACTAGCAGTGAGATTGCGGGTATTGCCATATTTGACAGGCACGGTGAACACGTCCCCGCGGGCCCCGAACAGGGCCCGGCTGCCATCCGGCGCGATCTCATAGTTGGCAATTTCGTTACTGACGTCTCGCCATCCTCCGCGTCCTGAAGCGAAGTCTTCATCGATAACGATCGGCACCTTCTCGGCTTTTTGTGTCGCGAAGTCAAACCGGTAGATGTATCCGCCGTTTTCAAAAACGATCGCGTTGTCGCCCATCGAGGGGAATTTGATGTCGAAGTCGACAAAATCGGTCAGCTTCCTCACAGCTTTGGTATCGGGGTCGACAGCGTACAGGTTCATCCGCTTGTTGGCGTCGCGGTCGGATACGAAGTAGATTGTGTTTCCGGCCCACATCGGATAGACATCCTGGGCGGGATCATTCGTCACGTCCGTTGTCGTTTTGGACTGAAAATCGTAGATCCAGATGTCGTCCGCCTGGCCGCCGCGGTAGCGCTTCCAGGTCCTGAATTCCCTGAAGACACGATTGTACGCCATCCTCCTGCCATCAGGGGAGAAGGAGCACCATGCTCCGCGGGGCAGCGGGAGCTGAACCGATGGTCCACCGACCGAAGGAACCACGAAGAGTTGCCCCTTGAAATCGTTCCATTCGATCCATCGCGACCTGTAGACGACATGGGAATCGTCTTTCCACGCCATCACGATGTTATTCGGCCCCATGCGATCGGAAAGATCGTCACGTGAAAGGGTCGCGGTGTAGGTGAGGCGTTTCGGGACACCGCCTGCTGCAGGCATCGCGTACACTTCGGTGTTCCCGTCATACTGTGCGGTGAACGCAATCGTCTTCCCGTCGGGCGAGAACCTCGGGAAGACTTCGAAGCCGACATCGTTGGTCAGCTTGCGTGCAGTCCCGCCATGCGCGGAAACGGTGTACAGATTCCCCGCATAGGAAAATACGAGCTGATCACCGTGAACAGCAGGGAACCTCAGGAGACGTGCTTCTTGCTGCGCGGAGATCGGGAACCCGAGGAGCGCAGCGAACAGGAAGAGTACGATGGGGCGGATGGAACGCATGGTGTATCACTTGATTTGTTGGGGGATAGGGATTAGTGACTCGGGACTGGGGGCTAAGGGGTCAGGATTCATCTTCTATGAATACGGGAGCAGAGGAGAAAGTTTCATCTTCCTTCTCATTCTGCTCCCGTTGGATAGGGCGGTACACGTGCCGTGAGGCCGGCGTTATTCCGTCGGTCTTGCAAGCGGCCTGACGAATGCCAGGTTGAACGAGTCCTCGTTAAACGACCAGATCTGGCTCCGGAGTTCCTTTGCCTTTGCTCCGTTCCCTGCGGCTTCATAGGCCTCGGAGAGGCGGTAGAGGTTCAAAGGATTGCGGAGGTTCGCTTGCTGCAGCTCGGAGATCGCGTCGGGGAAACGTTTTTCCGACATTGCGATCATTCCGCGTATCTGGTGCTGGTAGCGTTGGATATCCATGTCCTTGTCGTTCTTTGCGGCCTCGTCGAACTGTGTCGAGAGCGACTTCGCCGCTGGAATATCGTTCTTCGTGAGCGCGACCTCCACTTTGTTCACGAGGGTGAAGGCATCGGTCCTTGTTTTCACGTCGCGGGGAAGATCGGAGCTTGCGACAGCCCGGTTCGCATCGTCAAAATATGTTGCTGCCTGGTCGACCTTTGCCGTTTCCGGCGTCTTGGTTTTCAGGTAGGTGCCCCGGGTGGCGTCGAAGGAACTGGACTCGAGAACAGTCGTGCCGATATGATTGAGCTGTTCTGCAATGAGCATCGGATCCTTCAGGCTCACGGCGAGGTCGTGCGCTTTGTTCAGCTGTTCGAGCGCCTGGTCGAATCGTCCTTCGGAGACATACGTCGATGCGATCTCGTCGAGGGCGGTAATCTTCCAGCCGGGATCATCAGCGTTGTCGTAGAGGCCCTGCAGCTGTTTCCGCGCTTCTCCCGGCATTCCCTTGAACACGTAGGCATTGGCGATGCCGATGACGGATGAGTGGAAGTTCGGATCAAGTTTCAGCGCCCGTTGATACGACGCGATCGATTCGTCGTACTTCCCTTCCTTGAGCAAAAGCTCCGCGTATGAATCATGAGGATTCGGCTCGCTGGGGATCAGCGTGACATAGTCCTTGAGTGCCTTTTCCGCTTTGGGCAGATTGTTCGCGCGGATTTCGGCATAGCCCAGCAGATTGAATGCGGGTGCGTAGGTGTGGTCGATGTCGATTGCGGCGTTGAGCTCGTTGATCGCTTCGGGCCACTGCTGCATCCCGTAGAGAGCCCCTGCGTAGTTGAAGTGCGCTCGTTTGTCCTTCGGGTACATCGCAACAAGTTTCTTTAATGTTGCTGTTGCTCCCGCCTGGTCGCCGTTGATTTGGTCCTCGAACGACCGGATCAACATCCCCTCGCCATCGGACACCTTGCCGACAAGAGCCAGGGCCTTGTCAATCTGCGTTCGTGCTTCCGTCGGTGTCGTCGCACACACGGCGAGGCAGTAGTAGCCGAACGCACAGTCGTGATCGAGGTCGACAGCCTTCTTGAGATTGTCGACCGCGTCGGTGAATCGCAATGCTTCCATCTGGCCGATGGCTTTTTGCACCATTGCTCTCGCTTCGCTCGATGAGGTCGTTATCGGGATCTCATCGCGCTGTGCTGCAAATCCGAAAAGAAGCGGGAGTGCCGCCAGCATGAGGGCGGCGATCCGTACACTTCGCGCATTCATGGGCATCCTCCTCTAGAGTGTTTATTTGTCAAGAAACGGTGTCGTGGAGTTCTTCCCGAGGTCTCTCTGCACCTCCTTTCCGCTGGGAAGGGCGTAGGCTGATTTGCGCTATGGAGAGGAGCGGCGCACGGAGGGGGCAATCTTGCCGGCTCCCAGCCTGCAAAGTACTCCCACGGGGGAAGAAAAGCAACCCTAGCGAGGCCGTGTTTTGAGGAATTGAAGATAGCTGTCGCTGCCCAGAAGGAGTCCTTCATCCTGCTGGATCAGTGTGTGCACCGACGAGCGGGGCACATCGGCAAAGAGGAGTCCCCTCGACTCGAGGGAGTGAAGATACTCGTGCATAAACGTGTCATCGGATTCGCTATCGCCGACCATGAAGATCAGCGATGGGGCGACAAACGCGCCGAGCCAATCCGCGGATCCGAACCTGTCCGGGTTTGCCAGGTTCATCGTTTCGCGCGTGCATTCATCAATGAACACAAGATTGATTGCTGTAGAATCGGACGGTATGTGGAATTCCTTGAGAATGACCCGGCGAAGTGCATCGTAATACTCCGCGCTCCGATGACACTTCCCGTCAAACGATCGGATATGGACACCCGGAAGCGTGCTCAGGCTGGACGGGAGGGATGTCTGACCAAGAGCGGCGTTTGCACCCATACATAGCACTCCTGCCACAGTTAGAGCCAGGAACCCTGCACGACAGAACTTAACCCCCTGCATCCACACGTTCTTTTCCTTCCATGATGTAACCCATCTGTGAAGCACAAATCCTGTACCAATGATTGGACCCCGGACGTCCGGCTTTTGAGCGGATTCCGCTTGAAGAAACTGCCAATTTGTAGAAAGCCACAGATGGGATTTCCTGCTTCGCCGGTGGAGAGATGATCTCGATCTGGCCGACGCTTTCGTCGACCGGACGATCTGTCGCGACCTGCGTTTTTTGGGGGATTTCCGGTATCAGACTTGCACAACTCGAGGCGATTGCCTATATTACGGCAAAGTCGTCTAGTTCTTTTCCGAATCCCTGCTTTTCCCTCTGTTCGTTCCAGCTGATTGTCTACGGCGTGTTTTGTTTGCGGAAGTGGCGAAATTGGCAGACGCACCATCTTGAGGGGGTGGCGCCCACAAGGCATGCGGGTTCAAGTCCCGCCTTCCGCACAGGCAGTTTAGCCTCATATCCAAAACGTGCGTTCGGCGGGCAGGTTCGGCCCCACGCACAATCCCGCGTTGGCGGGATCGTCCTGAACGCGTCCGCGAAGCGGGCGAGTGGAAGGGCGACTGTTCGTAGCAGGATCCCCTTCAGGCCCGGCGTTGTCAGCCTTCCGCCTGAGTGCGATTGACTTTATTCACGGCGAACGTTATATTCCGCCGTCATTCCTGGAAAGCAACGCAATGCTACCACGCATCACCGGTGTCGCTCTCTTGCTGGTGGTTTTTGGATGCACCGCCATGTCCGGTGTGATCCGGGACGGAAGCCTCAGCGCTGAATCGCAGTCCAACGGGGTGTCTATTCGGTGGACCAGTGACAACGAAACTGGAGTCGCCGCATACAAGATCGAGAGGTCCGTTTCAGACGGGTCAAGCGGGTACATTATTGTCGTCGAACGGTTCGCGGCCAAAGGGAGCGGTCAGTCATACCTCTTCGTCGACGAGACGGCGTTCCGGACCACCGATTCGTTCTATCGATACCGCATCACGCCCGTGGATGCCTACGGCAACCAGGTCGGTCCAGAGCAATACTATACGAGCGTCATCTCGTCGAAAGTCAGCAGCGTGCGGCGAACGTGGGGAAGCATCAAGGCGATGTTCCGTTGAGCTGTTGCGTGAGGCGACAAAGGATTCTTGGTCGTCCATCGGGCGATACGCAAGTGTCGCCCGTTTTTATTCTTTCGTATGAATCATCTCATCAAACCGCTCATCCTTGCTTCACGATCGCCCAGGCGCCTTCATCTTCTCCGGCAGATAGGAATCGAACCCACCGTGATACCGTGTGATGTCCCGGAGGACTTCCGGCAGGATCAGACGCCGGCGGAGAACGCGATGAGACTCGCAGCCGACAAGGCAAACGCGGTCGCGCGGAGTACCTCCTTCGGATGCGTCCTCGGTGCGGACACGATCGTTACGCTCGACGGCCTGATGCTGGGCAAGCCGGTGGATCGTGCGGATGCAGTCAGGATGCTCACGCTGCTGAGCGGCCGCGTGCACCGCGTGCACACCGGTTTCGCTCTCGTCGATTGTCCATCCGGAAAGACCGCAACCGGCGTCGAGGAAACGTTTGTGCACTTCAGGGATCTGCCCGCGCCCGAAATCGAAGAGTATGTCGATGGCGGGTCGCCGCTCGACAAAGCCGGCGCGTACGGCATTCAGGACGACTATGGAGCGGTGTTCGTCAGGAAAGTCGAAGGATGCTACTACAACGTGGTCGGCCTCCCGTTGTCGGCCGTCTACACGTCTCTCATCGGCATGGACCTGGTGCGCTATCAGGGAAAGGAATCCGGGCAATGAATCGACCGATCCGCGTGCTTATCGCGAAAGTGGGGCTTGATGGCCACGACCGAGGGGCAAAGGTGGTCGCTGCCGCTCTTCGTGACGCAGGGATGGAAGTCATCTACACAGGCCTGCGGAAAACCCCCGAGGCGATCGTGCACGCTGCCTTGCAAGAGGACGTCGACGCGATCGGCATTTCCATCTTGAGCGGAGCGCACATGACGATCTTTCCCAAGGTCCTTTCGTTGATGAAAGCGGAGGGACTCACGGACGTGATGCTGTTCGGCGGGGGGATCATCCCCGACAAGGACATCGGGGAATTGAAACGCATGGGGGTCGGTGATCTGTTCACGCCCGGAACGTCGACGCAAGCGATCATCGACTATCTCCGTCGTGTCGTGGAGGAAAAATCAAACACTCTCCCCGGCAACACTCCGGCAAACAAACGCAGTTGAACGCGGCGCTGAACTCCTGCCATCTACGCCACGACAGGCAATAGCTACTTCACCTTCGACTGCTCGGTCTCGACTTTGTTGACCTTCACTGCCTGCAGTCCTTTCGCTCCTTCTTCCACCTCGAATTCTACTTGCTGTCCCTGCTTCAGTGTCTTGTAGCCTTCGCCGAGGATCGACTTGAAATGCACGAAGAGATCCTCGCCATTTGCCCTCGTGATGAACCCGTAACCCTTCGCGTTGTTGAACCATTTCACCGTGCCAGTCTCCATGAGCGGTCTTTCTAAAATACGGACTAGATATGGGGACTTCTCTCGTCACTGTTTGCCTGAAAGAGGAACGCACCGGCTCCGCTCAACCCAACAAGAGTGCGCGCCAAACTCGGCAAAAAGTAACCAGAATCGCAGGAAAAGTCAAGTATTGCTACGATTAAACGCAAGCAAATCGGCCCCAAGAAGAAAATCTTGACAAAGACCTGCTATCTTGTGCATGTGAGCGAAATCACAAGTGTGATACTATGAGTCTTGATTCATGTTCCCTGGAGCCTTCCGGTGGGAAGGGTCGGCGGAAACGTCGGAAGGTGACTTTAGATGACTGGCTCCGATGAAGGGTCGTCGGAGGGCATGGCATCGCCGGAGACCTCGGTAACCACGAGAGTCACGACTGATGCGTCGAACGGGAAGAGACTCTCGGCAGTGAACACTTCACGGAAGTGTTGCGGGCTGAAGAGGTCCTTGAACTTGGCGGCGAATTCGTCAAGCCGCTGCAGATAGAAGGCGGAATTCTCGTCCGGGAAATTCGGGTTCCATTCGTCCACGGACCTGCAGTTGTCAAAGACACGGGCGTTCGGGTCGGAGCCGGTGATGTAGTAGGCGATTCTGTTGCCGGGCTTTGCCTCTTTGCCCGACGCAATCGCGACCTCATACGCCGCGCTCCTGTTTCTCCTGCCGCTGCGCACTTCCTCGAGGTAGACGGGAATGGGATCGCGCAGGACTTCGCTCCGCGCGAGTTCCCTGACATCAAGTGCCCGTGAAGCGATCTTGTTGTACAGGTCGACATAGAGCGCGTGAAGTCCGGCAATGTCCTCCTTGAGGAGAAGCGCGACGGCCTCACGCACGAAACGCCGGCCAAACCCTTCCATGCTCCGGGAGATCAGCGATGACCCCTTGATCGTCATCCGGCCGTCGCGCTCAAGAAGAGCGTAGTTCTTCTTCCTGTAGCTCAGCATTCTCAGGTACATGCCGTTGAACGCAACCGAGATCCCCCGCGGCATCCGGGAAGAGATCGAGCCGACATGCGAACGGGCCTGCTCTTCGGTTTCCGTCCCGGCCGGGGGCAGATAGAGGACGCCGTCGGTATCGACTTCGACGACCGTTCCACCGTCTTCCCGGATCTTCTGGATCATCGAACGCAGAATGACCTGACCGGCTTTGGTGACCCTGTCTGCGGAAACGTAATCGTTGAAGAGGGCGCGGCTGTACCCAAGATATCCATAGAAGGAATTGATGAGGATCTTGAACGAAGACTGCACGGCGTCAAGCCGCGACCGCTCGCGCTGTTCTTTGGAAGCCTGCATCGCGCGCTTGGCGTCGATCCGCATCGCCGTAAGCTCTTCCAGCAGCTGGAGGAACACGCCGGCATGGTCTGTCGATGGTTGGATCCGCTGCGAGAGCATGATGGCGGGGTACAGGGATTCGACATCCGCGTGCACCACAGGGCCGACCAGACCGGTGAGGAAGAGATCGGTATACCCCCCGGTGGTTTGAGTCCCCGCCTCGGGGCGGGGGAGAGCCATTCTGGCATGAAGATACGCGCGGAGCAGCAACGATTCGATCTTTGATGCAGAACCTCCGCGCACGATTGTCCCGAGTGTCATGGGGACCAGGCGCGAAAGATAGAACGCGCTCCCTGCGAGGTGCGTGGAAAGCGCGCCCGCTTCACGCACGTCGTCGAAGGCGTAGGCCAGAAGCGTCTGCGGATCGTTGTCCCAATACCACGTAATCTTGTCCCCCTCGATGTACGTTCGCCCCGCCGACGAAAGCCCGAAGAATCGCGCGGCGTACTTCAGGCCGTAGCTTTCCATCGAGTGCTTCGACTGATCGTAGTTCTGGACGAGGAGGAAGGTGTCGACGACGTGCCTTCCCGCTACTTCCATGAGTGAAACGTCCTCCGTATCGGCGGTGAAGCCGCGCCCGATCAGCGCGGGTTCGCTCCCGTCACGTCCGATGGGGAAGGTCAACCCATGCTGCGCGCACCGCGCCAGGATATACGGGAAGTCGAAGCCGAGAATATTGTGCCCCTCGATGATGTCGGGATCGCGCCCCCGGATCACCTCGATCAGCTCGCGGAGCATCACCTCTTCGGATTTCCGCCGGCCTTCGATCACATGCTCCCATCCCTGATTGTCCGACAGCGCAATGACGATGATCCTGTCGCCGGGGACGCGGGCATTGCTGAACCGGTGCGGCCCCGACGTGTACGTTTCTATGTCGAGTTGCATGCGCACCAGGTCGTCGAAATCCAGCCCCTTGAACAAGGTGAACCCGCTCTGGAGGAGGAATTGCGCCACCGGGTCGGGGATCAGGTGGAGCTGCTCGACGTCTGCGTACGAGGTCGGCTTGGCGAACTGCGCGCGTGAGGATTCCTCCATGACGATGCGCACCGCTTCCCACATCGACGACCATTCCTCGAAGACGCAGAGGAAACGATAGAAGCCCGAGCCGGCAAGCTCTTTGAGCCAGTGCTTGCGGCCGAACCGTTTGATGAGACTGCTGTCGGAGAGATGGAAGAAAGGATAGAAGCGCTCGTCCTGCGTACGGATGCGCCCGCCCTCGCGGAAGTAGAGCCGCATCGCCCCTTCCCCCACGCGGTGGAGGCCGACGAGGTGTTCGGTAGGATTATTCCCTGTCAGGAGCGTCGACATCGGCCGCAGGCGGTGCCGGAGAGCAGAGAGAGAATCCTGCTCCCCGGCCCGGAGACTATTTCTTCATGGCGTTCTGAAGGAACGGAGCAATCAGATCTATCGGAATCGGGAAGATCGTCGTGGAGTTTTTCTCCGACGCGATCTCCGTCAATGTCTGGAGATAGCGAAGCTGCAACGCCATCGGGTGGGTCTCGATGATCGTCGATGCATCCGCCAGCTTCTGGCTTGCCTGGAACTCGCCCTCTGCGTGGATGATCTTTGCTCGTCGTTCGCGTTCCGCTTCCGCCTGGCGCGCCATCGCGCGCTGCATTTCGGCGGGCAGGTCGATCTGTTTTACCTCGACATTGGAGATCTTAATGCCCCAGGGTTCCGTGTGCAGATCGATGACCTTCTGGAGCTCCGCGTTGATTTTGTCCCGTTCGGCAAGCAGCTCATCGAGTGCCGATTGTCCCAGGATGCTCCTCAGTGTCGTCTGGGAGAGTTGCGACGTGGCAAACAAGAAATTCTCGACCTCGACAATGGCCTTGTTCGGATCCACCACTCTGAAGTACACGACGGCGTTTACTTTGATCGACACATTGTCCCGCGTGATGATGTCCTGCGGCGGGACATCCATGACGACGGTTCTCAGGCTTACTCGTGTCACCCTGTCAACGATCGGGATAAGAAAGATAATCCCGGGGCCTTTGAGACCGACCAGCCGCCCGAGACGGAAGATCACGCCGCGTTCGTACTCAGGCAAGATGCGGATGGCGTTGGAGAGAATAATGACGCCGAAGATGACTGCAAGGAAAATGAGAACGGTGAATGCTTCCATAGTCGCTCCAATGGTTGTACGGACAATGAGAAATCGCAGGACCCGTTGTCAGGGCCGGTCCGATCAGCCCTTCCGGACACGGAGTCGGAGTCCCTCTACAGCAGTGATGACCACGGTATCGCCTTTGCCGACGTTTCCGTCGGGGGCGATGGCGCGCCACAACTCGCCACGCACGCGAACGGTGCCTTCCGGTGTGAAATCCGTCGTTGCCTCGCCCGATTCGCCCATCATTCCCTCGAGGCCGGTGGTCGGCTTGCGTTGTTGCGCCTTGACGCCCATGCCGATGGCGAAGATGAAAAACAGCGCGGTGAACCCGACGGCGCCGATAATGACCGTCCAGGAAATGGAGACCATGTCGAGAGGCGATTCAGGACTGATGAGCATGACGGAGCCGAGAAGGAGAGAAATGATCCCGCCGACGGTGAGCAGGCCGTGGGTGGGGACCTTGATTTCTATGATAAACAGGACCACCCCGAAGATCATGAGAGCGAGACCGGCATAGTTTACCGGAAGCGTTTGCATGGAATAAAACGCGAGTATGAGGGAGATCACGCCCACGACGCCGGGGAGGATCGCACCGGGGTTATACAGCTCGAAGATCAACCCATAGATGCCGAGGAGGAAGAAGATGTAGGCGATATTCGGGTCGCTTAAGAGGCCCAGGATCTTGTTCTTCGTGCTCATTTCCCGGTCGACGATTCGCGCGTTGCGCGTCCTCAGCACCACCTGCCTCTCGCCGAGATTCACGGTCTTCCCGTCCAGGCTGTCCAGCAGCGCAGGGACCGTCGGGGCTATGAGGTCGACAACAGAATCTTTCAACGCTTCGGTTTCCGTGATGGAGATGCTCTTCCGCACGGCGTCTTCCGCCCAGCGTACATTGCGGTGGCGTTTCTCGCTGATCGTCCTGATGAACGCAGCGGCGTCGTTGGTGACCTTCTCATTCATTACGGAGTCCAGCTGAGCCCCCTGGGACCCTACAGGATGCGCCGCACCGATATTGGTCCCCGGAGCCATGGCGGCAATGTGAGCGGCAAGCGTGACAAAGACCCCCGCCGATGCCGACTGTGCGCCGGCAGGGGAGACGTAGACCACGACGGGGACGGGCGAGGTCAGGAACGCAGAGACGATTGCCCGTGTAGAGTTCAGAAGTCCACCGGGAGTGTTCAACCGGATGATCAAGCACTCCGCGTGGGCCCGATGGGCCGCGTCGATCTCTGCGCCGATGTACTCCGCGATAGCGGGGTTGATCGTGGCGTCGATCGTAATGACGTGGACGGTTTGGGCGGAAGCAAAGGACAAGCCGACCAAGAACAGCGTGGGGAGGAGGAGGCGCATGGCAGTTTAGTGGATTTGAAGTTAAGATAGAGATGGCTTCTCTCGGATGCAAGGAACGGGCCCCGCAGAGGCAATGATTGTCTTTTCCTGCCGAAATAAGTATATTCTCTGCGTTCGGAGAGGTGCAGGAGCGGTTGAACTGGCCACCCTGGAAAGGTGGTATACTCGTAAGGGTATCGTGGGTTCGAATCCCACCCTCTCCGCAGTCGCGCGGCGTTTGTCGCGCATGACGGCGTTCTTCCCGCCGCCTTCCCTTCCGCATTACCCGGAGGCCCCTGCGTATCCGGCGCGCCTAAGTCGCTTCACCTTCCTGACTCCGCCAGGCTCATCCCATGCGCATCGTCCATGTTCATAGCCGATGTACCCCGTCGATGGGAATCCCCCGCGCCGCTCTTGCCGTCGCGGATGAAAGCGCCCGTGCTGGACACGATGTCCACTACCTTCACGCCTTCCCGGAAGAGGACTCGGGGAAGAAGATTACCTGTCATCGACTCCGCGTCGTCACTTTTCCGCATTCGGCAGAGATGTTGCACTTTTCCCGCGCGAGTTACCGAGCTTGTCGATCGCTGAATCCTGACATCGTTCACACGCACGGTGAGGTCCCGTTCGGCGACGTCGTCACCGCACAGAGCTGCCATAAAAGAGCGATGGCCGTCGGATCGCGATTCGAACCCGGCGGGACACGCTTCACCTTCGGGATCGCGGATGCGGTGCGTCTACGCAACGAGCGGCTTCTGTACAAGCAGGGGAAATGCCGCCGCGTCATCGCAGTTTCCGACGGCGTTCGAAAAGAACTCCAGGAAGAATACGACGTCCCCTCCGAGAAGATCACTGTGATCCCGAACGGTGTCGATCTGGACCGCTTTTCTCCCCTCCGTATCCCCGTTGATCGGCCATCAATGAGGAATGAGTTGGGGATTGGTGCAGGCGCTCAGGTTCTTCTCATCGTGGCAAATGAGTTTAGGCGCAAGGGCGTTCACCTTGTCATCGATGCCCTCGCACGCTTGAACGACGACAATCTCCGGCTTGTGGTAGCCGGCAGTGACGACCCTTCACCATATATCGCGCAAGCGAAACAGCAGGGGCTTGGGCCACAGGTGCAATTTACCAGAGGCCGAATCAGCGTCGAACGGCTGTATGCCGCAGCCGATCTTTTTGTGATGCCGACGTTCTATGAGGCGTTCTCTCTCGCTACGCTCGAAGCCGCATCATCCGGTTTACCTCTTCTTGTCACCCGCGTTCATGGGACGAGTGAATTGATCGTGGACGGCAACAACGGGTACTTCATCGAACGCGATGCCGATGATATAGCGGCAAAGATACGGTTATCACTGAACGACCAGAAGAGACTGGAACAAATGAAGCAACACGCCAGGAAGAGCGCCGAGCCGTTTTCCTGGCAGAAGATCGTCCCGCAGGTTCTCTCGGTGTACGGAAGCGTTCTCAAGGAGCGACGATGAAGTCTCCCCGTGAAATTGCCTCCTCGCTGGGTTGGAACTATGCCGGTAGGATTGCCGACGCAGGTGGAACGTACGTCGTAGGGATTCTTGTCGCCCATGCACTGAGCATCCGGGAGTATGGGTTGTATGCGCTCGTAGTGAGCGGCATGCAGATGGTGATCGCCTTCAGTTCGATGGGCGCGGAAGTTGCATTAAACCGCTTCATCCCGGGACTCCTTGCCGAAAAGTCCAGTCCGGCGATCCGGTTTCTAGTGAGAAATCTCGCGCTCGCACGGGTGGTCCTCGCGGTGGTCGCCGCGGCGGGCGTTTCGTTCCTCTTGAATGCCGCCGCGAAGTTCGGAAGCCCCACCTCGACGCTCGTGGCATTTGCAGTCTTCTCCATCCTGCGCTCCGTGATCCCGTTGCTTGGCATAAGCATGGTTGCGCAGCTCCAGACGCGCATTCCCTCATCAATCACGATTGGTACACGAATAGCAGACATTGTCGTCGTCGGTATCCTGGCGGCCTTGGGGGCGACCTTCGACATGTTCATTATTGCATTGACCTGCACCTCTGTTCTCCAGACGGTTGCTCTCTTGGTGTTTCTCCGCCCTTCGCTTGCAGGGCCGATACAGCACGTTGCGCTGAGGCCAATCCTGGCGTTTGGAGGCATCTTCTGGATCAATGTTCTCGTCGATTTCATTCTCGGGAGATACGGGGATGTCGTTCTCCTTGGGCTCCTGGGCCCGGACAAGGATCAGATAGGATTGTATGAAGCAGGGGCAGGCCTTGTGCAGGCGGCCGGCCTGCTGTTGACGACGGGCATGGGGGGTGTCAATCTCGCGCTGTTTTCCGAACTTGCACGTCAAGAGGGGAATAACAACGATCGCATGCGTCGGTTCTATCATGCCCTTGTCCGCATCACCTCAGCGTTGACCCTCCCGCTGATGGTTTTTCTGATCGTTGATGCGGGGTCGGTCCTCAAGGTGCTCTATACCGATCGGTTCGTCGGTGCGTGGTTTGTCGTTCGTGCGTTTGCCGGAGTGAGAATCGTCGCCCGTTTGTTTGGAGGAGGAGAGAATACCGAAGCGCTTCTCGCGCAGGGGAAAGTCGGGCTGGTAAGCTCTGTCGGTGTCATCGCAGCGCTGCTTAATCTCGTCGGTGACATCCTGCTCATACCGACGATCGGGGCGGCTGGGGCGGTATTGGCGACGTCGGTCGCGTACCTGGCGGTGACCTGTTCCACGTTCTACTTCGTCAGGAAGAATCTCGGCGTTCAACTGCAGCCGGAACCTTATCTCCGTCTTCTGGGCGGTGGTGTGATCGGAGGCGCCATCCTTAGCCTTCTTCCAGATGCCGGGGACTTTCTCATGCTGGGAATTCACGTAATAGTTTTCTCGGGTGTAACTATCGGGACCTGGGCACTACTCAAACCGCTCAAGGAATTCGATGTCGAAACTGCCGCGGAGGTGCACCCGCGGCTCGGTTCGGCGCTCCGGGCGTTCGCGCGAAGTGAAAGACCATGACGCGTCTGCTGGTCATCGATCATAATGCCGCTCGTGCTTTTGACCGCGGTCTGTACGCGGCCCTGCACCGGGAGGGGATTTCGCAGACAACGGTGATAGCCCCGGTGTCGTGGATGGAGATGGGGATGGTCACGAAATTTGAGCAATCAACAGACGGCTGCAGTGCCACATCATTGAAAGCGCTCTTCCGAGGAAAACACCAAAGAGTTCTCTACCTTCATCTCTCGCAGGTTGTGCGCAGTTGCGACCCGGACATCGTTCTCTGCAATGCAGAGCCGGAAAATCTTCTCGCCTTTCAAGTAGCGCGGATTCAGAGACTATTGAGTCGAAAGTTCAAGCTGGTCCTTGTGTCTTGGCGGAACATCGACTGTCAAAGTGAGGGCTATCCGTACAAGCTGGCGTTCGTTCACCGGATGATCGAGCGTTCGGTACTTCAGTCCGTTGACTCGATCATTGCTCATACCTCTGCTTCCAAAGAAATCTATCGTATGCATGGATTTGACCGGGTCACGGAAATTCCTCCAGCGGTGGATTGTTCTCTTTTTACTCCTACGGATTCTCCTCGTCCCGAAGCCGGTTCACCATTTATGATCGGTTATGCCGGACGACTGACAGATCTGAAGGGGGGCGATCTCCTGCTTCGCGCTCTGTCAAAGCTTCCTCCACATTGCAGCCTAACAATGATCGGAGCAGGGGAGAGGGAACGGACGTGGAGAAACGCGGCGAACGAGCTGCACATTGCTGACAGGGTCCATTGGCATGGACCCGTGCCGCACAGTTCCATGCCGAACGCATTGCGGTCCCTCGACGTGCTGGTGTTGCCGTCGAGGACCGGAAAACGCTGGAAGGAGCAATTCGGCAGGATCCTGATTGAAGCGATGGCGTGCGGAGTGCCGGTTATCGGCTCGAGCTCGGGGGAAATTCCATTGGTTGTCGACGGGTGCGGCGAGGTATTTCCGGAAGGCGATGAGCATGCACTTGCAGAAACGATTCGATCGCTCCAGTCTGATGCTGAACGGCGGCGGGAGTTGACGAGGCGAGGCCTTGAAAGAGTGCGATCGACGTTTAGCTTCGAGGCAGTTATGCCGCTGTACCGGCTGCTCTTTGAACAGCTTACCGGCAAACAGTCATGAGAATTGTCTTCGATGTCAGCTCGATCCAGCGCCGAGCGGCGGGGATCGGTCAGGCGGGTCGTAATCTTCTGTCGGCTCTCCTGGCGTATGACGTCGAGAATGAATATGTACTTCACGGCTGGTCATGGTCTCTGGACACGCCTTGCGTGCGTTCGTTGCATCGAGAAAATGTTTCGGTGAATGCTCATCGCATTCCGGGATTTGTGCGCAGGTGGTATTGGGACCGATTGCGCAACCCGGCCATCGAGCATCTTCTTGGAGACTTCGACATCTTCCACTCCTGCGACCCATTTTCTCCGCGCACACGCAACGCCGTCCTTGTCACCCTTCATGATCTCCTGTCGATCGAACACCCGGAATGGTTCGCTGCCGGCGTTGTTTCCCGACATGAAGCCCTGATGCGCTCACTTGAACGCGCGGGCGCGATCCTCGTCCCTTCACAATGGACACGGGACAAACTTGTGGCACTCCGGCCGACGTTCGCGTCAAAGGCGGAGATTGTCAATTGGTTTCCCGATCCTTCATTTGTTCCTCACGATCCGGATCGAAAGGACGACGCAGTGTTGTTGCGTTTGGGCATTCGATCCCCCTACCTCTTGTGTGTCGGCACGCTTGAACCCAGAAAAAACCTTGTCAACCTTCTCAAGGCGTTTCGCATCATTCGCAGCCGGTCCGTCGGCGATCTCGCACTGGTGATCGCGGGGAAACGCGGCTGGAACCTGGAATCGCTCCGGAAGGAGATCGGCGATCGGTCTTCTTCAGACCATATATCCTTCCTGGGATACGTGGCGCAGGTCGATCTTCCCGCGCTATATCGAAAGGCACTTGCTTTTGTCTACCCCTCGAGGGACGAAGGGTTCGGCTTGCCGATTCTCGAGGCCCTCGCAAGCGGTTGCGTGGTGGTCGCCTCCGACATCCCTCCGTTTCATGAGCTCTATAGCGACGCCGTGGTTTTTGTCGATCCGCATGCGCCGGAGAGTATTGCAGAAGGGATCAGGTCGGCCCTCGAAAATGAGGATCTCCGTTCCCGGCACATCTCCCTCGGTTTGCTGACGGCGAAACGGCACGAAAGCCGAACCACTGCCCAGAAGATCGTACGCGTATATCGGAACCTGTCCGCAGCACCGCGTCGCCCCGGGTAGCTCCGCAGCTTCCCCCTATTCTTCAAGCGTTTCTTGAAAGTATGGGTGAGTATCGCTATATAGAGAAGAAGTTGGATGAATGGATCGGCGGACGGATTGACATCATGGTACTTCGCGTCATGGAGTGGTTGTTCAGGATTCGCCGACGATTAGCCTCTGGGTCCGGCTCAGACGAGCGCAATCCCCGATCTATTCTTCTTGTGGAACTTACACATCTGGGCGACGCCTTGACGGCCCTTCCTGCCGTTGGAGCGATAAGCGGCGCTTACCCGGATGCAGCCATCACATGGATCGTCAGAGAATCATTTGCCGATTTCCTTCGTCTACAAGTCCCGCAGGTTTCAATTCTCGGCGTTCATGCTGAATCCGGCTTCTCGATGTTGTTGCAGGCGCTGCGTCAGGCGATCGGAGGACGGTGGGATCTTGCGTGCAGTTTGGGTCCGGGACGACTGAACGGCGCAGTGGCGATTCTGAGCGGAGCAAAAGCTGTCGCAGGATTTCTGGAATGTTCGGGCTCGAAGACACCCTTCCGCCGAACCAACATCGTCTCCGCGTTGGGGATAGGAAAGCGGTCGCGCGTTCTCCAATCGCACGAGCCGCTCGCTCTTCGGCCTCTGAAGATTTGTGAAGCCCTGGGTATTTCTTCACCGCCGTCTGACTTGCTTCCCCACAAAACTGATACGGGCACCATCCGTTCGAACACCGTTGTCCTCCAGCCGTTTGCAGGATGGAAGTACAGAATGTGGCCGATGGAGCGATGGGCGGAGCTGGCAAAGCGACTTACAGAAGTTTCCTCGCGGAACGTGGTGATACTCGGTCAGACGAATGATTCTGAAGCGCTTGAGATTCTGAGGGCTATGGTTTCGGGCGTCCCGGGGCTGAAGATCGTCGAGGCCCGGACTCTCCTTGAGGCAGCGAGAGTCGTCGCCGGTTGCGACCTGTTTGTCGGTTGCGATTCGGGGCCGCTGCACCTCGCGACGTATCTCGGTGTACGCTCGATCGGTCTTTTCGGGCCGGCAGAGCCTGCGCTGACGCGGCCGGTTTGGAGCCCCCCCAGTCTTTTCCAGGGGATCTATCATCGACTCGAGTGCTCGCCGTGCGATCAACTCCGTTGCATACGCCCCGATTCGTCATGCATGACGCTGATCCCCGTGGACCAGGTGATCGAGGCGGCCGGAAAGATGTTGGGATCGGTTCACGAGAATGCCGTCCGAAAGTATGAGTGATTGCGTCGAGGTGCTGGGGGTCCGTGTTGATGCCATTGATGGCAAAGGACTCAACGACCGCATTGCCACAGTGATCGACCGAGGGGGGCGGACGTATTTCGCGAACGTCAACATTCACGCGGTCAACATCGCCCAGAAGGACCACCTCTTCCGCGCGTTCGTGAACAACGCGCCTCTCGTGTATTGCGACGGTGAAGGGGTGCGTCTCGGGGCGCGGATCCTCGGGACAGTGTTGCCGCCGCGCATTGTCCTGACCTATTGGATTTGGGATCTGTGCGCGATGTGCGAAGAACGAGGGTATTCCATTTTTCTCCTTGGAGGGAGAGAACAGATCGTGGAAAGGGCGGAGGAGAATTTGCTCCGTGCCTTTCCGCGGCTCAAGATTGTCGGGAAGCAGCATGGCTATTTCAACAAGCAGGGTGAAGAAAGCGATAGCGTGATTGGGCGTGTGAACGCAGCCCACCCGAATGTTCTCTTCGTGTGCTTCGGCATGCCGCTCCAGGAACACTGGGTTCGCGAGAACCTCGCCCGGCTCCAGGTCAACATGATTCTCTTTGGTGGCTCCACCATTGACTACACTGCCCGCGCGAAACGCGTCGCGCCTGTCTGGATGCGATCGACCGGTCTGGAATGGCTGTTCCGCATGTTCCAGGAACCGCGCCGCCTCTGGAAACGGTACCTGATCGGGAACCCCCTCTTCATCGGAAGAGTCATTCTCCAGCGTGTCCGTCAGTCAGGATCGGCCGCATGAATCCGATGGCGCGCAACATCCTGATCATCGCGAGCCTCGTCGTGATCCGCCATGCCTCATGGACTGCCCCTGCAGCGCATCCTTCGGCGTTCACGCTCGTTGCTGCGACGTCGGACGGTTGGACTCTCTCGTACACTTCCCACTCCTCTTCCTCCAGCTCGGTGATCATCGGTGGGCGATTATATCGTTGCTATGAGAACACCGGCGGCATGGAGAGTGCCGAGGGCGCTCCGGGACTCCCCCTCGACGTGGCAAATCTTGGAGTCCCCGCGGGGGCGACGATCGATCTCGCGCTGAAAGACCCCATCTATGAAGTTCTGAGTGATCAATGGATTGCGCCCACGCCGTCATATCAACTGGATGACAACCGCGAGGCCCTTGCACGGTACCGGCCCGACCCGCAGGTCTATTCTCAGAATGCATATCTTCCCTCGACGGTGCTTTCGACGGGAAAGGCTTTCACCTTTCGTGAACAACGTCTTGTCCCGATCCGGTTGGCGCCCCTGCAGTACAATCCTGTCGCGCATCTGCTCCGCCGGATCGTTCGCGCCACGATCATCGTGCGACTGCATGTGCCGGCCTCGTTGGGGAAAGCTGATTCCCCGGCCGGCCAGGATCCCCTCGCTGAGAGCGCCTACAAAGATCTTCTCCTGAACTACGATCAAGCGAAACAATGGCGGGACCAGACCGTCGCGCGGCTCGCTCGGACAGCGACGGACTCTACGCGAGCGTGGTTTGATCCTCTTGCGCCGTACGTCAAAATGGGGATAGTGCAGGATGGGTGGTACCGCGTTTCACGCACCACTCTTCTCGCGAGCGGCGCGGTTCCTGATCTTCCCTCGGCCCGGCTCTTCCAGCGCGGCGTTCAAATTCCGGCCATCGTCGAGGGAGACAGCGTCATCAGCTTCTACGCGTTGCGTAATCACGGCGACTCGACGGTCGATGATTTTTTCAGCGACACGGGTTATGTGTGGCTGACGTGGGGTGGCACACCAGGATTGCGCTATGTGAACTCCCCGGGCGCTCCTTCACCCCAGCACACGATCACCTCGGCGGGTACGACCGTTCATGTGGAACAGAATACGGATTACTTTTTGGGGGCCGGCGATGAAGAGGTGTCGAACACCTTTGATGTCCCCGGTGAAGGTTGGGTGTGGGAGTACTACTATCCCGGTACCGTCTTCGACCACAGTTTTGGAATCGACAACGTCGACAGCACCGTCGTAAAGACCGCCTCGATCTCCGCGCGGCTCTTCGGCACGACCACTCATGCGACAACGCCGGACCATATTGCGGCATTCAAGCTGAACGGGGTTTCGATCGGACAGGTGTCGTTCGACGGGAGAACAGGGGCGTGGCCGACGTTCACTGTCCCGGCTTCGCTTCTTGGAGCATCGAATACCCTCGAACTGCAATCGATCCCCACCGCGTCTTCCGTGAACCAGTTCTATCTCGACTGGTTTGAGATTGCGTATCGGAGAAGCCTCGTTGCGACAAACGATGGCCTCAAGTTCCAGGTGTCGTCGGGGGAGGGGAGTCCATCGTCTCGGTTCCGGGTGACAGGGTTCTCGACGACGGACGTCCTTGCGCTCGACCTGACGGATGGACGGATGATTGCGCCGGACTCGATCGTTGATGGCTCCGGCGGAACGCACACGATCATTTTCAGCGACACCCTTACGGCCGCGCGCACGTATCTGGTCACCGCACGACTGACAGCCCACCTTCCTGTCACGATCGTCCGGAAGCAATTCGTCGACCTGCGATCGCTCCCCGGGGCCGACTACATTGTCCTGACACATCCATTATTTCGCACGGCCGCCACGCAACTCGCAGCCCAGCGCAAAGCCACGCGGGGAATTCGCACCCAGGTCGTGGACGTGACCGACGTCTATGATGAATTCAATTATGGCCTGATCAACCCGTCTGCCATCAAGCGGTTTCTGCAATACGCCTATCAGCAGTGGCCCGGCCCGCCGCCCTCCAATCTCGTCATCATGGGCGATGCGTCCTGGGATCCTCACCATTACATGGCGACGACCGTGATGACGGATTACGTTCCCGCCTTCGGGGTTCCCTCGGGTGACAACTGGTACGCCTGTTTCGACACTGCCTCACCGTTCATCCCGTCCATGAATATCGGCCGGCTGACAGTCACGGATTCGCTGCAAGCGCTGAGCGTGGTCTCGAAGATCACCGGCTACGAGGCGACACCGCTTGGCGAATGGGACAAGCGGATGTTGTTCATGACCGCCGGGGGAGACACCTCCGAGAACGTCTCCTTTGGACAGATTTCGGACAATGTCATCGCCATTTTCACAGCCCCGGCTCCGTTGGGAGCAGAAAATATCCGCGCCTACAAAACGGCGCCCGCGGTGATCGACGGATCCATGAAGCCGATGCTGATGCAAATCTTCAACAGTGGCATCTCCCTTGTGTCGTTCCTGGGGCATTCCGGCGGGAGAATCTGGGGCCTTGATGCGGGCTCCCCGTATGATCTTCAAAATACCGGCGGCGAGCTTCCCTTTATCGTCTCAGTCAGCTGCAACGTCGGGAGTTTCGCGACCCCGACAGGCATGGTCCTGGCGGAGGACTATCTGCTCGCCGATCATCGCGGAGCGATAGCAATGTGGGCTTCTGCTTCGCTCGGTTACCCGTCCTACGGTACCCTTCTCTTTGAAGATTTCCTCGGAGCAATGACGCAGGGAGCGAGAGCGTTGGGCGCAGCGACGACCACCTCGAGGATTCTGCTCTGGGAGCAGGGGGGGGACAACTTCATTACTCTGGCGCATGAATATCTCACACCCCTTCTCGGCGATCCACTGAGCCAGTTCGCTGTCCCGACGAAGCCCGACCTCGCACTTCAATCTTCCGATGTGGTGACCATTCCTGCGCAACCGACGACAGCCGATTCAGCCGTCACAACGACGGTCCGTGTCCGAAATTTCGGCGTAGTACCTCCGGCGCCAGGTCTGGTGGCAATCACGGATACGTACAACGGGAAGACGGTTCCTTCGGTATCGAACATTCCTGTCGGTCCCGTGTTCTTCGCCGATTCGATCGTGGCAGCCTGGCACCCCGGAGGAGCGGCCGGCCAACATACCCTTGGGATCTCCGTTGCTCTCCCTGATTCACTCCCGGAGTTCAGTCTTGCCAACAACGTCCTTGCCGTTGACCGTTATGTCTATGCAAATTCCCTGCAGGCGATCCGGCCTCTCGACGGACAGGTGATCGGCGCCGGACCGGTGAAACTCGTTGTTGCATCTCAGGCCGGCATCTCCATGTCAGGGAGCTCGTACAGTTTTGAACTGGACACCGTATCGACATTCGATTCTCCCTTTCACCTTGCTTCGCCGGGCGTCACGCCGAAGCCGGTCTCCGGAGAATGGTCGACACCCTCACTTCCGGCGGGAGTCACCTTCTATTGGCGATCGCGAACAGTGAGTTCCTCCAGCAACGGCCGCTGGATGAATGCCACATTCACAACGGCAGGACAGAGCCCGCAACCACCACTCGTGCGTTGGAGTCAGCAACGCAAAGACCAATTCGGGTCAAACACGATGACGAATGCGATCGCGACGGACTCCGGTATCACCGTTGCTCCTGGTCCGGCGACGCTCATTCGTTGCAGGTCGCTCGGCAACCTGGCGAATGCCGATAAGGACTATTACACGAATATCCAGGTGGGCCTTGACGTCATCTCAGGATACTGGTGGGACATCGGCAACAGCTACATGGCGGTGGAGGTCAGCAGCTTTGATGGAACATACATCTTTAAGTCTTTCGACCTTGCCTCGAATCCTGCCCAGTCTGACAGCATGGCATCCTTCATCGCGAGTGCGCCGGCCGGATCATATCTTGGGCTGGTGGCGATGGCGTACGGACGAACGAATGTCGATGAGGCTCTCTACTCTGCGGTCGAAGGACTGGGCAGCGTGAAGATCCGCCAGGTGCAGAACGGTCAGGCCTGGGCGCTTATCGCGCGAAAGGGGTACCCGGCCGAGACCATTGAGGCGTATCAAGCGGATTCGGTCGTCATCGCGAAGCAATTGCCGACGATTTACGGCAGAGGAGGCGGGATGACGATCTCCCCGATGCTTCCTGTACCCGTGCGCTGGCAGTCGTTTCAGTGGCAACCATCGTTCACACCAGGTCTCTCGACTCTACGCGGATGGATGATTGGTGTGCACAAGAGCGGAGGCGTCGACACACTCAAGGTTTTTACCGCCGACAGTTCGGTGGTTGATCTTCGGAACATCCACACGTACGGCACGGATTATGCAGGATACAGGTTCGGCGCTGTGCTCTCCACAAATGAATCCGCCATAACGCCGAGGTTGCTGTCCTGGTCTGCAGACTTTGTCCCCCCGGCGGAACTCGCCCTGCAGAGTCCTGTGTCGGGCGGAGATCTGGTCGTTCCACGCGGGACGCCTGTGGAGATTCCCCTGAACATCTACAATATCGGATATAGAAAAACGGACAGCACCGTCCTCCAGGTCGGCGTGTACGATTCCCAGAACCGCCTTCTTCCTCTGTTCTCGATGCAAGGAGGCGGGATTCCTGTTGACAGTGTCCGATCATCCCCGGTGTCGGTGTCGACCTCCGGGCTCCCACAACACGTATCCCTTGAATTGACGGTTGCGCCTGCGGACTCCTCGGGCGATCTCTTTGCCGGGAACAACAGCTTCTTGTACGGCTTCACGGTGACGGGAGCGCCGGTGGGAACCATCGACGTGTTTGCAGACGGCGTCAATCTCATGGATGGAGACTATGTCGCCACAAGCCCCAAGATCCTCGTTCGACCGCGACAGCAATCGACGTCGGCTTCCGGTCCCGTCGAAGGGATACTGATGGTCGACGGGGCGACGGTAGATGGTCCACGACCCGTGGCTGATGGCGAGGTGACGTTTCTTCCACGGATGGACGAGGGGAATCATTTGTTGAAGGTTCTCCTCATTGAGCGAACGCCGTACGGGCTTAGTGACACTCTCCAGCGAACGTTGGATGTAGCGGTTTCCGACCAAACCCGTTTGATGCAGGTCTACAACTATCCGAATCCCTTTTCATCGGGAACGGATTTCACCTTCATCCTCGCGGGAGGGGCGACTCCCGATGGTGGAAGGATCCGGGTCTATACTGTGGCCGGCAGGAAGATCCGGGACATCGCCCTGCAGGAAGGACAGGTGGCGATCGGCTTCAACAAGATCGGCTGGGACGGAAGGGATCAGGATGGCGACACTATTGCCAACGGGGTATATTTTTACCAGATTGAAGTATCGGTAGCCGGCAAAACAACGAGCGTCCTCGGGAAACTGGCCAAAGTGCGATAGCCGGGGATTGCCTCACAGACCTTTGACAATCTCATCGTTCGAAGTCTCCATGATCGTCACGAAATTCGGCGGCACATCGGTAGAAAATGCTTCAGCAATGCGGAACGTGGCAGCGATCGTGCGCGAACGCATCTCTCTTCATCCGGTTGTTGTCTCTTCGGCGTGCGCAGGGGTCACAAACGCGCTGCTTAAGCTTGCGCGCACCGCCCTCAAGGATGTCGATGAGAGTCTTGCCATGGTCGAAGGGTTGCGCAAGCGCCATCGAGGGATCATCGAAGAGTTGTTCGACGGTCCTCCTCGCACCCGGCTCAACGCGGAGTTGGATATGAGGATGAATGAACTGGCGGAGCTCGCCAGAAGCATTGCCATCCTCGGAGAGCTCACCAATCGCTCGCTCGACACGTTTGCTTCCTTCGGCGAGCGGCTAGCGACGTTGATCCTGAATGAACTGATGGTCAGTCAGGGGATGAATTCCGTCCGGGTAAGCGCCCGCGACGTCATGAAGACCACGGACGACTTCACGCGTGCCCTCCCGCTCTTCGATGACATTACCCCTCTTGCGCAACGCCTGATCGGCGAGAAGGTCAGGGCGGGGCACATCGTCGTCACGGAGGGATTTCTCGGATCGACGCGCAACGGTATTCCGACCACCATCGGCAGGGGCGGCTCCGACTATTCGGCGGCGATCCTGGGAGCCGCACTGGACGCGGACGAGATTCAGATCTGGACGGACGTCGATGGGATGATGACCTCCGATCCGTCGATCATCCCTTCGGCCCTCTTGATCCCGGAGATGACATTCCAGGAGGCCGCGGAGCTTGCCTATTTCGGGGCAAAGGTCCTGCACCCCTCCACCATCATCCCTGCGGTGAAAAAGAACATCCCGGTCCGGATCTTGAATTCCAAGCGCCCGAGCGTGGCGGGGACAGTCATCGTCGCCGAGCCAAAGGACGCCGGGCAGCGGCCGGTGAAGGCGATCGCCCACAAGCGGAACATCACGATGGTGACGATCATCTCGACCCGGATGTTGATGATGCACGGGTTTCTCGCCCGCGTCTTCGAGATATTCGCCCGCCACGAGCGTAGTGTAGATGTTATCGCGACTTCAGAAGTGAGCATTTCCCTGACCCTGGACTCTGAAGAGGGAATTGAGGGAGTGCTGGATGAGCTCAGAGAAGTGGCAGAAGTCGAGGTTCAACGGAACAAAGCAATTTTCTGTGTCGTTGGAGAGAATCTGAGGCGCTCAAAGGGTATATTACCGTCTCTTTTCTCCACCCTGGAATCCAATGGCATAGATGTTGCACTTGTTTCACTGGGTGCCTCCGACATCAACGTAACGATGGTTGTAGACGGGGAACAGGCAGACCGGGCGGCTACAGTTCTCCACAAGGCGTTTTGTGAAGGGAAAGGGTAGGGGCGGGGTAGTTCTCACGACGACAGGAATCAGTAATTGAGGGCAGGAATGACCAAACCGCACGTGAGCGCAGTTGTCATCGGGATATTTGCAGTAATACTCTCGGGTTGCACGACGAGTCAAAACAGTCAGCACCTTGACCCGGCGAAAGCCGCTGCCATCCACAATGGGGCCGGGGGAGCCGACACGGACGATCAGTCGGACTCGCTCCTGGCCGGTGCCAGCGACTCGACCATGCAGGACCCCGAGCCGATCGTCAGCGATTCCCTCGTGAGCACATTGCTCGAAGACGTCCGCCAGCACTATGTCCGCGCGCTCAATGCCCAGGACAACGGTGATTCGGTCCTCTCGGCGAGCCAGTTCGAAACCTCCATCGAAATCCTGAATGAACTCAGCTATGTCCCGGACATCGAAAACAACCGGGACTTCAACGATCTGAGCAAGGCGGTCGTCGAAGACTATCAACAGTACATAGCGAAAGTCGACAGTCTCGGATCGCAGGCGTCCATCTTCGCCCTTCGCGCGAAGCTCGACCAGTATGTCGAGAGCACCGGCGCTGATACCGTCGTCGCACCGACAGAAGTCATCCGCACGACCGGCGTTCCGCTTGTCATGAACGACATCGTCCAGCGGAACATTTCCTTCTTTGAGGGTCGCGGCAGAAGTCACATGGAACGATGGCTCGCAGAGTCAGGAAAATACTTCCCGCTGATGCGAAGGATCCTCGCCGAAGAAGGCGTGCCGCAGGACCTGGTCTACCTGACCATGGTGGAGAGTGGAGTCAACCCCCTCGCACGCTCGTGGGCGAAGGCGGTCGGGATGTGGCAGTTTGTCAAAGGGACCGGCCGGCTTTACGGATTGCGGGGAGACTATTGGTACGATGATCGGAGAAACATTGAGATGGCGACGCGAGCCGCCGCCCGTCACCTGAGGGATCTGTACGACGAATTCGGCGACTGGTATCTCGTCCTCGCGTCTTACAACGCAGGCGCGGGCAGAGTGTACCGCGCTATTCGCCGATCGGGCGGCGAAACAGATTTCTGGAAGATCAGGCGCCGTCTTCCACGGGAGACGAGGAACTATGTCCCGGAGTTCATTGCTGCTTCGTTGATCGGCATGCATCCGGAGCAATACGGTTTTGACGGGATCGCGCCTGAGACGCCGCTGAATTACGAAATGGTGGACGTGAGAGACTGCGTCGATCTTGAGATTCTTGCGCGATGTGCATCGACGGATGTCGAGACGATCAGGGAACTGAACCCCGAACTTGTCCAGTGGACGACTCCGCCGCGTTCGGCAGGGTATAAGCTCCGCATTCCCGCGGGGAGTGCAGAGCAGTTCAAGGCGCGCTACGCCCAAATCCCCGACGATCAGAAGCGGGACTATATTGTCCACACGATTCGACGCGGCGAGACGCTTTCGAGTATCGCGAAACGGTACGGCGTTCCCCAGTCTTCCATTTCGCAGGTCAACCGGCTTTCAGGATTCCGCCGGCTCCCGCGCGGGCGGGCCATTCTCATCCCGGTGTTGAAAGGTTCCGAAAGGCTTGCGCAGCTCGCGCGTGCCCAGAGTCCGGTTGACGTTGCCCGATCGGGAGAGGTGATCGACCGGACCACGCCGCGTGACAAGAGCAGGCTCGAACACGCAATCGCGCAAGGCAGGAGCACCGGCTCCCCGGCGGACGAGGGTCAGAAGGGTGACCGGATCCGCTACCGGATCAGGAGAGGTGAGACCCTGGGCGAGATCGCGATGAAGTTCGGCGTCCGTCAGATCGATATCCGCAACTGGAACAATATCCCGTTCGGACGGAAGATCATCGCAGGGAAGACCTTAATCATTCATCCAGGGAGCAGGTCGGACGAGGTTGGCGAAGAAGAGGCCCTTTCCGCGAGAAGCACGCCGCGCGGAGACGGATCCCAGGTGCAATCGAAGACCGATGACAGCAAGGACGCTCCGGACAAGACCATTCGTTATGTCGTGAAGAAAGGGGAGACCCTGTGGGACATCGCGCGCGCCCACAACGCGCAGATGGGACAAATCAAGGCGCAAAATGGCATAGCAAGTAGCCGGATTTACGCAGGGCAAGTGCTGTTTATTCCAGTAAGTACGAGATAAGGGTTCAGGAATCAGACGTTAGGATTCAGGTGTGCGGTTGATTTAAGGGTGCCCGATTCCATTTCGCCTACCCCCTGACTCCTGAAGCCTGACGCCTGAATCCTGATTTGGAACCAGCTTAAACCTTTTGTATGTTCTAATGTCGAATCTGTAGACCAGTTGCCGCTTCCACCATCCTACCATGCAAGGGCCGGGCTTCCGGTCCTTCATCGCAGAGCGGTTATCACCCAACACAAATCACAAACGCCGCGCGGCGAAGTTGCGCGCATCATTTTCATGATTGTGAGGAGATCAGCCATGGTACGCTCGCTGTTCTATCCATTTCTCCTGGGGTGTGGACTGCTTCTGTCGGGTTGCTATACGGGATCGTATATGCATCGATCGTCGTGGTCCCACCGGGAGAGAGACACGGTTGCCGTGATGACGAATCAGGATGTCGTCGCGATGACAAAGTCAGGTGTGAAGGAGTCCGTCATCCTGAACCTTGTCCGACGGTCTCAGCCCGCTTTCCAATTGAACCCTGACAACATCATTGCATTGTCGGACTCCGGCGTCACGGAGAACGTCATCAATGCCATGATCAAGAGCCAGGACCAGGCTCCTGAGAAGGCCCAATCGGGGCAGTACTCCTACGGTCCATATGGGTCCTGGTATGCCGATTATCCCTGGTGGTATTACGGCTACATCTGGGATCCGTGGTTTTACTCGCCGGGCTTTTACTCCCACTATTATTATACGCGCCCATACTACTCGTTTGGCTACCATGGGTACGGGTACCACGGTTTCACATCCGGTTCTCACGGTTACTCGGGCTTTGGAGGTGGGGCGCGCGGCGGGCATCGCCGGTAGTCTGAGAAGGAGCAATGGTGCGATGAGTAGGACGTAGGAAGTGTGACGTAGGAAGAATGCGGTTGGTGCGTCGGTGGGCTTAGACCCACCACGCTTTCTTCCTACTTCCTACGTCCGACTTCCTACTCTTAGGGGGATCGTCGCGGGGATGGGGGCATTTCGTGCTGGGAAGCGTGTGATGGTTGGATTGCGAGGTCTGTTCCTGCGTAAGTCCCGTTCCGCCCGGGATCGGATTGTCCTTCTTCTTGCCGCGGTTGTTGTCTTCATAGTTTCTGCAAGTGTGCATGCCACCGATGCCCTGATCGCGTGGCTCTACCAGCACAATACCTGGCGTCTCAACGAGCTTCTGACCGTTTGCATTTTTCTTGTCCTCGCCGCGATCGTGTATGCGTGGCGGAGGCAGCGTGAGTTTGTCGAGGAGGTGGCGAGGCGAAAGGAAGCAGAGGATGAGCGAGAGAAACTGATCGCTCAACTGCAGAGCATTGTCGATGATTTTCCCTCTCGAGTGACCCTTCTTCCCATCTGTCTCTCCTGCAAGCGTGTTCGCGACAAGCGCGGATCGTGGCGATCGATCGAGCTGTACCTTGCCACGAGGTTGCACGTCAAGCTTGACCACGGAATATGTCCGGATTGTGCCAGGATCCAACTGGCACAGCATGTTGCGCCCGGTGATATGGAGCAGCCGACATAGGGTCGGGTGCGGAAGCAGGGAACCCTCCTCGAACCATCGCGACGACTTACCGGCGGGAGGCACTTGACTTTGTCGTGCCAACATCGGATATTAGTTATGAGCATACGTTCATAACTAAATCATGTCGCGACCCTGCAAACAACGATTCGTCGGGGCACTTCCCGAGGTTACCATTTTCAAGCCCAGAGGGGTTCCGTTGGCGGAGCTCGAGATCGTCGTTCTTTCCTTGGACGAACTCGAAGCGATCCGGCTGGCGGATTTTGAATCAAATCAGCAGGAACATGCCGCTGCAAAAATGCACATTTCGCGGCCGACGTTCGGACGAATTCTCGATCGTGCACATCGGACTGTGGCAGAAGCGCTGCTGAAGGGCAAAGCGGTCCGGATCGAAGGCGGGCCGGTGACGAAAGCGCGGAGGGAAGAAGTACGCTGCAATCGCTGCCGACACCGATGGGAAGTTCCTCTTCCTGTGGCGAAGGATTTCTGTTGCCCCCGCTGCTCGCATGCTCACGGTCATGTTTGAAATTCGGTTGCACACAACAAAGAGGAGAGTACCATGGATGCACGCAACAGCACAATTGCCTTTGTCACTGACGACGGCGTCACGATCAGCTCTCATTTCGGGCGGGCGATGTATTATGAAATCATCACGTTGCGGGACGGCGCCGTTGCGGAGCGTCGACGAATCGAGAAGGCGGGACATCATTCGTTCTCACCCGGGGGGCATGAAGGTGCGGGTCACAACGACGACCACAAGCATGCGGCGATGACGGCGCCTTTGGACGGCGTTCATGTTCTCGTCGCCCG
>DATJPR010000174.1:0-3631 GCA_035506295.1 Bacteroidota bacterium | reverse complement strand
AAGGACTGAAATGGAACAAGGACATTCGATGTAACGCAGGACGATATCAGGCGTGGTACCAACAATGTATCGGGGGGATTCCGGATGCACATGTGACACACAGGAGAATCAGACATGAGACGAGCACTTCTCTCTATTTTGCTGGGCGTCATGTCGGCAAGCGAACTATGCATGGCACAATCGGGTCAGACATCGATCAGTTCGCAGGCAGCCGACACGGCGCATCCCTCACCCTACAACCTCTATGGAGTGAAATACCCGCGTATCGAACCTGATGCGCGCGTCACCTTTCGCTTCAGTGCTCCCTATGCGAAAACGGTGCAGGTATCCATCGCCAACACACCGTTCGCCATGGTCAAGGACGACGACGGCGTGTGGACCTACACGAGCGAACCGCAGGACAAAGGATATCACAACTACTGGATGCTCGTCGACAGCACCATCGTCGTTGACCCGGCGACGAATGCCTTCATTGGCTACGGCCACATGTGCAATGGGTTCGAGATCCCTGATCCGGATGGCGCTTTCTATGAGCTGAAAGATGTGCCGCACGGCAACGTGCTTATCCAGAACTACTACTCCAAGACGATCAAAGCCTGGCGGCATATTTTTGTGTATACGCCTCCCGGATATGAGGCAACCAGCACAACCCGATACCCCGTCCTGTATCTCCAGCACGGGGGCGGCGAGGATGAACGGGTATGGATTGAAATGGGACGTACCAACGTCATCCTCGACAACCTGCTCGCCGAAGGGAAAATCAAACCCTTCATCGTTGTCATGGAGACCAGTGCTGCCTACAAGCCGGGCGAGGTTCCTCCGCAGTTCCCGCCTCGCGGACCGAGGCCGGCCGCTCAGCCGGCTCCTGGTGAACGTCCCCGCATGATGTTTTCCTTCGACACCTACAAGGAGGTGATGATCAATGACCTGATTCCTTTCATTGATGCTACTTTCAGGACGCTCACCGACGGGCGCAATCGCGCAATGGCCGGCCTGTCGATGGGTGGCATGGTTACCAGAACGGTAGCACTGGCCAATCTCGACAAATTCGCCTACCTCGGCCTCTTCAGCGGTGGCACAATCGCTCCGACGGACATCGCAGACAAAACGAAGGTTAAGCTCATCTTCATGAGCTACGGCAGCCGGGAACGTGGCTCCGACGGCGTCAAAACTGCCTCGGACGCTTTGCAGCAGGCAGGCATCAAAAGCGTTTCCTACGTCTCCCCACTCACCGCTCATGAATGGCAGTCATGGAGACGAAGCCTGCGCGAATTTGCTCCGCTTCTTTTCAACGACTGACGGAACAAGAATCGCCTGACTCCGCGGGCTTTCGCTGCGGGAGCGCGTGAGACCCTCGTACGCAGCCATGCTGTCACAAACCATCGCAAGAAAACTCTCACCGCCATGAAAACGTCGATCCTTCACCTGCTCTGTTTCTGCCTCCCGATCCTGACTGCATCCGGCTACGCCGGGACAAATCCCTCGAAGTTCGATTTCACGGGACACAGGGACCCCTCGCTTATCCGCGGTTTCAATTATACTCCCGCGAACGGAGTGGCGCCACGGCACCATATCGGCTGGTGGGTGCACTACGACTCCGCGACAATCGTGTTTGACCTGAACCTGGCCAAACGTCTCAATCTGAACCAGGTACGGGTATTTGTCCCCTACGCGCTCTACACGGAGGACAAAGACAATCTCCCCACGCAGCTCCGGCATTTCGTGCGTGAATGTTTCAAGAGGGATATCGGCGTCATGCCCGTCGTTGGAAGCGGGCCGTGGGTCAGGGACACAACAAAGCGGGCACTGGGGCGAGAATGGGTACGGTTCCTCGTGAATGCGATTGGGAACGAACCCGGACTGAAAATGTGGGACGCCATGAACGAACCCGACTGGCCCCCGACGCCGGAGGAGATGGTTCGAACGAAGTTCGCAAATGCCAGGTTCATGGCGAAGACATTCCATGAGCTGGATCCAAATACGCCGGTGACCATCGGGATGGCGTTCGTCGATGGGATGATCGAGCTTGGCGGCGATGTCGACGTCCTCCAATTCCACGACTACATGCAGACGCGCGAAGAGATCAGGGGTAATATCATGCGCGCGAAGGAGTTCGCGGCGAAGGTCAAGAAGCCGCTCATCAATGGCGAAATCGGTTGTATCGGGCGTGCCAATCCATACGACATTACCCTGCAGGAGCACATGAACGCGAACGTCGGATGGTATGTTTGGGAATTGATGATCGTCCGCCAGGGTTGGGGCCGCATCCATGGCGTCTTCTATGAAGATGGCACCGTGCGTGATCCGTCGATTGCGGCCGCGATCATGGGTTTTTTCCGAAAACGTGCGCCGGATATTCTCCCTGCCGTTCCGGACAGTGAAGGATGGGTCTCGAGAATTATCGACAGCAGCCACACATGGTTGAACAACCCCAACCGTACCTGGAAGGATGGGTTGGATATCGCTGAGACATCCGCCAACCTCCTGGAGTCTGCGGAGCTTGCACCGATGAGAATACCACCCACGTGGAGAGTGGAACAATTGAGGAGGGGTGAGGTGAATCTGCAGGCGCTGAAGGAGCTCATCCTTGCCTTTGCAGGACAACTTGATCCCTACAGAAAACCGTGAAGACCCAAAAACAGATTTCGGCGAAGGTTCAACCGCCGACCATGCACTCGCTTCCGGATGAACCACGCGGGATGAGTCGGCGACGCTTCATAAAGCTCGCAGGTGTGTCCGCGTTGGGCGTGTCATCGTGGCGATCTCTCCGCTTCTCCACCAGGGGCGTCAGCATCGTTCGGGATCAGGCAGACCCCATCGCCGATTCTCCACCTTCCTTGTGGGCATTGATGGAGCTCGAGAAATCCCTCACTTCGCGTGGAGTCGACGTCCACCGGTGCAGCACCTTCGATCAGGCCAGGGCCGGTGATGTCATCGTTGCTGCCGCAGGCCTGGGCTCCTCCGTGGCCAACGGACTGCTCCAGGCAAGCCGGACGAGCGTCCCGAAGGTACCGGAGGCCCTTGGCCTGGTTCCGGCAATGGCGAACAGCACGGAAGTCCTGCTGGCGTGCGGGTATGACGTGAGAGGACTCGTCTATGCCCTTCTTGAGCTTGCAGACCGCGTCACCCATACCGAAGAACCGTTGGACGCACTGAGTCTGCGACAACCCGTTGTCGAACAGCCTGCCAACGACATTCGGAGCAACGCCAGGCTTTTCGTGAGCGAGACAGAAGACAAACCGTGGTTCAACGACCGTGAAATGTGGGGGCATTATCTTACCATGCTTGCCGCCCAGCGTTTCAACCGGTTCAATTTGAGCTTCGGGATCGGGTATGATTTTCTTCAAAACGTCACCGACGCGTATTTCCTGTTCGCCTATCCCTTCTTCCTCGCGCTTCCGGGCTACGCCGTTCGAGTCCCGCAACTGCCCATTGCAGAACGCGAGAATAATCTCGCAATGCTGAAATTCATCAGCGACGAAACTGTTGCTCGAGGACTACAATTTCAGCTGGGTTTGTGGATGCATGGGTACGAGTGGCTCAACAGCCCGAATGCCAACTACACGATCGAAGGGCTGACGCATGAGACGCACGGTCCCTATTGTCGAGACGCACTCCGTCAATTGCTCCA
>DATJPR010000173.1:0-11634 GCA_035506295.1 Bacteroidota bacterium | reverse complement strand
CCAACGTAACAAAAGAGCAGGCGAAAGAAAAGTAGATGATCACAATCCCGAACAATTTCTGTACACGTCGCCGGGGACACCGCTTTGCACGGGACGGAGAATCAAGGATCGTTCTTTGCGATCGCAAGATTCAGCGATGTTCGACAGGTCGTCTCCCCATTATGCTGAAAAGAAGTGGGTTCCAGAGGCTTGTTTTTCTCGACCGACTTTTGCTCCATGAATGAACGGTCGTTTCTAGCCTTCGAGGAAAGTTCTCCAAGAACGCCCCCTCGCACAGATTGTCGACCTCGCCAACCGCGGATTTCTCGCTTCTCCACACCGGAGGAACCGTTCGGTTGACCCCGCGAGCTTATTGAACCCCCGAGAATATCAACACCGGAAGCTTATGACTCTTCGACGTGCCATATGGTTGTCTTGTGTTGTCGCTGTAGCCGGGAACGTCGCCGCACCAAAACTGCTTGCCGCCGATTCCGATTCGACGCGCTCGACTGCGACCAAGGCCCCGCGCAGGTATTTTGCCACCCGCCTTCAGGGGGAGTCTCCGGTCGTGGACGGCGTACTCAACGATGCGTGCTGGCTTCAGGGTGTATGGGCCGGAGAATTCACTCAGTGGGTGCCCAATGAGGGGGCGAAGCCCTCTCAGCCCACACAGGTGAAAATCCTCTATGATGACCGAGGCGTCTATGTTGCCATCCGTGCTTTCGACAGGGAGCCGGAGAAGATCATCAGAAAAGCCGGCAAGCGCGACGAGTTCAACGGCGACATGGTGGGGATAACATTCGACAGCTATCATGATCATCGGACCGGATTCGAATTCGATATTACCGCCGCTGGACAGAAGATCGACCTGGTCCTGACGAACCCATCAAATGGGGATTATGATTGGAACGCGGTGTGGGATGGGGCGGCGGGATCCGAGGACTCCGCGTGGACTGCAGAGTTCAGGATTCCCCTCAGTCAGCTGCGCTACAGCAGCGATGAAGAGCAGGTCTGGGGCATGCACTGCTGGCGTTGGATCGACCGCCTGCAGGAAGAAAGCGATTGGGAAGTACAATCGTCGACAGGTCCGGGGATCCTCTATCTCTTCGGCGAAATCCACGGCATCAAGGACCTCCCGCCTTCGCGCCGGATCGAGATCGTGCCCTATACGCTCGGGAAGCTGAAGACGTTTCCGACCGATGCTGAGAATCCCTTCGCGGACAAAGGACGCACCTGGCTCGGGAATGCCGGGCTGGATGCGAAGATCGGACTCACGAGCAACATCACCGCGGATCTCACGATCAACCCGGACTTCGGTCAGGTGGAAGCAGATCCCTCCGTGATGAATCTTACCGCCTTCGAGACACTTTTCGAAGAGAAGCGCCCCTTCTTCGTCGAGGGAAGAAGCATCTACGCTTTCGATTTCGACAACGTCAACCTGTTCTACAGCCGCAGGATCGGCCATGTGCCGAGCTATGTGCCGACGCCGGCCGAAGGCGAGTATATGCAATTTCCGGACTACACGACGATCCTGAGCGCACTCAAGGTGAGCGGCAAGACTGCGGACGGACTGGGGATAGGCATCCTCCAGAGTGTGACGAACAAGGAGGTAGCCGACATCGAGGGGGCAACGACGAAGAGAGAGGTCGCGGTCGAGCCCCTCACCAGCTATACGCTCGCGCGTGTGCAGCAGGATTATGGCGAAGGGAACACCACGCTCGGTGGCATCGTGACGGCGACGAACCGCATCATCAACGATTCCCAGCTCGCGTCGATGAACCGGAACGCCTTCACCGGCGGGATTGATCTGCTGCATCAATGGAACGACAAGGAATTCTTTGTCACTGCAAAGCTCGTTGGGAGTACGATCAACGGCAGCAGGGATGCGATCGCCGTGCTTCAGGAATCCTCAGCCCGGTACTTTCAACGACCCGATATCGGTTATGTGCGATTCGACAGTGCCCGGACAGAACTCGCGGGCTACGGCGGGCAGATCCGGATTGGCAAAGGAAGCAAAGGTCTCTGGCGGTATTCCAGCGAGCTTGATTGGCGATCTCCGGGCCTTGATCTGAACGATATCGGCTACATGCAGCTCGCGGACATCATCAAGATCAAGAACGCTCTCTCCTACTTTGTGAACCAGTCGGAGTCGATCTTCCGGACCTATTCGCTGGGGATTACGCAGACCAGCACGTGGGATTTCGGGGGGCGATACCTCTCGACGGCCCTCGGGAGCGCGGCCTATGCGGAATTCCTGAACAACTGGGCCGTCAATCTGCAGTTCAACTACACGCCCCAGGCGCTGGACACCCGTCTGCTTCGCGGGGGGTACGCCGTTCTGGTTCCCGCCTGGTGGTCGCTTGCCGCGTTCGCCCGAACCGATCCTTCGCGCCGTTTGTACGCGGAGTTGACCTCCGGGTACAGCCGCTCCGCCGACGGGAGCGGCTGGACATCTTCAATCCAACCCGCGTTGACGGTCATGCCGTTCACGACCTTGCGGCTCAACGCGAGCGTTTCGTATCAGTCCACCATTGACAATCTCCAGTACGTCGGAGCACCGCTGGCGGGATCGGTTCCACAATACGTTCTTGCCCACATTCATCAACGATCGCTGGGTCTGACGTTCCGGGTCGACTACAATCTCACGCCGGAGCTCTCCCTCCAGTATTATGGGAGTCCCTTCGCCTCGATCGGAAGATACACTTCGTTCAGGCTCGTGACCGATCCGCTCGCGGATCGATACGCAGACAGGTTTCATCCATTCGATGCCTTGCTCGACGGCTCCTCCTACGACGGCTTGCTCGGCACCACTCCTGATCCGGCGTTCTCGTTCGCCAATCCGGACTTCGCCTTCAGCCAATTCCGTTCGAACCTCGTTCTTCGTTGGGAATTCCGGCCGGGCTCGCAGCTGTACCTGGTGTGGTCGCAAGAACGCACGCTGTACGTGCAGCCGGGGGTAGCGTCCATCGGGGCCGCGGTCGGAACGCTGCGGACCGCGGCGCCCCTGAATATCTTCCTTGCAAAACTCAACTACTGGATCAACCTCTAGCCTCGCCGTCAGCCCCAGGAGCGCAAGGGAATCCCGGCGCAGACCGACACCCAACGCGAGCGAGGGGAGTCAGATGATCACGTTCTGGGCCGGTACGCGGACTCAGCGCCGACTCCCCGCTCGACGGCAGAAGCGTCTTCAACATTTTTATCACCGTCGTCTTCCCTGCCCTGTCCAAACCGAGGAGCCCGAATGTCGAGCCCGACTCTTCAGAGATATTCACGTGATCACGACTGTGAGGGATCCAGAGGTTCGCGGGAGGTTCTGCGTTGTCAGTATAGTCAACCGTTGATCCGTCTTGAAGCCCGTTCCTGTATCGTATACTCCCAGCGGACCCTAGGGTTGACGACTCTTTCTTGACCCTGTTGCAGAACCACACTTCGGCGGAAATTGGGCAGGAGAAATGCGCGGGTGTTGGAGAAGGTCAGACGAGGCCGAATTCCTGAACGGGTTATCGCCCTTCGCCCGGCGTTGCAACGACGAAGTGACTGTACGAGCCCACATTGCCCGACTTGATCACTCTCCACCCCCCGGTGTGAAGCGTCTTAAGTACGTCGGCCAGGGAGATCCTGTGATCAGCGGGCGGACCCGGAGGCGAGGGAATGTCCGCCCGCCAGTCAACGATGGCGAGTGTGCCGGCTCCACGCAACACTCGTTTCACTTCGTCGAGCACAGAAGGAATTTCATCGAGCTCGTGCCAGAGGTTTCCCATGAAGACCATGTCAAGGCTCTGTGAATCAAGTGTCGTCGACCCGGCTGCACCGGAGCGAAGCTCGATGTTCGCCAGGTGCTTGATGGCCGAAAGTTTCTCGGCAATTTTCCCGAGCATCGCAGGCTGGAAATCCACGGCGAACACCTTTCCGGTGGGTCCGACCGCCTCAGCGAAGGGAAGGGCGAAGTACCCCGTTCCAGCGCCGATATCCGCGACCACCGCTCCGGGCTGAAGACCGATGGTCGAAAGAACCTCGTCTGGCGGCAGCCAGACCCGCCGTTGCGGGTCATCGAGAACCCGGGCTCGATCTGCCTGAAAAGTCCGATCGTTCAACGCTGCCTCTCTTCTTTTTCCTAACGGTATGATGCCGGCAAACCGAATCCGGGGTCGCAATCACGTCATGCTTGCCGCTACCCAAAACGTTGAGGATTCAACAACGCAAGATCATGGCTTGGCGGCCGTCCGCCGAGAATCTCCGCAACGAGTTTGCCTGTGACCGTCGCGAGAGATATTCCAAGCATAGCATGACCGGTTGCTGCCGTAAGATTGGAGACCTGGCGGAACCGACCGATGTAGGGTAGCCCATCCGGGCTGACCGGACGCAGGCCCGCCCAGAGAGCGAAGTCGGAGAAGGGCGGAAGGACAATGTTCTTCATGTACACCGGGATGGCGTCGAGCATCGCCCGTATGCGGAGCTGATGGATCGACGTATCCAGCCCGGACATTTCCATGGTGCCGGCAAATCGCAGGCTGTCTTGAAACGGCGTCACCACGACGCGGCGTTCGGTGAAGATGTACGGGTGAACAGGCTTCCGCGGCGGCCTGGGGATGGTAATGCTATAGCCTTTCCCGGGTTGCATCAGCATCCGGACGCCAATGTCTCGAAGGATTCCCGGAGACCAGGCCCCGCCGGCAAGGACGACTTCCCGAGACTCATACCAGCCTTTGGGCGTCTTCACAGAGGCGATTCTCCCCCCCTCGAGCACAAATCCTTCAACCGGACAATTCTCGATCAGAGTAGCTCCCGAACGGACGAGGACGCTGGAGAGGTCCTGCACCAGTTTTGCGGGAAGGAGGTGCGCGTCCCCGGGATAGAACGCTCCTCCCATCGCGCCAAACTCGATCCCTGGATCCATTGTCTGCAGCTGCCGGCGGTCCAGCAAACGGGCTTCCATGCCGAGCTCATCCGCCAGTCTTGCCTCGTGCTCTACAGCAGATCTTCCCTTCTCAGTCGCGAAGAGCATACACAGCCCCTGCCTCGCATACTGAAATGCCATCCCCGGCTCACGGGAAAGCTCCTCCATAAGTCGGGAGCCATCCACCAGAAGGTCCCGCAGCAAAGGCATTGCGCATCTCATGGCGCGCTCGGTGGACGACTTGCGGAATTGCCATGCCCAGGCAATCAGCTCACGATCAAGTCTGGGCTTCACATAGAACGGACTGCTCGGGCTGAGCATCCATTTCAATGCCTGTGCAAATACGCCGGGAGCGGCAAGCGGGACAAAGTGGCTCGGGCAGATATAACCGGCGTTATGGAGAGAGCTTCCATGACCCATCTCTCCCTTGTCGATGACGACGACCGAAGCGCCGTCCTTCAAAAGGTAGTACGCGGCACAAAGGCCGATCGCTCCACCTCCGACGATGATCACGTCCGGCGCATTGTTCATTCCTGTCACCGCACTTCAAACCCGTGTGCGTATGGGTCTCGATCGTCAATGAAGATCGTGTTGTACCCTGTAACGCGTGCCCACCCTTCAATGCTCGGAATGATCCCATCCCGTTCCCCGATCTTGACCAGCTCCTCGACACGTCCGGTAAACAGGCTCCCGATGATGCTCTCGTGCACGAAGACATCCCCCTTTTTCAACACGCCCTTCGCCGTCAATTGTGCGAGCCGGGCTGATGTGCCGGTGCCGCAGGGAGATCGGTCGATTGCCCCTTCGCCGTAGAACACGGCATTCCGCCCCTGGGCCTGTGGGTGTCGCGGTATCCCGGTCCATTCGACATGGCTGCAGCCGTGGATGGTTGGATTGAGGGGATGGACGAAGGAATATTTCGCATTGATCGCACGTCGCACGAGTGGACTCAGTCGGAGAATCTCGGCCGCCGAAAACTGGTCGAGGCTTCTGAAATCGCCGCGTGGGTCGACGATGGCGTAAAAGTTTCCGCCGTAGGCCACATCGAACCACAGGGTGCCGAAGTCCGGGATTTCGATAGAGAGATCTCGGGCATCGAGGTACGACGGTACGTTCCGCAATCGCACCGACTCGACGTGACCGCCAGCCTCGATGTACTCCGCCTCGACAATACCTGCCGGAACTTCCAGCCGGAGCCTTCCGGGCGTCCGCGGTCTTACCAGCCCGTTCTCGATCAGCACCACCACTGTCCCGATCGTGCCATGACCGCACATCGGCAGGCAGCCGCTCGTCTCAATAAACAAGAGTGCAGCGTCCGTGTCTTCTCGAATCGGGTCGTACAGGATGCTGCCGGACATCATCGCGTGACCACGCGGCTCGAACATCAATCCCGTTCGAATCCAGTCATACTCCGCGAGGAAATGTTGCCTTCGCTCGCTCATGGTGGCACCCTGGAGCGTCGGTGCGCCGCCTGTCACCACACGGACGGGATTCCCGCACGTGTGAGCATCGATACAGAGAAACGTGGTGCGTGCCATGGTGGACTCGTCCAGGAATCAGCCGGGCGCAGTGTAGCAGGTCTTCACTGTGGTGTAAAACTCGATGGCGTATCTGCCCTGTTCGCGCGTTCCGTAGCTTGATCCTTTGCGGCCGCCAAATGGAACATGATAATCGACGCCGGCAGTCGGCAGATTCACCATCACCATCCCGGCTCCCGCGTGGTCCCGATAGTGGCTGGCGTACTTCAAGGAGGTCGTGCAAATTCCCGCGGATAGTCCGAATTCTGTATCGTTGGACACCGCAAGCGCTTCTTCGTAGTCCCTGACCATGACCAGCGATGCGACGGGACCGAACACCTCTTCGCGGTTGATGCGCATCGCATTCGTCGTCTCGGTGATCAGCGCAGGCGACATATAGTAGCCACTCTTCGTCCGTTTCAATCGCTCACCGCCATAGGCAAGCGTCCCGCCCTCCTTCTGCGCGATGCCGACATATTCCAGGTCTTTTTCCAACTGCACCTCGTCAACCACAGGGCCCATCTCCGTTCCCTCTGCGAGCGCATCATCCACCTTCAGCGTGCGTAGCCGGTCAATGACTTGTTTTTCAAACCGGCTCCGAATTCCTGCGGTGACAATGAGCCTGCTGGAGGCAGTGCAGCGTTGACCTGTCGAAAAATAGGATCCGTTCACGGCCGCATTGACAGCTACGTCAAGATCGGCGTCGTCAAGCACCACCAGGGGATTCTTCCCTCCCATCTCCAGCTGAACGCGTTTCATCCGAGCGCCGCACTGCGAGGCAATCTGGCGGCCGATTTCAACGGATCCCGTGAAGCTTATCCCGTCAATCAAAGGATGGGTAACGAGAGCATTGCCGACTTCCCTTCCTGGCCCCATGACGAGGTTGAACACCCCGACGGGTAATCCCGAGCGGGAAAGAATTTCCGCAAGAGCCCAGGAACACCCCGGCGCGAGTTCTGCCGGTTTGAAGACCACGGCATTGCCGAACGCCAGCGCAGGAGCAATCTTCCAGGAAGGTATCGCGATAGGATAATTCCATGGTGAGATAAGTCCTACGACTCCAAGCGGCTGGCGCAGGACGTCGATATCGATCCCCGGCCGGACCGACTTCACATGTTCGCCCGCTTGCCGCAACGCTTCTCCGGCAAAAAACTTGAAGATCGATCCGGCCCGCACGACTTCACCGACGGCTTCGGGCAGGATTTTTCCTTCCTCTCTGGCCAGGAGGTGACCGAGCTCAGTCTTTCGGGAAAGGATCTCCGTGCCCACCATGTCAAGCACATCGAACCGTTGTTGCGGAGTGCTTGATGCCCAGCCGGGAGCCGCCAGTTTCGCAGCGGTCACGGCTAGATGAACTTCTTCTCCGCCACCTTGTGCATACATGCCGACAATATCGCTGATGTCGGAAGGGTTGATGTTCGGACGTTCCCTCCCCGGGTCGAGCCACTTCCCATCGATAAGATTCTTGAACATAGATTATGCCTTCAGGAGATCCAGGTCTGGAAGAGAGGGCCGCGACGCTAGGGCACGCTGCACCAGGGTTTCGATTTCGCGGCGTTCGTCGCCAGTCAGGGGAAGGCGCGGAGGACGCACATATTCCGTCCCGACCCCGACGATCGCCTCGACGAGCTTGATGTTCTGGACGAACTTGATCGAGGCGTCGAGATGGAGGAGAGGCATGAACCATCGGTAGAGGGGAAGCGCTTCTGCGATCCGTCCCGCCCGGACGAGGCGGAACAGCGCCACGGATTCCCGGGGGAATGCGCAGACCAGTCCTGCAACCCATCCATCCGCGCCGACGACAATGCTCTCCATTGCCAGGTCATCCACGCCGACAAACAGCCGGTACCGATCGCCGACAAGTGTCCGGATATCCGTCAGACGGCGGACGTTTTCGGAAGACTCCTTGATTGCGACGAACTTCGGCTCTCCTGCAAGCTCCGCGAACATTTCTGGAGTGATATCCACGCGGTAGGCGACCGGATTATTATAGAGCATGATCGGGAGATCCGTCGCTGAGGCGATCGCCTTCAAATGGGCGATGGTCTCGCGCCGGTCGGAAACGTATTGCATCGGCGGGAGGGCCATGAAGCCGTCGAGACCGAGGCGCGAAGCGTGATCGACGAACTGACATGCGCGGGCCGTGCTGCTTTCGGCGACCCCCGAGAGAACGGGGACTTTGCCTCCGGAGGCTTCGACGGCGAGCGCGACAAGGGCGAGCTTCTCGTCGGGTTCCAGCGACCCGTTTTCGCCGAGCGATCCGTTGACGACCAGGCCGTCCACACCCGCAGCCAGCAGCCAACCAAAGAACTGCCGTATTGCGTCATAATCGAGAGACCCGTCCTTCGTAAAGGCGGTCGTCAGCGCCGGAAAAACTCCGCTCCAGTTTGGATTGAGAGTTATCGAAACCATGCGTATGTTCCTGAGGATGGAAGTATAGCTGTAACACACGTCTCTTGTTCTTGAGTTTCACGGAAGAGGCCCATGAAAAAAGAATCTGAGGATCTGCGCCGGAACGAGAGGAAAGGGTCTGAATCGACGATGAAAGCCATGGTCCTTCATGAACTCGCCGACCTTGAGAGGGTCAGCGAGCCACTGAAGCTCGAGGAAGTACCGAAGCCCATAATCGCTGATGATGAGCTTCTCGTCCGGGTATCGACGTGTGCCGTCTGCCACACGGAGCTCGACGAGATTGAGGGGCGAACACCGCCGCCGCGCCTTCCTGTCATCCTCGGGCATCAAGCCGTTGGATCAATCGACGAAGTCGGCGAGAAGGTTCATGGATTCTCTGCGGGCGAGCGTGTCGGCGTTGCATGGATTTTTTCCGCGTGCGGGGTATGCAGGTACTGCCGGGAAGGTCGCGAGAATCTCTGCGAGAAATTCATCGCCACCGGCCGCGATGCCAACGGAGGCTATGCAGAATACATGGCGGTCCCGGCGGGTTTCGCACACCGGATCCCGGGCATGTTTACTGACCTCGAGGCGGCACCGCTGCTCTGTGCGGGGGCAATCGGCTATCGTTCCCTTACGCTAGCCGGGATTGCGGACGGGGACAATCTCGGGCTCATGGGTTTCGGCGCCTCAGGCCATCTTGTCCTTAAGTTGGTACGGCACCGTTATCCTCACACGACCATCTTTGTCTTTGCGCGGGGAGATTCGGAAAAGGAATTCGCCAGGAGCCTGGGCGCTGCGTGGGCGGGAAACATCGACAGCGTATCTCCGGAACACCTCCACTCCATCATCGACACCACTCCTGCCTGGGCACCAGTTGTCGCATCGCTGAAGAACCTCCACCCTGGCGGCCGGCTCGTCATCAACGCAATCAGAAAGGAAGATCGCGATAAAAGCGTTCTCTCATCGATCGACTATCCGACTCATCTCTGGATGGAGAAAGAGATCAAGACTGTCGCCAACGTCACACGTAACGACGTGAGGGAGTTCCTCGCGATCGCGGCCGAGATTTCGTTGAAGGCCGACGTGGAAGAGTTCTCTTTGAAGGATGCAAATAAGGCTCTCACGGATCTCAAGAGACGGAAGATCCGTGGAGCGAAAGTGCTTAAGATCCCGCCGGTACATTAGGGGCTAAGGGCCCGGTGTTCCTGAGGGGAAACTCCTTGACGGTTCTCATGAACGCCCGGATATTTTCCGAGCTCACGCCTGGCGGCATTCCGCCGCCGCAGGAAAGAATGACCCGGGAGGGGTCGCTCAAGGATTTCAACAACTCCGTAGTCGTCTCCGCGACTTTGTCGGGTGTGCCTGCGGCAAGGACGTCCCGCGGAGGGATGTTGCCCATGAGCGTCACCGCGTTCTCCGTCAACTTCTTCAGTTCATTGAGCGTGACGTCAAACCCCATGTTGAAGAGATTTACCCCCATTTCGGCGAGGAACGGCGCCGAGACTTTGCATGGCGCATCGTTGTGGAGAAACCGGACGGAGACATCCGTGCTGAAAAGCTCCTTGAAGTACGGCATGGCAAAGCTCTTGAATTGCGCCTGACCAATGAACCCGATGATGTCGTCGAGCAGAAATATCCCGTCGATGGACGGTAACGCTTCCCGCTGCAGCTGAATCCATTCCTTCAAGTACTTCGTGATCTTCTTCAGCAGCTCCTCCGTTTTTTCCGGTTCGAGCATCATCGACGTCAGGAATTCCGTCGTCCCCATCAGATAACTCGCAATATTCAATGGGCCGCGGGCGACGGCGAAGCGGATGCGATGGCCGGCGTCTTCGATCTGCGGCCGGGCACGCTTCAAACGATTAAGCACGAAGGGCAACAGTCCGTCCTTCTGCGGGTTCGGCGTCGGGAGCGAGGCAATATCGTCCGCTGACGACAGAATCTTGTGCGCGTACGGAAACTCATTCGGCGGAAACGAACATCGCACGCCGAAGGCTGAAGGCTCGGTGCACATGCCGAATTCCGACCAGAACCCCGGAAGAAACATCGCCTCGGGGAATTCCCTGAGCGCCTTCAAGTTGGCCTCCAGCCACACGGTTTCGCTCGAGAAGTAGTCGAGGATGCGAACACCGTACCAGTTCGGCAGCCAGGGAGAATCGATAATGAAGCCCACCGGAATCGTGTCCGAAACTTCGCCATGGATAGTCTTGAGTAGCATGTCCCATTGCGCGTCAGTCATGGTTGAATCTTTCGCTTGGTCGAGGGTGTGGAGGAGCGGGTCCGCGTTGAGCGGTACGTGCAGTCTTTCATCCCGCAGGCGTCGCAGGTGTATTGTGCGCGTTTCACCTGTTTGCCGATGCCGATCACTCCGCTCACGGACTTGATGGGGACCATCAGCGATGAGTCGAGGAGTGTTATCCCACAGAAGCCGGGAGGAAAGAGAGAAAACAGCAGGTGTTGTTCAGCCACCGACCAATCGCAGTAACCGGGGCTGTAGCGATTGGTGATCTTCAGTCCCCGGGCACGCATGGAGACTTCGATCCGATCGTGGAGGAGGTTCACCGCGCTTTCGACCGCAAGAGAGGCAACAGTGTCTACCAGGAATGCGCCTGCGAGATCACCGTCCGCCTGCAGTCGGTTTCTCCATGACTCCATTCCCGGCCCGATCGTACAGACGAAGAACGCCAGAAGTTCCGATTTCTTCAAGAGCCCGGTGACAAGAGTCCGCATGTGAAAAAACGTTCCTCCTGCATACATCCCCTCTGGGCGTGACGGATCGCGACGTGCCTCGACAATACGATACCCCGCACGAACGACGAGGTGCGTTCGATAGGCGGCAAGAACCTC
>DATJPR010000172.1:0-6558 GCA_035506295.1 Bacteroidota bacterium | reverse complement strand
TGGGCGCCGCCCATGCCGCCGAGGCCGGCGGTCACCAGCAACCGACCAGCAAGCGTCCCCTTGAAGTATCGTTCCGCTACCGCTGCAAACGTCTCATACGTCCCCTGCAGAATTCCCTGCGTTCCGATGTAGATCCAGCTTCCCGCCGTCATCTGCCCGTACATCGTCAGCCCCAAGGCCTCCAACCTGCGGAACTCATCCCACGTCGCCCACTTCGGGACGAGCATCGCATTGGAGATCAGGACCCGGGGCGCGTTGACGTGCGTGCGGAATATTCCTACCGGCTTCCCTGACTGCACAAGCAGTGTCTCGTCGTTCTCAAGCTGCCGGAGTGAACGAATGATGGCTTCATAACATTCCCAATTTCGAGCAGCCTTCCCTGCGCCACCATACACAATGAGCTGTTCGGGCTTCTCCCCAACCTCCGGGTCGAGGTTGTTCATCAGCATGCGCATCGCCGCTTCCTGCACCCACCCTTTGCAGGAGAGCGTCGTCCCCCGCGGAGCCCGTATTGGAGCTGTGGCGACTGTTCCGCCGTTCTTCATTGGAGAATGTCCTGGTTCAGTCTTTTGCGATCAACCGGACTTCAAGCCGGACGACGGTGCTGTCGTTTTCGTCCTTGTCGGTCACCTGTTTTAGAGAGTGGACGTTGGTCACCGGAACAGTGAGGATCGTGTTATCGTCTTCGAACTCGATAAATTCTTTGTTCACTTTCTTCAGCGTTCCAAGGTTCGTTTTCTGACCGATGAACTTCTTCATGATATCCAGGACGCCCCCTGAGATCGACGTCGCCGGCTGAGGCGCGGGCGGTGCCGGCGCAGCTTCGGTCTGTTCTTCTTCCACTTCCTTCGGCTTCTGTTGCTGTACGCTCGTTTTCGGCTTTGGCTTCTTCTGCGCATCGGCATACGGCGATACAAAAAGGGTGCTGGTCAGGAACATGGCCGCAACGGCGATCAACATAGCAAAATGGGCTTTCATGACTCTCCTCCGTAGCTGTAGTTCACTCGTCTCAATTCTCAAAGTCCCGAACAAGTGGTCAGTGACCAGTGGTTAGTGTCTTGCATTCCGTCACATTTTGTAGCCAATGTTTCTCAGAAACTCTTTGCGCTTGCGAATGTCTTCCTCCCCTTCGATTGCCCGCGTGCGTTCGCCGTCCACGACGCCGAGGATCGCCCGGCCCTGGTCCGTTTCCCCGATCACGACTTCAACCGGATTCGCGGTTGCACAATAGATGCGGCACACTTCGGGGACTTGCTTGATCGTGTTCAGGATATTGATGGGGAACCCGCTTTCCATGAAAATAATGAACGAGTGCCCTGCTCCCAGCGCCATGGCGTTCTTCGAGGCCAGGTCGACCAATCGCTTGTCATTCCCCGCCCACCGCACAAGGCACGGTCCGGACGCCTCGCAAAACGCGAGGCCGAATTTCATCGCCGGGGCGGTCTGGACAATTGCCTCGTAGAGATCTTCCACCGTCTTGATGAAATGCGAGTGTCCCAGGATGAAGTTCATGTCCTGTGGTTTCTCGATGGGGATCGTCAGGAGGTTCATGGCTTCGCCGACGTTGTTGGTTGGATGGAAACAAAAGCGCGCGCTGCATCAGGGGGAAGCAGCCACTGCAGAATTCCTTCCGGGTGCGCCCCGGAGATCCGGAGTGAGAGGCGGGCCGCAGCGCCAGGCGGCAACCCGAGCGAAGAAGTTCCTCTCCCGGTGATCGTGTAGGTTATGAATTCGCCGACATCGGGTTGATGGGCGACGGCAAGCAGACTCTTCACACCCGATCGCCGGAGGGCCGCCAATTCTTCGACAAGCTGCCGCGGCTCCACGCCGGGAGCCAGGATGGGATTCACCGATGAAGTCATCGATGGATTGATGCTCTGCGCGATCGCTCCTCCCGTTTGTACCGCGCGCAGAAGGGGACTGGTCATGACCAGCGAGGGAATATCGTCGAGCAGGGAAATCATCCGTCCGATCGCGAGGGCGTCCGCCATCCCCCGCGCCGTCAGCGGCCGCTCCGCATCCGAGTTCTTGCCGCTGCTGATGCTTGCGGCCTCGGCGTGGCGCACGATGGTGACCACCAACGCATCACCCTGAAATCCAGACACGTCTGCTCCCTTTTGACGAACTCGAAGGGGTCTGCACGCCGCGGATCAGCGCCGGACCGGTTCCCCTTTCTCGACTCTCCTGCGCGAGGCGCGAACCTTCGCGTAGCCCGGTTTGATGACATCGTAGATAATCTTGATCCGACGGTTGTACGGGATGAACGCGCTCTTCATCGAATTGATCGTCACCTTCTCGAGATCGTCGAGGCTCAGGCCGAATGAGCGATGGGCGATCTTGAATTCATTCGTCATCGTGGTGGCGCTCATCAATCTGTCGTCCGTATTCAACGTCACCCGGAACCGATAGCGGTAATACAGACCGAACGGATGTTCTTCAATCGATTTGACCGCTCCGGTATCGACATTGCTCGTCAGGCAGATTTCCAGAGGAATGCGCTTGTCGAGAATGTACTGGGCGAGGTACCCCATCTTGACGATTCTCCCCGGCTCGTGCGGGTCCAGCCCGATGTCCTCGATCAACCGGGTTGCATGCCCGATCCTGTGCGCTCCGCACCACTGGATCGCCTGCCAGATGCTTTCCTTCCCGAACGCTTCGCCGGCGTGGATGGTGATATTGAAATTCTCTCTCTGAATGTAATGGAACGCATCGACATGTTTCTTGGGCGGGAAGCCGCCTTCTTCCCCCGCGAGATCGAACCCGACAACGCCGCGTTCCCGAAAATCGACTGCGAGTTCCGCCATTTCCTGGGAGAGGCTCATGTTGCGCATAGCGCAGATGATCAGTCCGAACTCAACGCCGAAGTCCTTCCTCCCCCGTTCAAGGCCGAGAAGAACGGCGTTGACCGCTTCATCCCAGTGCAGGCCGCCGTCCGTGTGGAAGACGGGCGCAAACCGCGTCTCGATATAGACGACACCGTCGTTGTACATGTCCTCCATCATCTCGTAGGCGACGCGCTCCAGCGACTCGACGCTTTGCATCACTGCCGTCGTATGTGCGAATCCTTCGAGATACAGCGGCAGGCTCCCACGCTGAGCGCCTCGATGGAACCAGGTTGCGAGTTGCGTCGCATCTTCTGTGGGAAGCTTCCGGTATTTCCTGTCGCGCGCGAGCTCAACGATCGTCGACGGACGAAGACCGCCGTCAAGATGGTCGTGCAACAGGACTTTGGGCGCGGCGCGGAGAACTTTTTCGGAGATTTTCATGTCGGGGAATTTCAATCGTGTCAGACGGTCCGCGTTTTGCCGAGGGATGTCCGATCATGACACGGGGTGGTTTGTAATTATGCCAAATATACAACAAGCGTGCTAAAAAGCAAACCGGTTGACTTTGTGCTGTCAATTGTCTATGATAAGCCCGAACAGGGGTTAAACCCTGAAATCGGTGCAACATCCTCGAGCCAAATATGGCGAAGAAGGACGCAACAATACTCGTCGTTGATGACGAAGAAGCTTTTCGCTACATGCTCTCGTCCCTCCTTGCCCGGGCAGGGTACATTGTCGATACCGCGGTCGACGGCGTCTCTGCCATCAACGCGGTACAGACAAAGCTTTATGACGTCGTGCTCTGCGACCTGATGATGCCGAAAGTCGACGGCAGCGAAGTGTTGAAGTTTATCAAAGCGAATTTTCCCTCCGTGGAAGTCGTCATGCTCACCGGCGTTACCGACGTACGCACCGCAGTGGAATGCATCAGAATGGGGGCATACGACTACATTACCAAGCCCACAACGCATGACGAACTCCTGGCATCGATACAGCGCGCGTTGGAACGCCGGCAGCTGCTGATCGACAATACCGTCATGAAGGGAGTGATCGAGAAGCTCCAGGGAAGCAATGAAATGGTGGGCGACAGCGAGGCATTCCGCCGGGTCCTGGAAATCTCTGCAAAGGTCGCTCCTACAGAATCGACGGTCCTGATCCAGGGACCGAGCGGCACGGGGAAGGAGCTAGTCGCAAATTTTATCTATCAACACAGCGAGAGGCGGGACCAGCCATTTGTTGCGTTGAACTGTGCCTCCATTCCCGACACGCTCATCGAATCGGAGCTGTTCGGCCACGAAAAAGGGGCCTTCACTGATGCCCGCGCGATGAAACAGGGCATCGTCGAAATCGCCAACAACGGCACGCTCTTCCTCGATGAAATCGGCGATATCAGCCAGATCATTCAACCGAAAATACTCCGCTTCATACAGACGGGGGAATTCCGGCGCGTCGGAGGCAATACAACATTGCACGCCGACTGCAGAATTCTCTCCGCGACGAACAAGAACCTAAAAGAACAGGTGCGTGAAGGGAAGTTCCGCGAGGATCTTCTCTACCGGCTCAACGTTATCACGGTCGAATTGCCTACGCTGCGACAGCGGCGTGAGGACATTCCGCTTCTCGTCGCATCCTTCCTTCGAAGCCGCATGAAGACCAAAGTGGAGACTTCCATTTCCGCGGCCGCGATGGAGGTCCTCATGGGCTATGATTGGCCCGGGAATATTCGTGAGCTGGAGAACGTGATCGAGCGCGCGGCCATTCTTTGCCGGAATCACGTCATCGAACCACAGGATCTTTCCCTACCCAACGCCCCGATGTCGCTGCCCGCATCGTCGCGCGGCGACGACAAGATCGGCACTGCAATTCCGCTCAAAGAGATCGAGCGGCTCCACATCGAAGGCGTGCTGAGAAGTTTTCGCGGCGCAAAAGCGGAGACGGCGAAGGTGCTGGGCATCAGTCTGAAGACGCTGTATACGAAGATTCAGCAATACCAGATGAAGGTCTGAGGGAGAGCGCGGGAGTGCGGGAGCGGGAGAGAGGGGGAGAACAGGGGACAGCAGGCGACATTGCCCGCCACCGTTTTCTTCCTACATCTGACTTCTTACTTCCTACTCATAGTACGACCCCAGCCTGATTACTGTTTGCTCCCTCCTGCATATTCTCGTTGCCCTCCCGCCTTCCCGGCAGTCCACACGGCGATCGATGCAATGAGCCCCGGGTACATCGGCTCCACGCCCAACGGGTAATTCTCCGCGCCAATTTGTTGAGACCAACCGGCAACAAGCCACGTCAGCGATACAAGCCAACCCATCATCATCGCGACAAACGCGTACCGCGGGCCGACCGTCAAGCGGGGGAAGTATGACATTACGAGCGGCAGCAGGAGTCCAGGAATTATTACGGTGCCGATCGTGTACCAGAGCTTGATGACCGACGGGATCGCCAGGGAAAGACCGATTGAGAGTACGCCAGCAACGAGAAGTCCGGCCTTCGTCCAGCCGACGTCGTTTCCCCGTTGATCGTTCAACCTCCAGACAATATCGCGACCGAGCGTTGTCGCCGAAACGAACATGAGCGTGTTCAACGTCGACATGATCGTCGCGAACATTCCCACGTAAAAGAGACCTTTGGCGATTGGCGGCAGCACCAGCTCCGCCAGAGCGGGGTAAGCCATCACCGGCTGCTGAAGGTCGGGAATCGCCGCTCGAGCGTACAGCCCCGCGGTGGCAGTCATGGCGTCGAAGATGAACCAGAAGAGGATCGACCAGAGGATCCCGCGCTTCGCCACTTCCGGAGTCTTCGCGGCATAGCACCGCTGATGAAATGACGGATCTACAAGCGTCCAGAGCGCGATGAAGAACCAGACAACCACGAACTGAATCGAATTCCCGCCGTTCCAGGTCAAATGCAGCGGCGGCACATGCGTGCGGATGAAGTCGAAGCCGCCAAGCTTGTCGTACGAAAACGGGAGGATCACCGCGAAACAGGCGAACATCAGGATGAATTCGAGGATATTCGTGTTCACGTCGGAACGAAATCCACCGGAATAGAGATAGATCGTCGACGCAAGTGTCCCCACCACAACGCAGACAAGATAGCCCCACCCCGTGAGAAGCTCGAGAAGGACGGCCGTCATGAGGATGTACGGCGCCGGCGTCATGAGGAAGAATGTCAGCACCGCACCGAGGACCGCGGTCGGCTTGCCGTAGGATGCGTGGAGCTTGTCGGGAATGGTTGCGAAATCGGTCTTCCGGATCCTTCCAGCAAGAAGGAAAGCGAAGACGAACGCGAACACATAGTATGGCGCGCCCTGAACCACCCAGTTCGAGATGCCATAGCGATAGGAGAATTCGCCCACGCCAAGAATCCCGCCGTACCATGACGACACAAGCGTCATGACGAAGATGGGCGTTGTGAGTGAGCGGCCCGCCAGGAGATACTCGACCGTTTCCTTCCCTTGCTTCCGCGCGGTTAGGAACCCCACGGCAAGCACCCCGCCGAAATACAAGCCGATGATTGCTTCGTCAACATAGCTGAAGGAGAACTGCATCCGTTGTCTCTTAAGCTCTCGACCGTCTACGAAATGCGACGGCCCTGTTCATGAAGGATGAGCACCAGCATGTCACCGGATTTGGCGCGAACACTGAACGGTGAAGAAAGAACCGTGTTGCTCACTGCAACATCGCCGCGTTTGATCGTCGCTTGCTGCAAGGGATACCGGAGTCCGCGAAGC
>DATJPR010000171.1:0-4884 GCA_035506295.1 Bacteroidota bacterium | reverse complement strand
ATCTTTTCCAGAACGACATCTTTCTCCTCGATTTTGCAGCATCGACGTTCAGTCGGCTGACACAAACACCGGAGGAAGAAAAATGCGTGAGCTTCTCTCCCGACGGAGAAGACGTCGCATTTGTCAGGGCAAACAACCTCTTCGCCTTCGATCTGCGCACAGGGAAGGAACAGGCGTTGACCCATGACGGAAACGATTCGCTTCTCAATGGGACGCTGTCGTGGGTCTATTGGGAGGAAGTGTTCGGCCGGCATGACAGCGGGTACTGGTGGTCCGATGACTCGAGGGCGATCGCGTATCTTCAATCGGATGAGTCGGAGGTCAGCGTTCAACATTATGTGGATGTCAAGCCGTGGACGCCGCGCGTTTTGACGCAACGCTATCCGAAGGTGGGGGAAAAGAACCCGGTCGTCCGCGCTGGGATCGTCGAGCTTTCGACCGGCGAGACACGATGGATCGATCTGTCGAACTTTCCCTATGAGTATCTCGTGCGTCTGCAATGGGTGCCTGGCGACAACGAGCTCGCGGTTCAGACAATGAACCGACTCCAGACCGAGCTGCACCTGTTCTTTGCTGATCGAAAATCGGGCGCGGCAAAACTCACCCTGACCGAGAAAGACTCCGATTGGGTCAATATCATAGACGACCTGAAATTCATTCATGGGGGAAGTCAATTCCTGTGGGGATCGGAGAGGGACGGCTACGAACATCTCTATCTCTATAATCATGACGGGTCGATGGTCCGCAAGATCACGAATGGGAACTGGACGTTGCGTTCTTCGGCGGGAGAGGTGTTCTGGTTGAACGGCGGGTTGATCGGCGTTGATGAGAAGGCACAGACGGCCTACTTCACCGCGCTCGAGAAATCTTCGATCGAACGCCATCTCTACCGCATTCGGCTCGATGGCAGCGGTTTGGAGAGGATCACGAAAGAGGATGGGACGCATTCGATCACGATGAGCCCGGATTGTCGTTACTACGTTGACCGGTATTCGACGGCGTCATCCCTTCCTTCTCTCGTACTGCACCGCCCGGACGGAAAGACGATGACGGTGCTCGGCACGCATGAGCATGCCGCCCTGGACACTCTTGGTCTCGCGTTCCCGTCGTTCCTCACCATCCAAGCGCGGGATGGATTCCCGATGCCGGCCCAGATCCTTCAACCCGCACACCTCGAGCCGGGACGGAAGTATCCGGTGATCTTCTATGTCTACAGCGGTCCTTCGGCGCCGGTGGTCGCAAACGGATGGGAGCGAGACCTCTTCTGGAACAACCTGCTCCTTCAGAACGGCTACCTTGTTGTCAGCTGTGACAACCGGAGCGCTACCGGGATCAGCAAGACCACGGAGCGGACGATCGCCAGGAGACTCTCCGGATCCGGAGAGCTGAATGATCTTGTCGACGCGGTGCGATGGGTGAAGGCGCTGCCGTACGTCGATTCGTCGCGGGTCGGGATCTGGGGCTGGAGTGGAGGAGGGTCCTGCACGCTGAACGGGATGACGCATTCACAGGAATTCAAGGCGGGAATCGACGTCGCCGGGGTGACGGACTTCCGGTACTACGACACGAAGTTCGCGGAGCAATACATGAAGACGGAGGCGGAGAACCTTCAGGGGTTCGAAGACCACGCTCTTGTCGGTCATGCCAAGGATCTTCACGGAAGACTCTTGATTGTCCACGGCACGTATGATGACAACGTTCACATCCAAAACACCTGGGCGTTTATCGACGAGCTCATCAAAGCCAATACGCTCTTTGAATTGATGGTCTATCCCATGCGAATGCACGGGATCGCGGATCACGCCGCCCGGGTTCATCTCTACAGCACGATGCTCGATTTCTGGAAGCGCAATCTGTAGGTCGGATACTCAAGGAGAGGACTATTCCCCGGCCAGAAGGTTGAGCCGTCGGCCGAGTATCATCTTGACGATCGTGTGGTCCGTCGCCGGTGTCAGACCGAACCCCACGCCGAAGTTGAATTCCCACGCTGGCGAGAAATTCAGATCGATTGCCGGGAAGATCTGGTGCTGCTGGTCGCCGGTCGGAGAGAATGCCGTCACTGGTCCGAGTGTTCCGTAGTACTCGATGCCTGCGGTAACAAGCGACGTGATGTCGTAACTGAGCTTTATGTTCGGTGAGAATTGCACGGAGCCGTCGCTCCCTCCGCGGTCCAGCGCCTTGTCCAGCGTCGGATTGAAGCTCACGTAGAACCGACCGAACTGCCGGTCCACAATCGGCCTCAACTCGAGAGACCACGTGTCCTCGGAAAATGCCCGCCGCTGATATCCCACCTCCGCCGACAGACTGACGCCCACCGGCCACTCCCATTGCTCGGGAGCGCGAACGCGCGGCCGGATATGAGAGCCGACCCATTGGTATGCACCGCCGGAGGGCAGGCTGGTAAACAGATAGGCGCCGACCTCGAACCACGGCGTTACCCCCTGCGTGATTTCGAGCGTCTCATGGACGGCATGGTCGGTAGGGAGAACGCCATTGATCCCGGTGATCGAACCTTGCGCAGTGTAGTTGCTGTGAAGCTCAACCATCGTCGTTGATGGAGCGACCGTCTCCGACCCGTAGACCTGGATTTCAAAATTGTCCTGCGCCTGCACCGAGGCTGGTCCGAGAGTGCCGAGTACACATCCGCACGTCAGCGCCAACCACATCCGTTTTGCCATTCCCATCTCCTGCTCCTGGCGAAATTCTTTCCCTTCGATTTACGGCATGAACGCGATACAGACGGGAGAGCCGAGATTCGTGGACCGCCCTGTCGGTGTCAGCGTTCCTCTCTTTTTGTCGACGGCGAACGAAACGATGGATTCCGAATGCTGGTTTGCCGCAAGAAGGAATGTCCCCGAGGGATCAAGCGCGATACTGCGTGGGAATGATCCTTGCGTGGATTGGTGCTGGACAAGCGACAGCCGGTGCGAGCCCGGCTGAATGCGAAACACGGCGACGCTGTCATGACCCCGGTTCGAGCAATACAGGTGACGACCGGCTGCGTCGACACAGATTTCCGCGGCGGTATTTGTTCCCGTATATCCGCGAGGCAGCGTTGAAACGATCTGCTTGACGACACATTCGCCGGTGTCCGGGCGATAAGAGAGCCGCGCGACCGTCGAGAGAAGTTCGTTGATGACGAAAATGCTCTTTCCGTCCGGATGAAACACGATATGTCGCGGCCCTGAGCCCGGAGGCATCGCACAGAAAGGAACCTTCGCGGGACTCAAGCTGCCGGTCTCAGCATCGAATGCGTAGATCATCAGCCGGTCAATCCCCAGGTCCGCCACGATGACGAAACGGTTGTCCGGAGCAACGGCGACACAATGGACGTGAGGGCCCTCCTGGCGCACACGGTTGGGGCCGGAGCCCTGGTGCTTCACGATGGGGAATGGCGGGGCAAGCCCACCATCGGCCTGCATCCGAAGCACGGCAAATGATCCCGACGTGTAGTTGGCGACAAGCAAGAAATGACCGGCTCGGTCATAGGTAATGTAACATGGATCCTGACCGCCGGAGGACCGGGCATTGAGAAACCGCAGCCTTCCGCTCTCGCCGTCGACAGCAAAGGCACTTGCGCCACCGGTCGGCGAGCCGTCGAATGCGGTCACCTCGTTGACAGCATACAAGAATTGACCCGACGGCGCAATCGTAAGGAACGAAGGATTCACGACCTTCGTCGCTGCGACTTCGGTCCTCATCGCCCCGCTTTTCAGATCGAGCCAACCCTGATAAATCCCCTGGCTGGAGGTATCAGTGTACGTTCCCACGTAGAAGCGGGCGGTCGCCGAAGAATCGGCGGCGAGATTCTGCCAGGACCACGATTTGTCCAGGGCGACGGCAACGAGGGAAGTGCCGGCCGTTCGAAGAAAATCCCTCCGTGTCCACTGTTTCGGCATGAGCCCTCTGTTTGGTGAATGATCTCTCAAATGCCAATGATACATTCCTTGCATTGTTGAAGCAAGTCAACAATGTTGAATTCCTCCACGAATATCGCAAGATTGAATCAATGTTGAGTTCATGCCTCGATAGAATAATGCCATGAGTCCCCCGTCGATCGGCGGAGAAAAACCCTGTCTTGCCCCCTGCATCCGTTGCGGCAAGATGATCAACGACAATGCCGAGTATTGTCCCGCTTGTGGAACCCTCCGCGCCGAAAACGTCATGTGCATCAATCATCCGGAGACGGAGGCCTTGGGGGTGTGCGTGGTGTGCGGAGAATCCATGTGCGCAAAGTGCGGCGGATATTCGGACGGGCGCTTTCACTGCAAGAGACACACGCCCTAGCGTCCTTGACGTGGTTCCCATTTGCCTTCTCTGTTGAACGACCGACCGGCATGCTCTCGCGCCGGACATTCCGACTTGACTTTTGCGATGGCGTTAAGTAATATCGCTTAACACACGTTCGGTTCTTCCGTCTACTCCTTCCTCGAAAGGGAACCGCTTCGACTCTTGAACGCGATTCGTCGCTAGCGAGCAAATTCAGTCGAGTGGTTTTCCACATCAGCATCAGATAAACAACTGGCTTCTCTTCATTGGCACGAGCGGATCTTTGATTCCGGGTGTGCCCCGTCGTGCTTCAGCCATCATCCTTTCGGAGGCCGCATGAGAACGAAAGTGGGTTTGACGTTGTCTGCAGCATTGATCGCGGTGAATTTCGTGTCTGCACAAACAGTTCGCATCGGTGTTGGAGCGGGGCTAGAGTCTCTCATGAGGGGTTCAATATACACAAGCCCGCTGTCTGACTTCGGCTATGGGTTCAGCCCCGCGGAGTTTTCATTCTCCGGTCTCGCGAAAATTGGGTTGCCATCGCTGGGGCTCGATCTCGTCTTCGGATGCACGTACATCCCTCTTTCCGGAAATGATCAGTCAGATTTCTTCACA
>DATJPR010000170.1:0-27224 GCA_035506295.1 Bacteroidota bacterium | reverse complement strand
GTCATTCGAGTTCTTCTTGTCGGCGAGCACCCACCCGTCGGGGTCGAGCCGCACGTCGGTGGGGCGATGAGAAAGTGTGACGATGAAGTCCTGCGACGGCTGACTGTTCGTCACAACGAGCAGTGTGTCCCAGGAGGTCCCCCGCACAAGCACATCAAGGGGCATGCGGAAGAAGGTGCTTCCCCCCGCGGCATTCGACTGGTCGACGTGAAGGCTGAGCAGCCAGTCCGATCCGTGGGATGCCGTCTGCCAGCCGTAGACGTACGATGGGTATCCCGTGCCGTTCGTCCATTCGTCGAAGAAATACCCGAGCGGCGCTCCTACGACGCGCTCACAGTCGGTCTGGAAGTCGGCCGTTGTTGCCGTGCTGTACCGGAGTCGCGGGTCCGAAGCATACGTCCTGAGGCAGGTGAAGAACACACTGTCCCCGACCACGTGGCGCAGCATATGCAGCACCGATGCTCCCTTGTCGTACACATTGGCCGAGGCGAAGAGCGTCGGCACCTGCGCGGTGTCCTGGACGCGGAGCGGGCCGACGGCGTGTCTCGCGCCATCCAGAAAGTGCAGCATGTATCCCGCATAGGCCGCCTCGCCGTATTTCCGCTCGGCATACACCGCTTCACTGTACGAGGCGAAGCCCTCGTGGAGCCAGAGATCGACCCAGCTCGCACACGTGATCATGTCGCCGAACCACTGGTGCGAGAGCTCGTGCGCGACCGTGTACTCGGCGAAGTTCGTCGTCGACGTCATCGTCTGGTGCTCCATCGCCCCGCCGGCACCCATCGATGCGTGGCCGTATTTCTCCTTGATGAAGGGGTAGAGGCCATACGCATTGGAGAATATCCCGAGAGCATCCACCGCTATCGGGAGGTACTGCTGCGCGTAGGAGAGCAATTCAGGTAAGACGTAGTTCAGGACCGGCATGGAATCGTTCGGCGCGTAGTGAAACCAGTTGGTGAACTCGGCGTAGTCGGTCACCGCAATGGAAATAAGATAACTCGCGATCGGGTAGCGCTCCGACCAGCGGTACGTGTGCGTCCCGTTCCCGTTGTCCACGACGGCCACGAGTTTCCCGTTCGAGCCGGCCTTGAATCGGCTGTCGCAGGTGATCCAGACGTCGCTGGAATCGGCCTTGTCGTGCGGGTGGTCCTTGCATGGCCACCAGTCGCGCGATCCGTACGGTTCACTGAGCGACCAGACCCACGGGGTCCCGTTGTGGTTCGAAAAATAGAAGCTGCCGAACCCCGTCGCGGCCGGAACGCCATGGTACACCACGCGTATGGCCATGAGCTCGTCCTTGCGATATGTCCTGTCAAGAACGATGGTCAGCGTCTGTGTCTGCTGGCTGAACGAGGTGCGTGTGCCGCCGACCGTCACCGAGTCCACCGTCATCGTATTCATGAGATCAAGGACGACGGACGACAGGGAGTCGGCTCTGTTGAATGCCTTGATGAGCACGTCCCCCGAGAGCAGCGTCGTAGCAGGAGGAGTCGAGACCGTGAGATTCAGGAAGTAGTACGTCACATCGATTTCCGGTGAAGCGGCGGAGAACAGCGTGGGATCGCGGAGCCGTTCGTACGCGTGACGCTCGCTCGCGATGAGCGCCTCCTTCTCGGACCACGGTTGCTCCGGCACCTGGGCAAGGGCGCCCGCGGCAAGGAAGGGAAGAACAGCCAGGGTCGTTGCTCTCCTCATGAAGTAAGATAGCGAGAGGAGGGAAGATCAGCAAATTGAATCTCACTCCCGATCGTGCTATCTTCGAAGCGATGAGCAAGGTCCGATCGACATACGTCTGTCAGGCGTGCGGGTATGAGAGCGCGCGATGGGCGGGGAAGTGTTCGAACTGCAACGGCTGGAATACCTTCGTTGAAGAGGTCAGCGCGCCGGCGAAAGGCGCGAAGCGCACAAGCGGAGTGAGCGTTCGCAATGCCGTGGCCCCGGTGCCGATCACCGAAGTGGAATTCTCCCCCGAATCCCGCGTGCCGGTGGGCATCCCGGAGTTCGACCGCGTCCTCGGCGGCGGCATCGTCCCCGGCTCACTGATCCTCATCGGCGGCGATCCCGGCATCGGGAAATCGACACTCATGATGCAGATGGCGGCATCGCTCTCCGATCGGGTGATTCTCTACATTACGGGCGAGGAATCCGTCGGTCAAATCAAGATGCGGGCCACGCGCCTTGAACGCCCGCCATCGGAACGGATGTTCCTCCTTGCCGAAACGAACATCGACATCATCGAAGCGCTGATCGAAAAGTCCGCTCCGGAGATCGTCATCGTGGATTCGATCCAGACCATGTTCCGGCCCGAGCTGGAGAGTGCGCCCGGGACGGTGAGCCAGGTCCGCGAATGCACCGCGCGGTATATGCGGCTCGCGAAGGGGAAGGGCATTCCGGTGTTTCTCGTCGGGCACGTCACGAAGGAAGGCGCCATCGCCGGTCCGAGAGTGGTCGAACACATGGTCGATACGGTGATCCAGTTCGAAGGGGAACGCCATCACGCGTACCGGATCCTCCGCGCCGTGAAGAACCGTTTCGGCTCGACGAATGAGATTGGCATTTTTGAGATGCATGACCGCGGGCTCCGCGAAGTGACCAATCCGTCGGAGGTGTTTCTTTCGGAACGTCGGCCCGACGCATCGGGCTCGACCGTCGTCGCAGGGATCGAGGGAACCCGGCCGTTGCTGGTGGAAGTCCAGGCGCTCGTCGCCCCGACAAGCTATGGCGTGCCGCAACGAACAGCCACGGGGTTTGATTCCCGGCGCCTGCAGATGCTCCTCGCGGTGCTGGAGAAACGCGTCGGCGTGCATGTCGGTCAGTACGATGTGTTTGTCAACGTGGCCGGCGGTGTAAAGCTCGATGAACCGGCGGCGGATCTGGGAATGGCCGTCTCCATCGTCTCCAGTCTGCGCGATGCACCGGTCGACCGCAACGCCGTGGTGATCGGTGAAGTCGGACTCGGGGGTGAGATCAGAACGGTGAACCACATCGAGCGGCGCGTCTCGGAGGCGGTCAAACTCGGCTTCAGAAGCATCGTCACGCCGCGCGGGAACGGCCGCATCGCCAGGCCGGAAGGGGATGTCGCTCTTCATGAAGTGGAAACGGTGGATGAGGCGATTGAGACGCTGCTTCGTTCATCATAAGCATCACCGGACATTCTGCGCATGACATTTTCGCTCTTCGGGTATCTCGGTCTCTCTTTCGTCGTGATCTGCTGGCTGCCGCAGACGATCGAAACACTTCGCGCGGGGAGATGCGGAGCGAATACGCTGTTTCTCATCCTTTCAGCGATCGGAAGTATTTGTCTCGTCGTCTATGCCGTGGGGAGGAACGACCTGGTGTTTTCTCTCCTGAATTCGCTGACAGCGATCGGCGCGCTCGTGAATCTGTACTATAAATTCCGGCCGAGATCGAGTAGAAGTTGAACGAGGGAGATTCTCCATGGGCTCACCAAACCAGATAGTCCTGGCGACGCACAACAAGGACAAAACTGCGGAGTTCCAATCGATATTCTCCGGCCTCGAAGTGGAGGTGGTGAGTCTGGATGGTTTTCCCTCCGTGGGACAAATCGAAGAAGACGGCGAGACGCTCGAGGAAAACGCGCTGAAAAAAGCGCGTGAAGTATTTCGCCTGACGGGTATTCCTTCGCTCGCAGACGACACCGGACTCGAAGTCTTCTATCTCGATTACGCCCCGGGAGTCTACTCCGCCCGGTACGCAGGTCCCGGTGCCACGTATCGCGACAACGTGGCGAAGCTTCTGGCAGATCTGCGTGGCGTTCCTCCGAGGCGGCGCGGTGCTCAGTTCCGTTGTGTTTTGGCGCTCGTAGGGTGGGATTCGCGGGATCTTCAAACGGAAGGCGTGTGCCAGGGACAGATCATCGAGGAACCGCGTGGACAGAATGGGTTCGGGTACGATCCGATATTCGTCCCTTCAGGATTGAATCAGACATACGCCGAATTGGACCCTTCCATGAAGAACTCACTGAGTCACCGGGGGCGGGCGGCAAAGGAAATGGTGGAGCTAATCCACAGGAAATCAGGGGTCACCGTTCCCTCCGCGTGAATTCTGCCACGTGTGGCCTCCCCCTTCCCCCCCATCCGAAATCAAGAAAAATCGCTTCTATTGACCTTCCTCCGCATCATTCTTATCTTGTTTCTTAATTCTTGCGAATGGGGGGTGTTGTGCGTCTCTTCGATCTCTTTGGAAAAGAGAAGATCGATCCTCTTTGGGAATACACCGCCGCCGGACGAATTTGGCATGTCCGCGTGGCGAGCGAGACGCTCCTTCTCGGAGAAAACCGCGACCCGGAGACCAAACGGGTGGAGTTCTTCTGTCTCGACCAGCGAGACGGATCTGAGGTTTGGCGCAAGGGAGAGTTCGGAGACGGGTGGTGGATCGGTATTGAGGGAATCTTCAACGGGACGCTGCTCCTTCACGGATTCTCCAGTCCCGACCTGCCGGTCCATCGTGGCATCATCGCCGTCGATATGGCCGATGGGACAAAGCTCTGGGAACGTCCCGATCTTGTGATTCAGGGGACCGATGGAACGAATGTTGTCGGCCATCCCTTCGCTTCATCGGCGGAAGAGAATCTTGCGATATCTCTTTCCAGCGGAGAAACTCTGGGGGTGACCGGACAGCTTGCGAGCGAGGACTTTGCTGCGCCGGGTGATGATGTCGAGTTTCCCGACGTCCTGGAGGAGTCCTCGGGAGTGGGTGCGGCGCTCCGCGCAAGAATTACCTCCTTCATCGAAGGGCGGGAAATTGCAGGGCCGTTAATGTCATACGTCCGCCGAGACCGCATCGCGCTCTCGATGCATGAACGTCGGCCGGACAGCGAGGAGACGGAGCCGCACTTCCGGCATAGTCTACGGGTGTTGGACATGGAATCGGGCCATACGATATTCAAACAGGTGCTGGACGAGGACATTCCCCGGCTGGTTCCCGATCCATTTTTCGTCTATCACGACAACCTCTACTGTATTCGCGAGCGACGGACGCTGATGGCGGTTCCTTTCGGCGTCTCCCGCGACCGGTTCCCCGCACCATGAACATTCGCCTGAAACATATCGACGCCTTTACCGACACTCCCCTCGCCGGAAATCCGGCGGGCGTCGTGTTGAACGCGGACGGCCTCACCGATCAGCAGATGCAGCGGATCGCCTTTGAAGTGCGAGCGTCGGAAACGGCATTCATTCTCCCTCCCGAGACCCCGGATGCCCACGTGAGGGTGCGGTGGTTCACGCCTTCGGTGGAGGTGCCGCTCTGCGGCCATGCCACGATCGCGAGCTTCCATGCGCTCGCCGAGGAGAAGATGCTGGGGATGTCCGGTCCCGGCAACTACGCCTTCCGGCTTGAGTCGAAGTCCGGGGTTCTGGGCGTGCAGGTCGAGAAGAACGCGGACGGCATCAGCGTCATCCTCGAGCTTCCTCTTCCCGAGTTCAGCCGCGCCGGGCATCACAAGCTCGACGTCATGCGGATCCTGAACATCCAGATCGAAGACTTCGACAATCATATCCCGATTGTCGAGGCCGGGAACCTGTATGTTCCGATCCGTCGTCTTCACACCATCTTCGCCATGAAGCCGAACTTCCTCGCGATGACCCAGTTCCTCGCGAACCGGGGGATCGAAGGGCTCTGCGTCTTCACGACGGAGACCGTCGACCGGACGTCGTCGTTCCATTCGCGCTTCTTCGCGCCGACCGTCGGCATCGTCGAAGACCCGGTGACCGGCTCGGCGAATGGGCCCCTCGGCGCCTACCTGTTCGAACGCGGCCTGATTCAGGAAGTGGGTCCGGTCATCATGCTGACGGGCGAACAGGGCGACCCGATCGGACGGAAGGGAAGGGTCACCGTCCGGCTGAATGTCGACAACGACCGCGTGACGGCCGTCGCGATCGGCGGACGTGCGGTCACAGTCCTCGAAGGAGAAATGCGCGTGACCTGAAGTCACGATATGCCTGCGCTCGCCTGACGTTCTTCCATTCCTCCTCAATCCCCGTGATTCATTCTTGGACGGTGCACTCATGGCTTCGATTCAATCTGTGCTCTTTGCGGTGGTTCTTCTCGCCTCCCTGACGCTCTTTGGCATGCGGGTGCGCCGGCTCATCTCGGGCCTGAAGCTGGGGAAACAGGATGGGCGGTTCGACCGGCCGTGGGCGCGGGTTGCGCGCGTTCTCCGTGTCGCCTTCGGGCAATCCAAATTGCTGCGTGAGCCGTTTGCCGGGTTGCTCCACTTCTTCATCTTCTGGGGGTTCGTCATCCTCCTCGCGGCGATCGCGGAATCCATCGTCGAAGGTCTCGTCCCCGGTGCTTCGTTCGCCTTCCTGGGCGTGCTCTACGCTCCGCTGCTGATGCTGGAGGACGGCATTGCCGTCGTCGTCACCGTCGTGGTCGTCGTCTCCTTGATCCGACGCATCGCGTTTCCTCCCGCCCGGCTCGCCGTTGCGGGACACTCGAAGCAGGATGCCCTCGTCATCCTTTCGCTGATTCTCGCCGTGATGGTGACGATGCTTTGTCAGAACGGCGCCCGTGCGGCCCATGACCCGCAGGCCGTGCAAAATTCCGGGCACGTCGTCTCGGCGATGCTGGCGCCGCTTTTCGGCTCCGGCACGACGGCGCTCGCATGGTTCTGGACATTCTTCTGGGCACATATGCTCATTGTGCTCGGCTTCCTGAACTATCTTCCGTTCTCGAAACACCTGCACGTCCTCTCGTCGATTCCCAATGTCTATTTCGGCTCGCTGGAACCGCGGGGTGCAATCAGACCGATCAACCTCGCCGACGAGACCCTTACGAAGTATGGCGCGACCGACATCGAGGATCTGACCTGGAAACAGCTTCTCGACGGCTACACGTGCACGGAATGCGGACGCTGTACGTCGGTGTGCCCGGCCAACGCCACGGGCAAGATGCTCAATCCGAAAAAGATCGTGACCGACGTCCGCGCACGGGTGTTCGAACGCATGGCGCAGGCGCCCGGCGGGAAGGACGAGCCGGCGCATCTGTTGCTCGACGGTTTCATCACGGAGCAGGAACTCTGGGCGTGCACGACGTGCATGGCCTGCATGCAGGAGTGTCCGGTGACGATCGAGCATCTCGATACGATCATGGATCTCCGCAAGGGGCTCGTGCTGAATGAGTCGCGGTTCCCCGATGAGTTGAAGGTGACGTTCTCAAACCTCGAACGGAACTTCACCCCGTGGGGATTCTCCCACGCCTCCCGGGCCGATTGGGCCAACGGGCTCGACATCCCCATCATGGCGGAAAAGAAGCACGCCGAATATCTCTTCTGGGTGGGCTGCGCGGGTTCGTATGACGCGCGCTATCAGTCGGTGACGAAGGCGTTTGCCCGGCTCTTGAAATTGGCGGGCGTTGACTTCGCCATCCTCGGGACGGAAGAAAAATGCAACGGCGATCCTGCGCGGAGGATGGGGAATGAATACCTCGCGCAACAGTTGATGGGAGAGAACATCGCCACACTGAACGGCTACGGCGTCACGAAAATCCTCGTGACGTGTCCTCACTGTCTGCAATCGCTCTCAAAAGAGTATCGCCAGTTCGGCGGAAACTTTGAGGTCCTTCACCACTCGGTGTTTCTGGATCAGCTCGTCCGCGAAGGCCGGCTCCGTCTTCATCCCGCGGCAAAGCGGCGGCTCACCTTCCACGATCCATGCTACCTCGGTCGGTACAACGACACGTACGACGAGCCGCGCCGATTGATCGACGGAGCTACGGGGTCCGCGCCGATGGAAATGGAACGCTCGCGGTCACGCAGTTTCTGTTGCGGCGCAGGCGGAGGGCGGATGTGGATGGAAGAGCGGGAGGGGAGGAGAATCAACCTGGACCGCACGGACCAGGCCCTTGCGCTCAACCCCGACGTCATCGGCACCGGGTGCCCGTTCTGTATGACCATGCTGACGGACGGCATCAAGGAGCGCGGGGCGGCGGAGCGGGTTGCGGTGAAAGATATAGCCGAATTGCTTGTCGAAGCTCTGCAGGAATAACATTCCAGGGAGACCCTCTCCATGAGCAAGAACGGCGCGGAGTTCTTCAGTACCGGTACCGACTACCGGAAAGTCACGACAGCGCTCCTTGCGTTTATTGCGTTGACCGGCGTCGTGTTCGTCTTGTACGAGCTGATGGATGTCCTCCTACCGCTGGTCTTCGCATTGATCCTCTCACAGCTGTTCAAACCTCTGATCTCGATCCTTCGCGCAAGGCGCATCCCGCTCGCGCTCTGTGTCGTAGCCGTGCTGTTGATCGTCGCGGCCATGCTCACGGCCATATTGCTCATCATCACGGGCGGCGTCCAGAGCATCGTTGCGCAGGCGCCGAAGTACCAGGACAACCTGACAAAGCTCGTCCAGTCGTTCGACGCCTGGTCGTCGTCGTTTCTGGCGCTGATGGGGAAGCACGTGGCGCATGTCGAACTTGCGGATTCCGTCCAGCTCTCGTCGATCACCAGCATCCTTGCCTCGGGCGCAGGTTCGTTCTTCAATCTCCTCGCGAACATGTTTCTGACGCTGCTCTTTTTGATCTTCCTGCTGCTCGGGAGCGAGGACTTTCCTGCAAAGATCTACAAGGCGTTCTCCACGGAAGACTCATACCGCCTGACGGAGATCATGACGATGATCAACGCCAAGGTCCGGCGGTATCTTGTGACGAAAACCATCATCAACGTCATCGTCGCGGGAGCGACCGTGATCATTCTCCTCGCGTTCGGCGTCGATTTCCCGTACTTCATCGGCATCCTGACGTTCTTCCTCAACTACATTCCCAATTTCGGGCCGCTGATGGCTGTGGCGCTGCCCGTGCTCACGAGTCTTCTGGGCTTGCAGTCCTGGGGCTTCATCCTCGCCCTGGCGATTGTGCTGGTGGTGTTCCACAGCGTGATAGGGAATTTTGTCGAGCCGAAGTGGATGGGGTCTTCGTTGGACTTGAGTCCACTTGCCGTGCTCCTGTCGTTGATCTTCTGGGGATGGGTGTGGGGTGTGTGGGGAATGATCCTTGCCGTGCCGATCACTTCGATCATCAAGATCGGGTGCGAGCATATCGTGCCCTTGAAGCCCGTGGCGTTGCTGATGGGAACGATGTCGGCGCACGCATCGCCTCAGGATCCGGGGCTTCGCGACGCGTAGAGGGGCGGCGCAGCTTGCGATTCAGAGACCTTCTCCCGATATTAAAGTTTACATAACGTGGTACTTCGCAGAACGCCATGGCTGAAGAACTTCATCGAATCGATATCCTCGCCCTCCTGAAGAAAGTGTACCTGGGGAAAACGGTCGTTTCGAAAATCCTCATCGCTCTTCTGTTGTCTCTCCTGTTGGCCCTTCTGTTTCCGCACGGCGAGTCCATCGAGCTGGAGTACAAGGTCGGCGCCATCTGGGCGCAAAATGACCTGATCGCGCCGTTTTCGTTCCCGATCCTGAGGGAAGAGGCGGAATACCAGCGCGATGTCGCGGCGGCGCGGAAAAATGTCTACGACGTCTTCGAGCGTGACAGTGCGGAGAGCGACCGGGACGTGGCACAGATCGCCGGGTTCTTCCGCCAGCTTCGCGAAGTGGCACGGCTTCACGACGTGTACATGATGGACGTGCGGCGGAATCTTTCAGACAAATCGACCGATTCCTCGGAATACGCACGGGCAGAAGCGAGGCTCTCGCTCCCCCTTACCGATCAGGACTGGCAGGTCATCCCGTCGCTGATCGAGAACGGACATCTCTCGTCGTTGGAACAAAACATTGATGCCGTCGTGCAGGATTATCAGCGTGAGGGGATCCTCGATCGGCCCAAGACGATGCTCAACCGCACGGAGATCGCTCTCCGGCACGGCACGACGGAAGAGATCATTCCCGGGGTGAGATTTCTTGATCAGGGGGAAGTGATCACCCTCCTCGAACAGGCTCTCAAGGTCCGGCTCCGCAATGAGCCCCAGGCCCTTGACCTCGCCTACAGGATCGCGGTTCAGAACCTCGCCCCCAATATCAAATACAATCAGGATGCGACGGAGCAGGCGGTCCAGGTTGCGGTCGATGCCGTGCCGCGCACGGCGGGGTTCGTCCAGGAAAACGAGCGCATCGTCTCCAAGCATGAGCGCATCACGCCGGAGATCAAACTCCGCCTCGACTCGTTGCGGAAAGCGAAGGCCGAACGCGGACCGGAAGGAAGCTCGCCGTGGCAATTCCTCGGGACGTTTCTCCACGTGTTGATCGTGATCTGCCTGTACGGCATCTATCTCCATCTGTTCCGCAAGCGGATCTTTTCGAACAACCGTCGCTTGACGCTCATAGCGCTCCTGATCCTGCTGGAGGGCGTGTTCGCCTATCTCGCGCGGGAGATGACGACAACGGCGCCGATCGAGTTTCTGATTTTCGTCCCCGCGGCGTCGATGCTGCTGACCATCATCTTCGATTCCCGGGTGGGGTTCTACGGCACGGTCATCATCGCGTATCTGGTCGCGGGCGTACGGGGGAACGACTACGGCATCGCGCTCTGCGCGTTTGTCGCTGGCGCGCTGTCGGTGTATACCGTTCGCGACATGCGATACCGGACGCAGATTTTCCGGTCGATGGGCTTCATCTTCCTCGGCTATGCGCTGGCAATCATTGCGCTGGGCCTTGAGCGGTTCGCTTCCTTCCCGTCAATGGCGACGCAGATGGGCTATGCTTTGCTCAACGCGCTCATCTCGCCCGTGCTCACCTATGGGCTGCTGGTGTTCTTCGAACGGGTCTTCAAGGTGACGACCGACCTGACGCTGCTCGAGCTGGCACAGTTCAATCACCCGATCCTCCGGATGCTCGCCGTGCAGGCGCCGGGAACGTATCATCATTCCATCGCGATGGCGACCCTCGCGGAAGCGGCGGCCGCAGCGGTCGGAGCCAACGAAACTCTCGCACGTGTGGGGGCCTATTTCCACGACATCGGCAAGATCGAGAAGCCGGCATACTTCGTCGAAAATCAGAGGACCGTACGCAGCCGTCACGACAAGATCACGCCACGCATGAGCTCGTTGATCATCGCGTCGCATGTGAAAGACGGCATTGCGCTCGGACGCGAATACGGCCTGCCGGAGGAAGTCATCGACTTCATCCCGATGCACCATGGTACCACGCGGATCGACTACTTCTACAACAAGGCCGTGGAGCTTGCCCGGCAGGACGCCGACCCGACGAAGATCGACGAGATCAAGGAATCAGACTATCGGTACCCCGGTCCGAAGCCGCAGACAAAAGAAACGGGGATCATGATGCTTGCCGACGCCGTGGAAGCGGCCGTCCGTACCATCGAGGAGCCGACGCCGGAGCGGCTTGAAGATGCCATCGGGAGCCTGATCACAAAACGTTTCGAAGAGGGGGAGCTCGACGAATGTCCGCTCACCCTGAAAGACCTGACGCGCATCAAGAGTGCATTCTTGAACGTTCTTGTCGGCGTCTACCACAGCAGAGTGCGATACCCCGAAGTCGAGAAGCCCAGAAAGCGGGCCCGGCGTGCCCCGTTTGGAGTAACCCCTCAGGATGACGGCGGCTCCGGCCGGGATATCGATGAGCCATCGCCTTCTCCCCCGCGGGAGCCCAACCAGCCATGAAGCAGTATCTCGAGAAGTTCCTCCGGTACCTCTCGCTGGAGCGGAACGCTTCGGCAAATACGATCGCGTCCTATCAGCTTGACCTCGACCGCTATCTCGCATACCTGGAATCGAAAGGCGTTGCAGACCCGGATGCGATCACCGAGGAACATGCGACGGCATTCCTCCGCTCGCTCAGGTCCCGCGGGCTGGCCCCGCGTTCTGTGACCCGCACGATTTCCGCCGTCCGGGGCTTCCACCGGTTCCTGGTGGGCGATGCGATTACGCTGCATAATCCGACGGAGACGCTGGATTCGCCGAAGCTCGAGAGAACGCTCCCCGAAGTGCTCTCGGCGACGGAAATCGCGCGCATTCTCGATCAGCCGCAGGCGAGAAAGGAAGACCGGCGCAATCTCTGGATGCGCGACCGCGCGATCCTTGAAACGCTCTATGCGACCGGGATACGCGTTTCGGAGCTCACACGACTGAAGCAGTCCGATGTTGAAGCGCGGGTGGGAACGGTGCGCGTGTTCGGGAAAGGATCGAAAGAGCGCATCGTGCCGATCGGGCGGCCGGCCCTGCGCTGGATCGCCCAGTATGCGCATCAGTCGCGGCCACTGCTGCTCGGCCGGCGTTCGTCCGACAACGTCCTCTTCCTGAACGCCCGCGGAACGATGATGACACGGATGGCTGTCTGGAAGATCGTCCAGGCCTATGCACGGCGGGCAGGTGTCACGCGCGAAGTGCACCCGCACACCTTCCGGCATTCGTTTGCGACGCACCTGCTGGAAGGCGGAGCCGACCTACGGGCCGTGCAGGAAATGCTCGGGCACGCGGACATCTCCACGACGCAGATCTACACGCACATCGACCGCGAGTATCTCAAAGAGGTGCATCGTACGTTTCACCCGCGCAGTTAAGTCAGCAATCATCAGCAGAAGAGAGTTCCATGTTTCACCAGAACACGTTGCCACGTTCGATCAACGATCTTCGCAGTGAGATCGTCGGGATCGACATCGAAGTGCCGGTCCTTGACGGCTCCCTCAAGCGGTATATTTTCCTGGACAACGCGGCCAGTACGCCGTCGTTTGCCCGCGTGATGAAAAGCATCGACGCGTTCCTCCCCTGGTATTCCGGCGTGCACCGGGGCACGGGATTCAAGTCGCTCCTTGCCACGGAAGTATTCGACGCCGCCCACGACCTCGTCGGTCATTTCGTCGGCGCAACGCAGGGATATCACGCGGTGGTCTTCACCAAGAACACGACCGAGTGCGTGAACAAACTCGCAAACCGTTTCGGCTTCGGTCAGGGCGATGTCGTGATCACGACGCTGCTCGAACACCACTCGAACGACCTGCCGTGGCGTCGCCGCGCGTCGGTCCTTCACATCGGCATGTTGCCGGACGGCCGGCTCGATCGTGATGCGCTCCGAAAGGCGATCCGGGACAACGCCGGCAGAGTAAAGCTTGTGGCGCTGACGGGCGCTTCGAATATCACGGGACTGTGTCCGCCCATCCACGAAATCGCCGAATGGGCGCACGCGGCAGGTGCCCGCATTTTCGTCGACGCAGCGCAGCTTGTGCCGCACCGTCCGGTCGACATGAAAGACCCCGACGACCCCGGTCACATCGACTTCCTTGCGTTCAGCGCGCACAAAATGTACGCGCCGTTCGGCACGGGAGCGCTCATCGGCCCGCGGGCATTCTTCGAGCAGGGAGATCCGGATATGGTCGGCGGCGGTGTGGTGGACGTGGTCACTCTGGACAACGCATTCTGGAACCATCCTCCACAGAAGGAGGAAGCGGGCAGCCCGAACGTCGTCGGCGGGATCGCCATGGCGGAAGCCGCCGCAATGCTGCAATCCGTCGGCATGGATGCGGTCTGGGAGCACGAAACGCACCTCCTGCGGTATGCGTATAAGAAACTCAAGGCGGTGCGCGGTCTGACCTTCTACGGCCCGACAGAGGATCTGCGTGAGAAGGTCGGCGTCATGACGTTCAATGTGGATGGCGTCCATCACTCTCTGGTAGCCGCAATCCTGGGGATGGAGGATGGGATCGGCGTCCGGGACGGATGCTTCTGCGCCCATCCCTATGTCAAGGAGCTCCTGGGACTGACGCATGAACAGGACCTGGCGCATGAGAAGGCGGTCCTCGGAGGAGACAAAACCGCGATGCCCGGGATGGTCCGGGCGAGCCTGGGATGCTATTCCAACGAATCGGACGTGGACGCTCTGGTGGATTCGGTGGAACGGGTCGCAAGGAAGGAATACAAGGGGACGTACAAACAAAGTCAGAAATCCGGCGCATACCACGTGACGAATTTCACGCAAGACTACGCGAAATATTTCCCGTACCTTCATGACTTCCGTGTTGACGAGAAGGCGACGGCGTGATGGAGAACCTCTCGATTATTCCCATCCTGTTGTTCTCGGTGATCGTTCATGAGATTGCCCACGGATGGGTGGCGATGAAACTGGGCGACCCGACCGCACGCGACATGGGGCGGCTGACACTGAACCCGCTGCCGCACCTCGATCTGTTCGGTTCGATCATTTTCCCGCTGATGTCGCTCGTTGCGGCAGGGAGCGTGTTTCTTGCGTGGGCGAAGCCGGTGCCCGTGAACCCCGCGAACTTCTCGCGGCCGCGGCGGGACGACATGATCGTATCGTTTGCCGGGCCGGCATCGAATATCCTGCTTGCAGGAGCATGCACCGCCGCGTTTGTGGTCATCGCCGCCGTCGCGAAATCGTCTGCCGGCGTCAACGAGCACGGGATGTCGGGCGTGCTGGTGTTCGTCCTCACGATGCTGTATGGCGGCGTGTACCTGAATGTTATCCTGGCGCTGTTCAATCTTATTCCGATACCGCCGCTTGACGGATCGCATATTCTCGCGTCGTTCCTGCCACCGCAGGCGGCATTGGCGTACCGACGGATCGGATTTTTCGGGATCATCGCCATCTTGTTTCTTATGCGCGTGCCCGCGGTGTCGCATGCGTTCCATGAGGCGATCCTCTTCCTGGTGTCGCCGCTGGAGAGGCTGATGGCGGGGAATGTCTGAACTCATCCCCCGACCCCTTCTCCCACCACAAAGCCGGCGGGTCTTCGATTTACAGAGAGAAGGGGAGAGGATAAACACCCATGCTCTACCGCCCCTCTCTTCATAAGAGAGGGGCTACGGGGTGAGTTCTTCTGGAGATCTTGTGCACGAATTCCACTACGACAACAACATCCTCGTCGCCGAGCAAATCGGGTTGCATGACGCAGCGCGAACGTTCGGGACGCCGTTGTTCGTCTACAGCAAGCACTCGTTGCTCGATCACTGCAGGAATATCGAGCGGGCGTTCGAGGGCAGGCGGCACACGACGTATTACGCCGTGAAGGCAAATGCCAACCGCTCGCTGCTCCGATTGATCGCAGAAGAAGGGCTGGGCGCGGACGTGGGATCGGGTGGGGAGTTGCATCTTGCGCTCCATGCGGGGTTTCAGCCCGAGAAGATCACCTTCAGCGGAGTCGGGAAACGCGACGACGAGATCTCGCTCGGGCTCTCGCACGGCGTTCACGCATTCAATGTCGAGTCGTCCGAAGAACTCGAGATCATAAGCACGATCGCTGCGCGGGAAGGCAAGCGCGCGAGAATCCTTCTGCGGGTGAACCTGGATATCGACGCGGGCGGGCATGCCTACGTCTCGACGAGCAAGCGGCAGAACAAGTTCGGCGTCCCGTGGCAGCAGGCAGCGGAGTTTCTTCGGTGGGCGGTCTCGCTTCCCAACATCGTGATCGGCGGCATTCATAGTCACATCGGCTCCCAGATCGTCCGCGAGGAGACATTCCTGAAGGCGGCAGAATCGCTCCGATCGCTTGTCGCAGAGCTGCGGGCCTCCGGGCTCAGTATCGAGGACCTCGATTTCGGCGGTGGCTTCGGCGTCCAGTATCGCGGCTATCTCCAGCATCCCCAATTGCCGCAGGAAGAACCCGAGGCGATCAACCTCTCGGCCGCGACGCTCGTGCGGGCCGTGCTTCCGGTGCTGGAATCGACCGGGTGCCGGATTTCCATCCAGCCGGGAAGGTCCGTGGTCGCGCACTCGGGTGCGCTGCTGGTCAGGGTGGTGTTCCGGAAGGAGACAGACGAAAAAGTGTTCGTGGTCGTCGATGGAGGCATGAACGACCTCATCCGCCCGGCCCTGTATCACGCTCATCATCAGATCGTGCCCGTCCGGCTTGATGGCCGGCCGTACGAAATCGTCGACGTCGTCGGACCGCTGTGCGAGTCGGGCGATTTTCTCGCCCTCGACCGGGCGCTGCCGCGAGTCATGCGTGGCGATTTGCTGGCGGTAATGGGTGCCGGCGCCTACGGGTTTGTGCTTTCGTCGAATTACAACGCGCGCCTCAGGCCTGCCGAGGTGCTGATCGACGGTTCGTCCATGAATATCATTCGCGAGCGGGAAGTCTACGACGACCTCTGACCGCGAACGGCGTCACCGCTAATCATTCACTCTTTAGGAGACCAATGAAAGCGTATTCTGTGGCAGTGGTCGGTGCCACCGGCCTTGTCGGCCGGAAGATGATCCAGGTACTCGAGGAGCGGCGCTTCCCCGTGGGGAGCATCCGTCTTCTCGCCTCCTCGCACTCAGCGGGCAAAGAACTTCCGTTCAATGGAACGCAGCATAAAGTCGAGGAGCTGAAGCCGGCGTCGTTCGCCGGCGTCGAAGTCGCGCTGTTCTCGGCAGGGGCGACCGTGAGCAAGGAATTTGCCCCCCATGCCGTCAAGGCGGGAACGCTCGTGATCGACAACAGCAGCGCGTACCGGATGGACAAGGATGTCCCGCTCGTCGTGCCCGAGGTGAATCGCCATGCGATCTTTGAACACCACGGCATCATTGCGAACCCCAACTGCTCGACCATCCAGATGGTCGTCGCGCTCAAGCCGCTGCACGACCGCTGGAAGATCAAACGGATTGTCGTTGCCACGTACCAGTCCGTCACCGGCGCAGGGAAGAAGGGGCTCTCGCAGCTGGAGCATGAGATTGCCGGGCGGACCGCGCCGGAAAAGAAATTCCCTCACCAGATCGCGTACAATATTCTTCCGCAGGTCGACGTGTTCTACGACGACGGCTACACGAAGGAAGAATACAAGATGGTGAATGAGACGAAGAAGATCATGGGCGATGACAGCATCCGTGTGAACGCGACATGCGTGCGCGTTCCCGTGTGGGGCGGTCACAGCGAATCAGTCAACGTCGAGTTCGAGCGCCCGTGCTCGGTCGCGGAAGCGCGCGAAGCGCTCTGTGCGGCGCCGGGGATCATCGTGGAGGACCAACCGGCATCGTCGACGTATCCGATGCCCGTGAATGCGTGGGAGAAGGACCCGGTCTTCGTCGGACGAATCCGGAAAGACGACACCGTGCCCAACGGCCTGACACTCTGGGTCGTGGCCGACAATCTGCGCAAGGGCGCCGCAACGAACGCGGTGCAGATCGCGGAAGAATGGATCAAAGGAACATGACGATGCCACAACGGATCCGCGTCGGCGTCATCTTCGGCGGTCGGTCGGGAGAGCACGAAGTTTCCCTGGTGTCGGCAACGTCCATCATCCAGGCGCTCGACCCGGAAAAATATGACGTTGTCCCCATCGGGATCACGCGGGAAGGACGATGGCTGAGCTCGCCGGACATGGTCCGGCTCATGAAAGAGAGGTCGGGGCTCGACGGCAGAGGAGAGCAATACCTTCTCCCTGAACCGGGACGGCATGGCCTCATGTCGGTGAATGATTCGACGTCAGCCGTCAAGCAACTCGACGTCGTCTTCCCGATAGTGCATGGCACCTACGGTGAGGACGGAACGCTGCAGGGCCTTCTGGAACTGGCGGGAATTCCTTATGTCGGCGCCGGCGTCCTCGGATCAGCGGTGGGGATGGACAAGATTGTCCAGAAACAGCTTTTTCGCGAAGCACGCCTGCCGATCGTGAAGTACGTCTGGTTCCTCTCCGAAGAATTCCATGCCCGGCCTTCCCCGGTGGTCGCGAGGATCACGCGGGCATTGCGGTATCCCGTTTTCACCAAACCCGCGAATACGGGGTCCAGTGTCGGCATCACCAAGGCCCACACGAAGAGCGAACTGATGCAGGGGCTCGAGCTTGCCGCGTCGTTCGACCGGAAGGTGATTGTCGAACAGGGCGTCCGGAACGTGAGGGAGATCGAGTGCAGCGTCCTGGGGAACAACGATCCTCAGGCATCGCTGCCGGGAGAGATCGTCCCTTCAAACGAATTCTATGACTACGACGCGAAGTACGTCGATGGAAAGTCGACGGCCGTCATTCCGGCGCGCCTCCCCGGGAAAATCGTGACCGCCATCCGGTCGACCGCGGTCCGCGCGTTCAAGGTGCTGGATCTCGCGGGGATGGCGAGGGTGGACTTCTTCCTCGTCCGGAACTCGAACAGGATCTATCTGAATGAAGTCAACACCCTTCCAGGTTTTACGCCGATCAGCATGTACCCGAAACTCTGGGAGGCGAGCGGGGTTGGCTACCATGAGCTGCTTGACCGGCTTATCGCGCTCGCGATCGAACGGCACAAGGAAAAGAGCGCGCTGAAGACGTCGTTTGATCCGAAGATCGTCTGGTACAAATAGGACTTCTTCTCATCACTCATACGATTCGAACCTGGGCCTGACCGTGGATTCGTCCTTTTACCGCAAATTCTCTCATCGCATCGGACTTGGCCGGGCCCTGAAGAAATTCGTGAGAAACAAGAAGGCGATGGCCTTCACTTTCGTCGGCGTCGTTGTCCTTGTCTATGGCGTGCTGGGGAACCACGGGATCGTTCAGCGACTGCGGCTCCAGCATGAAAAGGCCGAGCTCGAGCGGAAGATCAAGGCATCGACCGAGGAGACCAAACAGCTCCAGGATCAATCGCGCGATCTCGACACGAACATGAAGGCGATCGAGAAGGTTGCACGGGAACGCTACGGCATGGCCCGCCAGGGAGAGCGGGTCTACAGAGCCAACGACAGCACTCGCTGACGTGCGTGGGAAGAACATGCGTATGGATCTCTTCGAATCAAACACGGGCGCCCGCACGACGACCGGATCGCCCCTTGCCGAGCGCACCCGGCCTGCGGTCCTTGATGAAGTGGTCGGGCAGGATCATCTGCTCGGCCCCGGGAAGCCTCTGCGTGTCCTGATTGAAGCCGACCAGGTGCCGTCGATTATTTTCTGGGGCCCGCCGGGGACGGGAAAGACGACGCTGGCCCGGGTGATCGCAGCGCACGCGAAAGCCGAGTTCTTTCAGCTCAGCGCGGTCTCTGCAGGAGTGAAGGACGTCCGTGCCGTGCTCGACCGCGCCGACATCATCCGGCGGCAGAACGGCGGCCGGGTCATCCTGTTCATCGATGAAATTCACCGGTTCAGCAAGGCACAACAGGACGCGCTTCTTCACAGCGTCGAAGACGGGCTCATCACGCTGATCGGCGCGACCACCGAGAATCCTTCCTTCGAGGTGATTGCCCCGCTGCTCTCGCGGGCGCGCGTGTATGTCCTCAAGCCGCTGGCGCCGGAGCATCTGGATCAGATCCTCGACCGTGCGCTCCGCCTCGATCCCATCCTCAGCATCCAGAACATCGCGATCGCCGATCGTGAGGTTCTTCTTCAACTGTCGGGCGGGGATGCGAGAACAATGCTGAACGGCATCGAGACCGCGATCCGGCTTGCCCCGGTGGACGACGAAGGACGGCGCGTTGTCTCGCGGAAGGAAATCGAGGAGGCGTTTCAGCGGAAGGCCCTCGCGTACGACAAGGGCGGGGAAGAGCATTACAACATCATCTCGGCGTTCATCAAGAGCATGAGGGGAGGCGATCCGGACGGGGCAGTGTACTGGCTTGCGAGGATGATCGACGGCGGGGAAGATCCTCTCTTCATCGCGCGGAGGATGGTTGTCCTTGCCTCGGAAGACGTGGGGAACGCAGATCCGTTTGCGATCACCCTCGCAGTCTCGTGCTTCGCCGCGGTTGAGCGGATCGGCATGCCCGAGGGGCGCATTGTCCTTGCCCAGGCCGCGACGTACCTTGCATCGTGTCCCAAGAGTAACGCCTCCTATCGTGCGATCGAAGAGGCGCTTGGCGATGTCCACGACGGCCCGCAGACAACCGTGCCGCTTCACCTGCGGAACGCGCCGACCGGCTTCATGAAGCACGAAGGATATGGAGCCGGATACAAGTACTCTCACGACTTCCCCGGTCATTTCGTCGAGCAGCAATATCTTCCCGACGAGTTGAAGCAGAGGATCTACTACAAGCCATCCAACAACGGCCGCGAGGCAACCATCCGTGAGCGGCTCAATGCATGGTGGAAATCCAGGCAGCGTTGAAACCGCTCATGCGATATTGTCTGCTGGTCCTCGGATTCGTCCTCTGCCTGAACCGGATGGACGCACAGGCGCGCCGGGACACATCTTCTTCCGGCACCGATTCCACGGTTGCGCGTTTTGACAGTTCCTCGCCTGCCCGCAAAGATTCCCTCGCCGTTCCCGACAGTCTGAAACCCGCCTCTTCACCCTCAGGGGTTGATTCCGTCGTGAACTATGTGGCGGCCGACTCGGTCATCTATGCGCTCGACAGCCGGACGATGTTCATGTACGGCAAAGGCGACGTCCGCTATAAAGATCTCGGCCTGAAGGCGGAGAACATCGATATCAACTGGAACACCGCCATCCTGAATGCGCATGGCGTGCGGGACACGACGGACACGACGGGCACGAAATTCATCGGCCTCCCCGACCTCAAGGACGGGAACGAGACCTATCACGGGTCGACCATCGCCTACGATTTCCGATCGAAGAAAGGAAAGATCGACATCGGGAAAACGGAGATCGAGCGCGGGTGGTACTACGGCGATTCCATCAAAAAGGTGGAGGATAAGGTCCTCTTCGTCAAGGACGGGCGGTATACGACCTGCGACCTCGAGCATCCGCATTACTATTTCTACAGTCCTGAGATGAAGGTCATCATCGGCGACAAAGTCGTCGCGAGACCGATCTATCTGATGATTGATGATGTGCCGGTGTTCGCTCTTCCCTTCGGGATCTTCCCCACCGAACGCGGCCGCCGCTCCGGGCTGATCGCCCCGGCATACGGCGAGAGCGCGACCCGCGGCCGTTACCTGACGCACCTGGGATATTTCTGGGCGATCAACGACTACACGGACATCAATCTCCTCGGCGACGGCTACGCCAAGGGAGGGTACACGCTGTACTCCGACTTCCGATACAAGCTCCGGTACTATTTCTCAGGGACGTTGAGCGGTTCTTACGGGAGGACCATCTACGGGGAACGCGGGGACCCGAATTACAGCAATAGTTCCGTCTTCAACATCCGATGGACGCACAATCAGGATTTCGACCCGACGACGCGGCTTCTCGTCGACTTCACCTTCACTTCCGGATCGTACTATCAGGCGACCAGCAACAACCTCAACGATCTTTTGCAGCAGAACGTCGTGTCGAACGCGACCCTGACAAAATACTGGGAAGGGACGCCGAACAGCATGACCATCAATCTGCACCGGGACCAGAATCTTTCCACGAATGAAGTGAGCGAGATTCTTCCGAGCATCAGCTTCAACCGGAGTCAGAGTTTCCCGTTCCGTTCATCGAAGAAGTCGGCCTCAAGTAATCTGGCGTGGTACGATCTGATCGGTTACACGTACGGCGGACAGTTCGAGAGCGTTCGGAACAAAACGCTGCTCCCCGACGCCACATTCACGACGGATCAGCGGTGGGGCGCAAACCATGCGGTAACGATCAATGCATCGCCCAAGGCAGGGTATTTCACGATTACCCCGTTCGTGGATCTCAATTCGAAATGGTATAACCGGAGCACATCGCAATACCTCAACCCGTCCGATAGCCTGATCAACGAAGAGCGCAACGGGTTCAAGACCGTGAACACGTTCGACATGGGGGTCACGGTGAGTACGAAGCTCTACGGGACCGTTCGGCCGAACATCCTGGGGATCACCGGCCTTCGCCACCAGATCACGCCGAGCATCAGCTACGTCTATCAGCCGGATTTTTCGAAGCCGGGATGGGGATACTACGGCCGCTACGTCGACACCAGCGGGGAGACGCAGGTCTACAGCAGGTTCGACAAGGGGATTTTTGGCGGCGCGCCATCAGAGGAGCGCCAGGCGCTGGCATTTCGTCTTGGGAACATCTTCGAGATGAAAACAGCGGGAGACAGCGTCGGGAAGGAGAACAAGTTCCAGTTGTTGAATCTCGATCTTTCCACTTCGTACAATTTCGCCCGTGACAGTTTACGCTTCGACCCCATCTCGGCGAGTTTCCGGACAAGCATCGGGCAGCTGTTCACGATCGGCGGGTCGGGGACATTCGATCTGTACAAGTTCGAGCCGTATGACAACAACCCCACAACAGGGCGGCGTGTCAACAAGTACCTGCTGAGCGAAGGGAAGATTGCCGATCTCACGAGCTTCTCCATCAGCGTGGGGACGCATTTCAGCGGGGAGAAAAAGGCCACGACCGCAGGCCCGATCAGGACGCCCGCCGACTCCGCCGCCGATGTCACGCGGAAGAACTTCGTCGGCATCTATGACCAGGAGACGCCGGACTTCAGCATTCCGTGGAGCATGGATCTCAACTGGAATTTTTCACAGAGTCAGAACGATCCCCGCTACAAGTTCATCAATTCGGGAGTTTCGGCGGCGCTGTCGTTTAACCTCACCGAGTTCTGGAAAATCTCCGCGAGCACGAACTACGACCTTGTCAACAAACAATTTGCAGCCCCCCAGATCACCGTGTATCGAGACCTCCACTGTTGGGAAATGAACTTCTCCTGGGTGCCGACGGGCTATTACAGAAACTTCAAGCTGGAGATTCGGCTCAAGGCCCCGCAGTTGCAGGACATCAAAGTGACGAAACAGGGAAGCGCGCGCGGAGTTTACTAGCGTTCTGGAAAAAGCGAGGATTGCCTGGAGTAGGAAGTAGAATGTAGGACGCGGGAAGGAATCGATCCAATTTTTCTTCCTACTTCCTACGTCATCCTTCCTACTCCTAGCGGATAAGAGGTTAATCAGGGAGAATGCCATGGTCAGGCCCGCTACTGCCGCCGACGCCCCTGCAATTTGCCGGATCTATAATCACTACATCGAAACCACCCGAATCACCTTCGAAGAGACCCCGATCACGGCCGAGGAGGTCATGGCGCGGATTTCGTCGGTGATCACGAATTATCCGTGGCTCGTCTGCGAAGAGGGAGGGCGCGTGATCGGGTACGCCTATGCGACACGGTGGAAGGAGAGATCGGCGTACCGGTATTCTGTCGAGGCGGGTATCTATCTGGACCGGGAGAGCATCGGTAAGGGAACAGGGACGGCGCTTCTTACGCGGCTGATTCACGAACTACGCGAACGCAAGATCCACAGCATCATTTCCGGCATCGCCCTGCCGAATCCCGCCAGCATCGCTCTCTGCGAAAAGCTCGGCTTCGTGAAGATCGGGCAGTTCAAGGAGGTCGGGTTCAAGCTCGGGCAATGGGTGGATGTGGGGTACTGGGAGCTTATTCTACGATAGCAGACGAGACGCAAGTACTCCTTCCACACTCTCCCGCTCTCCCCCTCCCGCATTACCCTGCCTGCTTCTTCTCCTCGTACCGGTACGCGGGCTCTTTTTGCTTCTGGATCACGTCGCGCGTAATGGTGGCGGAATAGAGATTCTGCCGGTCCGGCAGGGCGAACATGATGTCGAGCATGACTTCTTCGATGATCGACCGAAGAGCCCGTGCGCCTGTTCCGCGCTCGATGGCCCTTTCCACGACTGCCTGAAGGGCATCGTCATCAAACACCAGTTCCACCCCTTCCATTCTGAACAGCTTCTTGTACTGCTTGATGATGGCGTTCTTGGGCTCGGTCAGAATGTTCAGGAGAGCGTCCTCGCCGAGCGAGTGCAACGGAGCAATCAACGGCAGACGGCCGACAAACTCGGGGATGAGCCCGAACTTCACGAGGTCTTCAGGCTGAACCTGCGCGATGAGACTGTCGGTGTCGGCATTCCGTTTCCCTTTGATGTCGGCGCCGAACCCCATCGGATTCTGATGCACCCTGCGCGCAACGATCTTTTCGAGTCCTTCGAACGCCCCGCCACAAATAAAGAGGATGTTCCTTGTGTTGATGTTGATCAGACTCTGTTCGGGATGTTTTCGGCCGCCCTTCGGTGGAACGCCTGCCACGGTCCCCTCAAGAATCTTCAGCAGCGCCTGCTGCACGCCTTCGCCTGACACATCGCGCGTGATCGATGCGCTGTCGCTCTTCCGCGAGATCTTGTCGATTTCGTCGATGTAGACAATGCCGCGCTCCGCCTTTTCGACATTGTATTCGGCGTTCTGCAACAGGTGGACCAAAATGGTCTCGACGTCGTCGCCGACATATCCCGCTTCCGTCAACGTGGTCGCGTCGGCGATCGCGAACGGGAGGTCGAGGATGCGCGCGAGGGTCTGCGCGAGCAAGGTCTTTCCGGTGCCGGTGGGGCCGATCAACAGGATGTTCGTCTTCTCGAGCTCTACATCATCGAGCTCGAACAGACGGTCTTTCGCGTCAATGCGTTTGTAATGATTGTACACCGCCACCGCGAGGCTCTTCTTCGCCTGGTCCTGACCGATGACGTATTCATCGAGAGCCTTCTTGATCTGGCCGGGCGAGAGGTTCGTGCGCTGTCCCTTGCGCGCGTTGAACGACGCAAGGGTGTTCCTGATGATGTCGACCGAACTGGAGACGCAGATGTCGCAGATGTAGACATCCGGACCGGCAATGATGCTCTGGACCTCTTCCGGCGTTCGACCGCAGAAGGAGCATTGAATCTTATCGTTGCTTCGTGATTTCCCAGCCATGACCGTAGTCCATGCGTGTTACTTTTTCGGTTCCTTCTTCACGTACACGTTGTCGATGAGGCCGTACGCTTTGGCATCCTCCGACGACATGTAGCGGTCCCGATCCGTGTCCTTTTCGATCTGATCGAGGGGCTTCCCCGTGTGCGAGGCGAGGATCTCGTTCAGCCGTCTCTTCGTACGGAGGATTTCCTCCGCCTGGATGCTGATGTCCGAGGCCGTCCCCTGTGCGCCGCCCCAGGGCTGGTGGATCATGATCCTGGAGTTGGGGAGCGCCGACCGCTTGCCTTTTGTGCCCCCGGCCAGCAGGACGGCGGCCATGCTCGCGGCCATCCCGATGCAGATCGTCGCGACGTTTGGACGAATGTACTGGATGGTATCGTAAATGGCAAGCCCCGCGGAGACGGAACCGCCGGGAGAATTGATGTACACCGAGATATCCTTGTCCGGGTCTTCCGATTCGAGAAACAGGAGTTGGGCGATCACCAGACTCGCGACCCCGTCGTCAATCTCGCTCCCCACGAACACGATGCGCTCCTTCAGCAGCCGGGAGAATATATCATAGGCGCGCTCGCCGCGGCCGGTCTGTTCGACAACCATTGGCACGAGCTGGCTGGCAATCTTCGAAATCATGGCGATCTGTTCTCCTTGTCGTTCAGTGAAACGTCATGCAGGGGCGAAGGATCAGGAGCCAGGGGGCAGAGGCTCAAAGATGAGCCTGAGTGTCATAGTCCCAAAGTCCCCCACTCCCACACTCTCAAACTCTATCTCCCTGGCGAGTCGATCTTTTCCGTAATCTTGGCGTGCTCCCGCAGGAACTGCATCACCTTGTCCCCGCGGAGGCGATCGCGTGAAGATTCCGACGCCTTGTAATGCTGAAGGAGCCGGTCCTTCGAAATCTTGAGAGTCTGGGCATCGCGTTCAGCCGCCTTCTCAAGGTCCTCATCCGTCAGCTCGATGCCCTCGGCCTCGACGATGCGCTCCTTGATGAGCATCCATTTCGCCTGCCAGACCGCGTCGGCGCGGTTCGATTCGCGGAACTTCTGCTCATCGAACCCCCGCGGCAACTGTTTGTCCCTCGAGCGCTCACGGATGTCCTCGATCATCGCGTCGAGATACGCATCGACAAGCGATGGCGGCACGGTGAATTCGTGTTGCTTCATGATTTCCGAAACGAGATCGTCGTTCAGCCGCCGGGCGGAGAGATCCTCCCAATAGGCTTTCAGGTCGCGTGCGATGTTCGCCCGCAGCTCCTCAGCCGTCGCGACCGTTCCCCGCGTCGCCTTTTTAGCCAGCTCGTCGTCGAATGGAGGAAGCGTAACCCGCTCCACCTTCTTCACCAGCAGGGAGAGGTTTGCGGTGTGCGAGTGATCTTCATGCTGGGACACAATCCGCGCCTGATACGTTCCGCCATCTTCCGCAGCGGCGAGTGCCTCCTTGACCTCGGTGGCGACATCCGGATCGATGAGATGAAATCGAACATTCGCCGTCTTTCGTCCTACCAGCGGAGCGCCCGTCTCGTCGAGTTCCTGCACATCTGCGGTGACAGCGAAGTTCCCGTCGGTCACTTTCGTGGCCGGCTCAGACGTACTGTTGACCCTGCGGAGACGCTCGATTTCGTCGAGGACCTCCTTGTCGTCGGCAGGGTGAACGATCTTTGTCACCTGCACTCCCTTGTACCCGCGGAGATCGATGTGCGGCCGGACCTCGAACTTGATCTTGAAGGAGAAGTCCTTGCCCCGCGCGTACGATTTTTCCGAGAGGAGCGGGCGGCCCATCGGTTCGACGTTTTTGTCCTTCATCGCCATCCGGAAGAAAAAGCCGGCGATGTCGTCGAGCGCGTCCTGTTCGATGGCCTCGCCGTAGAGCTGTTTGATCATCGGCATGGGCACGCGCCCCTTGCGAAAGCCCTTCAGCTCAACCTTGGGGCGAAACTCTTCGTAGGCACGGTCGAAATGGGGGACGAGCTCCTCGTGGGTCACGATGATATCCGCTTCCTGCTCAACCTCGGAGATGCTATTGATGGTAACCTGCACAGCAATCCTCTCAGTGATGAATCAATCTGACCAAGATAGTGCCCTGCCCCGCGTCTCCAGCCCGTTGCCTTTTGTGGGCATAGGGGGACTTGAACCCCCACGGATTGCTCCACTAGATCCTAAGTCTAGCGCGTCTGCCAATTTCGCCATATGCCCGCACTTCGCCTCTTCCTGTCCGGACCAAAGAAAAGCCGCGTCTGCGGGTCAAAGGCGCTGAGAGCCGACGGAGGGCGTAACTTACAAAATACGCATTTTCCGCTGAAGGATCAAAGATTTTCGTCATCTTAAAGGAATTCTTGCTACTTACGCTTCCTATCTTCGACCCCTTCGGATTCGCGGAAATATTTGCGCCGTGAGGAAAAAGAATATACTTTTAGAAAACCAACAATCCTCTGCATGCCCCCCGAACCAGTCCTCCAAACCGTCGATCTCGGAAAACGCTACGGCCGCCGATGGGCCGTGCAGAACCTGAACCTGAATATCCAACGCGGGGAAGTCTTCGGATTCCTTGGGCCGAACGGCGCAGGGAAAAGCACCACAATCCGGATGATGCTCTCCCTGATCCGTCCATCGGAAGGCCATATTGAGCTTTTCGGGCGACGGCTCGACGCCGACCGGAAGTCTCTCCTCGCGCGCGTCGGCGGTCTTGTGGAATCCGCGGACTTCTATACATATCTCTCCGCCCGCAGGAACCTCTCCATCGTCGGCGAACTCTATGGCGGGGTCGACAAG
>DATJPR010000169.1:0-3438 GCA_035506295.1 Bacteroidota bacterium | reverse complement strand
CCGAGCGCCTGACCGAAATCGTTCGCGACACTTTGGGGAATGGGAGAACCCTGAAGCTGTGCAGCTTGAACCGATCCGTTGAAGACCTCTTTCTTCGCGTTGACCTGAATATTGCTGAAGGCCACGAGGATGGGTGCTTTGAGGAACGGGACAGCGACGGTGCCATCACCGGAAAGCGACGCGCCTGTCCCCGACGCATGAGTGAGCGTCAGGCTAAACAAGCCGATTTTCAAAATGTCTCCAGGTCCGAACGTGCCGCCCGGCGATTGATCTGAAGGCAACGATGTCGTGCAGGGATCGTTGCAGTTCCCGGAAGGCTGATTCTGAGCTGCCGGCGGAGGCGTCGAAGACGTATCCAGAGTAAAGGAGGAAACCTGGCTCTTCCCATCGTTCTTTGCTGCAGCTCTTCCGAGTTGATCGACGGCCTGAACCTGCCATGCGAACGCGATCGCAGAAGGGGAGAGCGAGAACGGCGGGTTTGCCGGACTGTAAAAGTAGTTTGGTGCAACCGCGGTGACTGTTGCGAGCGGCTGATTTTGATCCATCGCATTCTTCGGCGTCTGCCCTTGAAAGATCGGCGTGATGACGAGCTTGTATGAGACCACTGCGCCTCCGGGCACAGTCACGGGCGTCCACATGAATGTGGGGGGGACCACGGACGAAACCGTTCCTCCATCCACGGGCGCGGTCAGGACGGGAGGATCAGGGACGAGGACGGTGAAGTTCCTGCACTTCGCCCCAACGGTAGAGATCTCCTGCCCCTGGGCGTTGATCAACCGCACGCAGAACTCATAGTCGCCCTCCGGAATGCTGTTGGAGGTGGTCGCGACATCCTTGTACTTCGGATCGATGGTCACCGCCGACGCCACGACCACGTCGCGGCCGAACTTCGTCAGAGTGGAAGAAGGGGTAATGCCGAACGTGGGAATCGCCGGATCGTTGGGGTGAGAAGTCGCGACGAGGGCGTTCGTCGCGAGATCGGTAATCGTGAACTCAATGTGCGCGGTCTGGATGAAATCATTGGGCCCGGCCTGGATGATCAACTGAATTGTGCTCGGGTCCTGCTGCCAGACGTCGAGGGAGGACGGCATCGGGTTGCGCAGGACAAGGGTCATTGAGATTTGCCCCGGCGCTGCGTGAGAGCCAATGAACAGGATGAGGAGAAGCAACCATATGCGTTTCATGTCCATTCCTCTCAGAAGGCGTAGCTGTATTGAAAATTGCCGGTGTGTTCGCGATACGAGCTCGACCCGGAGTTCGGATCATAGATGTATTGGCTCGTCGCAAATCCCAGGGTGAACGTTCCCCATTTCCCCGGCGTATAGCTGAACCCGATGCGCGCACTAAACTGCCCGTCGTCACCGTTCGTGACGACAATGGTATAAGCGCCGGTGAGATTCGCCGTCAGCGTATTATTGAAGAAGGAATACCCGATGGTCTCGCTGCCGGTCTTGACGATGGTCTGGATCAACGCCGTGGAGCAGATCGTATACATGGCCGTGGTGGAGAGCCGCAACGTGGAAGGCCACGCCATGATCCAGGAGCCGACACCGGCGTTCGTCCTGTTATTGCTCAGCGCTCCGGTCACCGTGTTGAAGTCGGTAAAAGTCTGGAGCGAATAACTCAGCACGGCAGTCGACGATGCACCGAAGGCAGGGAAAGAATAGCGGGGCGAAATCGAAAGGGACTGAGAGATATTGTCGATCCGCAGCGTGTCGTTGGTGGGATTCGATTGCATCCCGTAGTTCGAATACTGCATGTCCAATCCCCAGTCCGTGGAGGGCTGGATGCTCACTGTCGCGCTGCCGATGGTCCGTTGCGTCGTCGCGATACGGGTACTTCGGAGGTTGTTGAACTGCAGGCCGATCGAGCCGCGCAGGAGGAGGGCGTTGTTGAACAGGCGCACCATCGGTGTTACGGTTCCTTGCAGAACATCGTTGGGGAGTTGCGCATATCCGAGCGTCACAAATCCCGGTCCGACCCATTGCCCCGCGAACATCAACGACCATGTCGGGGAGGGCATGATGGTAAGAGAAGCCTTCGCTGCGCCGTCGACCTGGCTCGATTGGCGCGGCGTGAAAATGTTCAGGAGGGCGGAGGGAGCACCATCGAGAACCGGGCTGCGGGTATCATTGGACAGTGCGGCAGCGGCCACCTCACCCGAGAGGAACACGGCGCGTCCCCAGATCGGAATCCCCAACTGCAGGGATGCTACGAGGTTTTCCATCGGCGTGATGTCCGGGAAGGGACTCTTGAGCGATGAGGAATCGTCCCAGGCGCGCATGAGGTTCAGGTGGAGATGCAACGAAGATTCTTCTCCATAGCCGACCTTCGCCGCCCAGGCCCATCGCTGATAGGCTCCGCGAAAGCCGCTTGTTGAATCCGCCGCCGCAGATTGCTGGATGCGCCCGTAGAGGAACGAAAACTTGAATGGTCCGGGAGTCAGCTCGACCCCTCCGCCCAGGATCCTGCTATCGCCAATCGTGAGGTCCGATATGCGGGCCGAGTAGTAGCCCGCATGCAGAGTGATCCATCCCCAGAATTGCGGGTTGACGCCGAACTGATTGAACGGTTGCACCACGCCGCGGTCATCGCTCGTTACATAGAGTTGGAACGGCAGGCGGATCTGATCAAACAGGACGATCGTCGGCGCGAGGATCGCCCGATAGGTGCTATGCGGCTGTCGCTCGTCGATCCCCTGCGAGGAGTACCAATCCGACGAAAGGTTGAGTGTTCCTTCCACGTGGACTGGAGAAGTTGGGCCTTGTGCAATCGCCCGGGGTGAACAGACGCAGAGGACGGCGACCAGGGCGACCGTCCACAGCACGGCTGGGTGCTTCGCTTTTGTCATCGCGCATCGGAAGAATATGATAGGGGAGAACGGTCGGAGAGCGGAGCGTCAACCTTGGGACAGCTGGATGGTCGAGGTGAGACACATTGGACCCAGCCCGCGGGAACGGGCATGCGCCGGAGAGGCACGGATCAGGTGAGCCGTGGAGCGGCATGGAGGATCCACAAAGTGTGAAAAGAACAGTGGTCAGACGCAGCGGTGTGAGCTCACCGGATCACCCCCCCTTACGGTCCAGCTTAAGAATAGAGACTATCCGCTACGATATTGGTGTTGCAACACATCCCTTGCTGGAAAGGTTCAAATGAACATCTGTTGTCCGCGGATTTTTCTCATGGAGGCGAGCACCGTCGGGATTGTGGAAGCTCCATTGTCACCGCTTTATTGCATTTCTAGAAGAAATCTCGTACATTACAAAACTTGAAATACAGATTTCCCGACGTCGAAATGACCTTGTCTGCCCTTCCCCCGCACATAGAACTCAAAATCTAAAACCTAAAATGTAAAATTGGTGCGCACCCATGGCTCAATTGGTAGAGCAACTGACTCTTAATCAGTGGGTTCCAGGTTCGAGTCCTGGTGGGTGCACT
>DATJPR010000168.1:0-8453 GCA_035506295.1 Bacteroidota bacterium | reverse complement strand
CAAGGACGACACATGTCTGCAAACGCTGAAGCAGCACTTGAGTGCTTCTCCAAAGGATGTAACTGCGCTCAAGCCGTATTCTCGACCTACGCACCACAGTTTGGAATCGCCGAGCAGGACGCCGTGAGAGTCGCAACCGGTTTCGGCGCCGGCATCGCGCGACTCCAGGGGGTTTGCGGGGCGGTCACCGGCGGCGTCATGGCGATCAGCGCCGCGAAAGGGATGAATCATCCGACTGAAAAAGCGGCAAAGGAAAACACCTACGCGCTCGTCCGGGACTTCGTCGAGCGGTTTCGCTCCCGCCATCAGACCATTCTTTGTGGTGAATTGTTGGGGTGTGACCTCAACACCGCGGAGGGTCGAAAAGAATTCGAGGCCCGCCATCTCCATAACACCCACTGTACGACGTTCGTCCGCGACGCCACTGCACTCGTCGAGGACGTCCTCACTGATGAGCATCGGTAAACAGTCAGGACGCTGAAGTCACTGGACCCAGGACATGCGGCCGGACTTTCGAGGCCAGGTCCCGGGTTCATTGTGTTCAGTGTTGCAGGAATGCGTGAAGGGAAAATATCCCGACCGCGCCAACCACGACTGCCGCGCCAAGTAACGCCTCTTTGCTGGGAATCCATGCCGGGACCGACCGGACGTATCGTCCGAACGCCTTTCTGTTGACGATCACATGCCAGAGAAGAAAGATTGAGAAGAGAAGGGCCGACATGTTGTGTATCGCCATCCAGAAATGACGCGCGGTTGACCAGGGGGCACTTTGCAACGCGTGATTCATGAATCCGGAGACCGGCAGAAAGAGCGCGCTCATGCACATCGCAGCGGCGAGGAACGCTCGCTTGTTGAACTGCTTCCGAACCGGGATGGGCTCCATTACTGTCAACTCCTTGCGGTTGTGGTCGGTTGAATGGCCGATGCGCTGCAGCTCTTTACGCAGAGAAGACAGCCGGTGCATCGATCGGGTTGTGCGAAGAGGGCGTGGCGATGGCCGAGGATGCTGAGCTTGGTGATGACGTTCCTGTGGCATGCTTCGACGCATCGCCAACACGCTTCGCATTGCCGTGTGTCAAGTTGAACATACCGCGTGCTGTGGGTACGTGAGTGTGGAGAGAGGACAAATCGCATGGCTGATGGCTCCGTTCCTTTTCTTTGGAGACGGACAACGGCCGGCGAATGTTCTTTACAAAGGTTAAGAAAGGGGCGCGGCGGAAGGCTCGACGGTTGGGGAAAGAAGGAAGGGTTGGATCACAGTTTGCCGGCGGCCAGACGATGGCGGATCCTGCTGAGGGAGACGGGGGTGATGCCGAGGAACGAGGCAATGTATTGCTGCGGGATGCGCTGAACAATCCGCGGGTCCTCTTTCATCAGGTCGGCGTAGCGTTGGGCCGGTGTATCGCGGATCGCGGCGTGGAACAGTCGAGCATAATCCGCGAACCGCCGAAAGGCGATCTCCAGGAGAAGATCTTTCACTTCCGGGAATTCCGCGACGAGCGTATCGAATCCTTTGCGCTGCAGGATGATCAGTGTCGAGGGTTCGATGCTCTTGATGCCAATGGGGCTGGGTTCTCCGCTGCGAAAGCTGTCGATTGAAGCAATTGCCTCGCCCTCAAAGAAGAATTGAAATGTAATCTCCCGTCCCCGATGTCGAAAAGTCGCCCGAAGACATCCCCCCTTAACGAAGAATAGCTTGCGAGATACATGTCCAATGTCGAGCAGCGTCGCTCTGGCCGGCACCTCAACTTCCGAGAAGAGATGGCGATAAGTTCGCCACTGGGTTTTGAGGCGAGGGATTTGGTCGAGATATGAGGTGAATATCATTCAGCAAAGAGAGAGACGTGAATTCGTCGCGTTGAGCGATGGTGCAATGTACATGTGAGGGCCTCGATTTACAATTCGTGAGGATTTTGGGCAGATTTCGTGTCCTTCGAAAGATGACTTGACAGGGCACCTCTTTTCTGTTATCATTTAGATATGACTACGGTAAAATCTCTCGTGAGATATCAGACTGGTTGCGCCTGCACCTGTTGTTGTGCATGTCAACCGCTATGCCTTCGCGAAGGGAGAGAGCCGTAGAGAGAGATACTCGAGTTTGTCGTGCAGCCCTTCGTTGAGATTCGACGAAGGGCTTTTTTATTGCATCATGCATTCACAAGAGGTGATATGACGTACTCGTTTGAGCTATTCTGCCCCATTTCTCCGAAACGCATTGATGAGAACGTCGCCCGATTGACGGCTGCTTTCGTTCTTGCGATCACCATCGTTGGACTGTCGCTCCGGTCGCCGTTGCTGATGACCGGACTTGCCGTCGATTTCGCACTCAGGACAATCGGCTTCGCGCGGTTCAGCCCGGTGAGAGCCGCTGCGCAATGGGGACGTGATCTGCTCTCCTTGAAGCCAAAACCCACGGATGCAGCACCGAAAAGGTTCGCCGCTGGCATCGGCTTGCTGTTCAGTTCCTTCATCGCCATGGCCTTTCTCGTCGACTGGAACGTGCCCGGACTCGTTGCGGGAATCGTCCTGGCAACGTGCGCGTTCCTGGAGTCGGCGCTGAACTTCTGCGTGGGCTGCTATGTCTACTCCCTGCTGCTCGGTCGGTGGATCCCGAGGTTCCGATCGGAGGAATGAAAAACGGGGTCGTTGACCGGCCAGGCCGGATCTCGTATGCGGGGACGTTGGCCCGAGGGTTGGTTTTCAACACCGAAAACAGCTATCTTGCAACGTGAGAAATATTCCGCTCTATGTGCGCATGATAGCATGACTCCACTGCTTTTTGCACTTCTTCTCTTCCTCGTCTCCATCGTGGCCGGTGTCTTTGGTTCGCTCCTCGGGTTGGGAGGGGGAATCATCGTCATCCCCGTCCTCACGTTGTTGTTCGGGATCGACATCCGGTTCGCGATCGGCGCATCGATTGTGTCCGTCATTGCGACCTCAAGTGGAGCGGCGGCGATCTACGTGAGGGAACGACTGACGAACCTACGGGTGGCGATGGTGCTCGAGATCGCAACGACGATCGGCGCCCTGAGCGGGGCGTACGTTGCGGGCATTCTTGTCGGGAAATGGCTCTACATCATTTTCGGCGTCGTCATGGGCTACTCGTCGTTGATGATGCTTCGCAAGAGACGAGAGCATGCACATGAAATCACCCGAGCGGCACCGCTCGCCGACTACCTCCGCCTGCATAGCAGCTACTACGATGAGGCCGTGGGCAAGGAGGTCTCTTATCGCGTCGTGGGCACACGCATAGGGCTTGTCCTCATGTACTTTGCCGGGCTCATGAGCGGCCTCCTCGGGATCGGTTCGGGCGCATTGAAAGTCCCCGCAATGGACCTGGCGATGCGGCTTCCGATCAAGGTCTCCACCGCCACGAGTAATTTCATGATCGGGGTGACAGCCGCCGCGAGCGCAGGACTCTATTTCGTTCGCGGGGATATCAACCCCTTCATTGCTGCTCCTGTGGCGACGGGCGTCCTTATCGGCGCAACTCTGGGGACACACCTGCTGGGGCGGTTGCACAGCTCAACGATCCGGCTGGCATTTGTCGTTGTGCTGATTTGGGTCTCTGTTCAGATGCTGCTGAAAGGGATCCACGGATGATGAGCCCTCTGAGTGACCAGCCGCTCGACCCCGCTCTCACCGACAAACGTATCCGCACAGTGGAGCTTGTCATCAGCACGATCCTGCGCGTCGGGGTGATATCGAGCCTCGCCCTTGTTGTGTTCGGCCTTTCCGTAATGTTCCTCCAGCATCCCCACTCTCTCAATTCTGCAGAATCCTACCAGGCGCTGACCTCGACGCATGCCGCTTATCCACACACCATCGGAGACGTGTTCCTTGGTGTAGGGAGCTTTCAAGGCGAGGCAATTATTGGGTTGGGACTTCTTATGCTCATCGCCACGCCTGTCATGCGGGTGGCAGTCTCGATCTTTGCATTCATCGTCCACCGAGACAAAGTCTTCACCGCGATAACCACCCTCGTGTTGTTGCTGCTGTTCCTTTCCTTCGTTCTCGGCGCCATCGAGTAGGATAAGCGCTTCACCACCCTCTGCCACACCTTCAAACAAGCTTGCCAGTGCAGAGCGGTACCTGGCAAGAAGAGAGCCATCTCCCTGAAAAATATTTGTCATAGTATCTTGACAGACATAGTATTATTTTGTATATTGTAATATGACAGAAAAGGACAATCTACCGTGGATAACAGAATTTCTTCTGATGTCATCCGGGGCCACACCGACACCATCATCCTCCGGTTGCTCAGCGCAGGAGACAAGTACGGCTACGAGATCTGCAAGCTCGTACTTGCCGGTTCGAAGGGAGAGTACGAACTCAAGGAGGCAACCATGTACTCCAGCCTGAAGCGATTGGAACAGGAGGGAAAAATCACCTCCTACTGGGGGGACGAAACTCAGGGAGGCAGACGACGATACTACCGGATTACCGAAGCCGGACTCATGACCTATCGGCAGAACAAGCAAAACTGGGAATACCTGAAAACAATACTCGATCAATTGATCTAACGAGGGAAAAGCGATGAAAACCGATCCACTGAAAGAGCATATCAACCGCGCGTTCGCTCCGTATGAGGCGTTGAAGCCGGTCGGCGAATTGAAGGAGGAGTTGTACCACGACCTGCAAGAACGGTTCCAGGACCTCCGAAACCAGGGATACGATGAGGAGACAGCGCTGAAGATGACGCTCGATTCCATGGGCGAAATTTCGGAGATCGTCTCTGCAATCACCGAAAAAGGAAAGGAGCTGCAGCAGAATATCCACGCGGATTTCCGGGCCAGCAATATGCAAGACTCCGACCTGAGCTCGATCGTTGCCGAGGGAAGGAACTTCGACTACAGCAACCTCCGGAAGTCCGATTTCAGCTCCTCGGATCTTCGCAATGGATCGTTTCGCTACTGCAATCTCGCCGACGTGAATTTCAACAAGGCAAACCTCACTGGCGCAAAGATCAAAAAGTCGGAACTCAAAGGCGCCACCTTCGACGGCGCCGTCCTCGACAATGTGGACTTCCGGATGTCAAATCTGCAATCCGTGTCGTTCGACAATCTTACGTTGAACGGGGTGAACTTCGACTATAGCGGACTTCGGAACACATCGTTCCGTAACGCGACGCTGATCAATGTTTCGCTCAGGACGGACCTCAAGAAAACGGTGTTTGAAGGGGCAACTATGGACAAGCTCACCTACGCGGTCCTGAAAGCTTACAAGGCGGATGTGAGCAAGGTCATCGTTCGTTGAAGGCACGAAGAAAGAAGAGCGACATGAGCAGGCGGAAAGCATACAGGGGCATGGGCATGGAGGAGCCGATCGCCTCGTGGTATTCCAAAGTTACCGTCAAGGACCTCGAGGAATACACTGTGAAGGGCCTGGATATCCGCCGCTCGTTCGTCAAGATCGCCACAGCTCTTGCCCGGCGGGAAGGCGTCTCGGCGTCGTTTACCCTCGGCGATGCTGCAAAGATGCCGTTTGCCGATGCGTCATTCGATTTCATCGTGTGCCGCGCCGCAGAGATGGAGAAATTTGCTGCAGCAACGTCCTTCGGCACGAACTGTGAAATTCATCAGAAACCCATCGGGATGGAGATTTGGCTTCGCCCCTCATTGGACGCTGATATCATCCAGGAGAATCGCCGTATCATAGATGCTGTCCCCCACGTCGCCCGCCCGAAGGATCAGCGTGATCTTCTGTCCTGCATACTGTGATATCGTGAAGGTTGACGTCTGCCAGCCAGTCATGTAGACGTCCCCCCGATCGAAGACGATATCGGGTGAGACGTAAACCAGAGACCCGGCATTTTGCTTCGTGGCGCCGAATTGGTTCGCCAATCCATCTATCGTGGCGTTCAGCAGGACAGTCTCCGTCCCCGAGGCATTCTTGACTACAATCTGGAAGTAGTCCTGATACTGTGAACCGACATATTCAAGGAATTCCTCGGACAGGAAGTTCCACTTCACCGTGAGGGTGCTCTGCCCTTGCCGCACATGAAATGTCTGTGAGATGCTGCCGCTCGATGTCGTATATCCCAATCCGGTGGAAAGTATCCCCATGTAGCTCCCGCCGGTCGGCACAACATACGACAGCTGGCTGACGACACGGCCGTCCCCCGACTTCGTCCAGCCGTCGATCTTGCCAAACTCGAAATCCCCGTTGATGAGGGAATCGGGGTAATGGAGATCCTGGCTACCAAGGAGCTTGAAGTTCGCGTGCGGCGACTGGGGGTCAAGGGAGATATCGAAAGACTGTCCCGTGTTCTTGAGATCCCTGCAGAGCCGACCGATCAGCGTGTCGGCATTCGTGACACAGTAGCCGCAGTTGACGATAAGATCGTAACCGTAGTAGCTTTTTGCTCCCTTCGAGGAGAACGCATTCCAGAGGTCTGCACTCATTGCGCTTTCGCACGAGTTGTTCAATATGACGCTGTTTGGAAATTGACCCAGGAGGTTTCGGATAAACGGATATCGGATCGCATAGATATCCGCGCGCGTCTTGAAAACCCATCCTTCGGTAATGACGACGTTTTCCCAGATGCCCAGCGCCGCATTTTCACCGCCTGCCAGCATGGCTTTGTAGAGCGACTTGTACATTGCAGCATTCGTATCAACGACTTCTCCAGACCCGAACTCTTTCCCCTGCGCCCCATGGGTCGCCAGGATCACGAAGCCGTAGTCGGTCATATGCGTCAACATGCGCACCGTCGCTGCGGCATTAATGTACGTTGTCACCGAAAAGTCGTAGCCGGAATTCGCCAGAAGGGTTTCGATCGACGGACGCTCGTTGGCCGGAAAGACATCCTCGAATGGCGCCCAGATCAGGACATTGCGATTGCCAATGATGTTTGGATCGATCGCCCCAGCCATCGAAACCCGTGTCAGCCCGTCATTCCGCAGCGCGCCTGTCGTTTGCTTGTTCAAGGGAACAGCCTTCGATGACCTGCGTTGCCTGGTCGGATCGCCCCCGCCGCGGGTTTGAATGTAGCCGGTTGCGTCTTCCTGGGAGAGGATGATCCCTCCGTTCAGCCCTGATGCGAATCGAAGAAGTATGCTGTTCCCTCCGCCGTTTTGCACCGAGGCCACCGCCGGCTTTGTCTGAAGCCAGGTGGAAAGCTGGCTGACGACAGCTGAGAGATTCGAGGGACTGGCAGCTAGAAACTGCTTGATCTTGACTTCGGAAGAATCATACGTCGAGACCATTGCGCCGTATTCCTGCGTCGTGATCTCGCTGTAGACCGGTATCGCATAATCGGATGATGTGCTGCTCACAAATGGCGTCGGGCTCTTTATGGTGGCGACAGCACGTAGACGGAGTTGGCCGGCGGTTGTCTCATTGAGGGTAATGATCGTGCTGTAGATGTTGTCTCCGATGATGTCGTCGCCGTGAACAAGTGAGCCGTCGTCATACAGAAAGCCGATGTCACCAATCTGATTGCCGGAGGCGTCCAGCCGCACGATCTTCACGGTGGAATCAACAAGCCGGACTCCGGCAGGTACCATCAGGTGTATGGTAACATCCGTCGGCGTATTTGCAAGAATCGAGTTCGGGCTCACTGCAAGCTGTCCGATGGTGGTCGGAGACGACCCCGGCCCGACCGGGCCTTCACTTTTCTTGCAGGAAAGGTCGGCCACGATCAGACAGGCAAGCGCGAAAACGCCCATTCGGAAAAGGAGTAAACGTGCCATGAGGGTCTCTCCCGATGGTGAGATTTGTTCGGGTACAGTCCGGAGGAATCAAAAGAACGAAGGAACCGGAACACAGAGGGATTCACCGCGTAGCGTACGTCGCGGACTCTCAACGGGGTCAAATGCGTATCCGCCGGAGAGTACACCGATTTTCGTGGAAATGCAAGGCGAGAAAGGATTGCTTGATTTTTCTGAATCGGGGAACTACCTTGCATTGCCTGCCGTCGTGTACCCCCAGCGATAGATGTGCCCCCTTCTGTGCAATGCACTCCATCAAGGGGGGATCACGCTCAGGCAACAGTCAAGGCCGTTCATTGACCTCCCGAGGGATTACCCTATGAAAGGAAGCGTCGCGAGGATCCTCTTCGTTTCCGTTTGTCTGATTATTGCCATTTTATTGCTCGCCCGCGCAATATCCACAATCGTGGGGAGCGCCGTCTTCGCCGTGGCACTCGTCGTCCTCGGGGTGATGTCACACGGCTTCAGACGGACGTAGGCTTGCCACGGCAGCCGCATCCATCGGAGAATCTCCATGTCGACCCACAATATCACGCTTCTGGCAATCATGCTTCTGGCGGGAGGGTTCGGTGGGATCGTGAATCATCTGCTGGACAGGCGGGCAGGGAGAGAAGGTCATTCGCTCCTCAGGAGCGTTTGCATAGGTATTGCCGCCGCCCTGCTTGTGCCGCTCTTTCTCAACATGATCTCCAGCACACTGCTGGTGCAGACCGAAGTCGATGAGGAGAAGCTCTTTGTCTT
>DATJPR010000167.1:0-6180 GCA_035506295.1 Bacteroidota bacterium | reverse complement strand
TGCGTGCGCGAAAGCAGCTCGGAGGGATTCACGACCTTGTTGACGAGCCCGATCCGCAGGGCTTCCTGTGCGTCGACCTGCGCGCCGGTGAGGATCATTTCCATCGCTCTCCCCTTCCCGATCAACCTCGCGAGACGCTGTGTCCCACCATACCCGGGAATGACCCCGAGATTCGCCTCCGGCTGACCGAACTTGGCCTTCTCCGAGGCAATCCTGATGTGGCAGGCGAGTGCGAGCTCGCACCCTCCGCCCAATGCGTAGCCATTGACGGCGGCGATAACGGGTTTGCCGAGCTGCTCGATCTGGTCGAAAATGGCCTGTCCCTTCGAGGAAAAATCCCTCCCGGACGATTCGTCGAGATCCGCCAGCTCGGCGATGTCCGTCCCTGCAACAAAGGCCTTCTCTCCTGATCCGGTAACGATGACCACGTCCACATCAGGGGAATTCCTCAAATGTGCGGTTGCATCGAGAAGTTCCTCTTTTGCCTGACGGTTGAGCGCGTTGAGCTTTTCCGGACGGTTGATTGTGACGACGGCGACGCGATGGTCGATCGTCAGAAGAAGCGTTTCATACGCCATGCGCTGGTGCCCGTTGTTAGAATTCGTACGGTTTCAGACAGAACCCGACGAAGACTCCCATGTTGTTCATGTCCGCGAACTGTGAATACCGCACCCCGAGGTCGACGATGCCGATGCCAAATCCGCCGATCGCGGAATAACCGAATCGCGACTGCGCATGCGGCGCCACGCTGCCGTCAATGAAATATCCTGAAGCTTCAATGCCGGCGAAGAGTCTGAACTTGTCGAATCCATCGAGCGGCCAGATTCCCTGAAGTCCCACAGAAATTGGGAAGGCGAAAAAGTCTCCCAGGTTCTCATCACCGGCGAGAAGACTCGCTGCGGTGCTTCCCGTTTGCACAGGAACAGCGGATGTAACAGTGTAGCCGAGCTGAGGCTTGTAGAACGACACGGCTCCGCCGGACAATGTCAACGCCAGACCCGGGATGGTCCGGTTCATCACTCGCGCGCCGACCGCTCCGCCAAACCCGGAATATTGATATTGGAACGTCGTCGGGCCAAAGAAGTTGTACGAGTTCGACGAGAATTGGTGCCCGGGGAAATACCGGACGACCTGAATCTCGGGAAAGATCCGCCACTCCTTGGTGTTGTCTTGATATTGCGCAAAAGCCATCGTCGAGAATGTGATGAGGAGTGCAGCCGTCCATGGGATCTTCATGGTTCTCTCTCCTTTCAGGTTACACCACTTCGATACGGCTCTGGTCACCGATCATGAACCGGTGGACGAGAGGCTTCCCGGTCGCCCGAACGACTTCCACGTCGTTCCCGACGATGCTCCCTTCGAGCCGGATGCCGACATTGTGGATCTTGCAATCGCGGAGGATGATGCTGTATTCCACCTCGCTCCGCTTAATCTCCGTCCGGTTTCCGATGGAGGAGAACGGGCCGACATATGCGTCTTCAATGACGCATCCTTCACCGATGATCGCGGGACCGCGGACCACGCTGTTGATGATCTTCGCACCCTTCTCCACGATCACTTTCCCAGCGACGGTCGAGCGTTCATCCACCTCCCCCTTGATGTCCGGAAGGATGTTGTCAAGGATCAGCCGATTGGCCTCGAGCAGGTCGGTCGGTTTCCCCGTATCCTTCCACCAGCCGGTAATCTCCGAGTACCCGATGGTGAATCCCCTGTCGATCAGGTATTGATGCGCATCGGAGATTTCGAGTTCGCCGCGTGCGGAGGGGGCAATGGCCTTGACCGCCTCGAAAATGTGATGGTTGTAGAGATAGATGCCTGCGACCGCGTAAGAGCTCTTCGGTGTCTTCGGTTTTTCCTCGATGGAGACGATCCGCCCATTTTTCAATTCTGGAACGCCGAAGCGTTCGGGGTCCTTCACGCGCGACAGGGTAAGGAAGCAATCGCATCCGCTCCGCTCGAATTCATCGATGAACCGTTTCACGCCTCCCACGACCATGTTGTCGCCGAGGTAAAAGATGAAGCGGTCTTTCCCCATGAACTCCTCTGCGAGCCCCACGACCTGCGCGAGGCCACCGGGAGTTCGCTGACGCAGATACGTAATATTTACGCCCCAGCGACTTCCGTTACCTATGGCAGCCGGGACCTCTTCGCTATCCGCGTTGACGACAATCGCCATGTCCTTTACGCCTGCCTCTGCCACCGCTTCGATCGCAAAGTGCAGGATCGGCTTGTTGGCAATCGGGATGAGATGTTTGTTGCGCGTATGCGTGATGGGGCGCAGCCGTGTGCCGCGCCCGCCGCTGGCAATAAGAGCTTTCACCGTGGTTTATCCGATGGTGGATGGAGAGAGTGATAGGCGTCGACCAGTCCCCGGAACTCGGCCGCGCGATGCTCATCGATCGATTCTTTTGCCATCGCCAGGCGCACCGTCGCGAGCGTCATGGCGGCATAGTAGGGAAGCAATTCCGGCGTGTGCTGCCTGATCGTCTCCAGATGCCTCCCGATCGTTTCCGTGCCTCCGCGGGCGACCGGCCCGCTAAGGGCCCGCACCGGTGACGTTGCTGTCACATTCCGCAGGGTTGTTTCGATGATCGGCCGAAACAGTTCGTGGTACGTCGCACCGCTCAGGTCCAACGCCCGATGCATTTCCTCCAGCACCCCCAGCAACGCCGTCAGATGGTTGGACGCCACCACACACGCGGCATGATAATATTCCCGCATCTCCGTCGGAATCACGACGGTCTTTCCACCAAGGCGCGAGGCGAGTTGTTTTGCAAACCGAAGCCCCTTCGCATCACCGTCCACGCCGTACCAGATGCCGGGAAGCGTGGGAACAATTTTCTCGGGCGGGAAATCGCGTGGAAACGTCTGCAGAGGATGAAAAGACGCAACGGTCGCACCCTGATCTGCCAGGGGAGCAAGCGCAGCAGCCGAGAGCATCCCTGACGCGTGACAGAACGCCATTCCGGAAAAAGAAAGATGCGTGAGACGCGCGAGATCCCGGGCGACTGGTTCGATCGAGGAGTGCGGAACCGTCAACAGGACCACGCGTGCATCCCCCGGGATCAGCTCAAGCTGCGTCCCCGTGTTTGCGCAGCGGAGATATTTCCCTCCACGCAGGGCGGACGTTGCGCTCCTGGCGATCACCGCAGTGATGGCGTCCCCCCTCTTGCGCAAGACCTTTCCAAACGCCAACCCGACCTTTCCCGGTCCCACGATCGCGATGTTCCATCGGTTCCTGGTCATGCGGCCCGTTTCTTCCACGCGATTGCCGAGCAGTAGCCGACAACGGACCGGCGATCCCCCGTCACGTCTCCCGACGTACAATGATGAGCGATCTCCACCCTGTCGGCCCCGAGGATGCGAAGCGCGGTCATGACCGCCACTGTCGGCCCGCCTCCGCAGGCCTCTGCGATATTCTCTTCCAGGTGCTCCATCAATCCTTCAGGATTGAACGCACGGATGTCCTCGATCGAGACCCTGTCGATCTTCTCCGCAATGTCGGCCGGATAATAGTGCGAGAGATCGGTACTGGCAATCAGGAGCACACGCTCGCCGCCGAACGCCCGGCCGAGCGCGGAGCCCAACGATATCACCGTATCCCGGGACTGCTCCCCCATGACGATCGGCAGAAGCGTGAAGCCTTCCATCACCACCTGGAGAAATGGAAGCTGAACTTCGAGGGCGTGTTCTGCCCGATGACCGGCGGAAGAGACGCGTGCGATCGGGAGTTCATGAACGAGCTGTTCGCGTCTTTGCGCGTTCACCACCACCTCGCCCAGCGGCGTCGAGTAAGCGCGGCCGCCGAAGACCGTTATGCCGCGAAATGCTTCCCGATGGCTTGGTGCGACGATCACCACCGTTTCATAGTGCCGGGTCCGAAGCGACGCATATGCCGCACCGGCCGTCGGACCGGAATACATGTACCCCGCATGGGGAGCAATCACACCGGCAGGGTCTTCGTCTTTCGGGCTGTCCTTCGTCTCAAGCATCGACAACACCGTCTCACGAAGCTCGATGGGATCTGCCGGGTAGAAGGTCCCTGCCGCGGCGGGGGGGCGAACTTCAGATCCTTCCTTCACGATGCCACCTCGTGCGCTTCAGGTTCCGAAAAGACTTCCGCATGAAATGTGTAGAGCCGGGCAGCGGGATCCATCCACGCATCGCCGGGAAGACCGGCCTTCGCGCAGGCGTTCTCGACGAATTCCAGCCGGTCCCACCCTTGTTCGATCGCCACCTGCGGCAGCAGGAGTCCCCGGGCGAGCCCGAGTTCGACGATGAGCCCATCGCGCCCGATTTCGATCAACGAGACGTCCTTGACCAGCGCCGGAGGCGTCAGTACGGAAATCTCGATGGCGATCTGGTGAAATTCCCTGCTCGTCACAGGTGGAAAGCGCGGGTCGTGAAAAGCCGCCTTCCCCGCCGCTTTGCGAACGACTTCTGCGAGAGCTTCCGGAGACTCGATGTACCCGATGCAACCTCGCAACCGCCCCCGCATGTGCAGCGTCACAAACGCACCTGCCCCACCGGCAAGGGGTCCGGTCGTGGGGTGAGTGTACTTCTCGTGGGGAAGTCCAAGATCCCTGGCAATCGCGTTCCGTGCGATCCCAAGAAGCGCTTGTCTTTCTGGTCCGGTGAGCATCGGGGAGGCCTCTTTGGAGGAGTGGGAACCGTCGAAATCGGACCGCTCAGTGCTCAACAGAAGATGCATCGTGCGCGAATCTACCACGATGGAACGTAACCAAATCGGCTGAGAGATTCAAGGCAGGTTCTTCCTTCAATCAACAAACTCCGTGCCTTGATTCTCGCATGTCGCTTCAGTAAATTCCTCCGGTTCTGAAGCCTTCCTCTCCACATTGGAAAGTTACGCGCAATGTCTCTCATGGTCAGTATCTCCGGGATCCGCGGCATCGTCGGCGAAACACTCACCCCCGAAGTCGTGATGCAGTACGCTGCAGGGTTCGCGGAGTATTGTCAACGGCGTTTGCCCAACAACTCGACGGTCGTAATCGGCAGGGACGGGCGACTCACCGGAGGGATGATCCTGGATGTGTCGGCAGGAGTGCTTGCGGCAAAGGGTATGACCGTGCGGATCATCGATATCTGTCCCACGCCCACCGTTCAGCTCGCCGTGGAACGGGGCGGAGCTGCAGGCGGGATAGCGGTCACGGCATCGCACAATCCGATCGAATGGAACGGCATGAAGTTTATCGCCTCCTCAGGCATGTTTCTCAACGCGGAGGAGAACAAGGAATTCTGGAACCTCGCGACGTCGGAACAGACATACCCGACATGGGAAGGCGTGGGGAAGACCGTCACGGATTCCGTGTGGATCCGAAAACACATCGACGCGGTGTTGGGACTGCCAATTCTCAACCCCGCACGGATTCGCAGGAGAGGATTTACGATCGTTCTCGATTGTATCAATGCCGCCGGCGGGGTGATCGTGCCCCAGCTCTTGTCGGAATTGGGTTGCACCGTGATACCGATGAACTGCGATGTGAGCGGAGTATTTGCGCGGACTCCTGAGCCCATTCCGGAGAACCTCGGCGCCGTCGCACGACAGGTGAGCGCATCAAAAGCCGACCTGGGGATCGTGGTGGACCCGGACGTCGATCGCCTGGTCCTGATCAATGAGCGTGGCGAACCTTACGGCGAGGAATACACGATCGCGACGGCAATTGATTTCGTTCTTGCGAACGCGAAGAAATCCCCCGGCATTCTGGGCTCCGCGGGAACAATGAGTGTCGTGGCAAACCTCTCAACGACAAGAGCCGTCGATGACATCGCCGCGCGCTATGGCGCCGTGTCTCACCGGACTCCCGTGGGTGAAATCAACGTCGCCCGTCGCATGAAGCAGGAGGGATCGATCATCGGTGGTGAAGGAAGCGGCGGGGTGATCCTTCCGGCCGTGCACCTGGGCCGCGACGCAATTGTGGGAATCGCGCTGATCCTTCAGGCGCTCGCCGATTCGGGAAAAACACTGTCGGAATTGAAACGCTCTCTCCCCGAGTACCACATCGCCAAGGGAAAAATACCGCTCGGCGCCGCAAACCCCGACGATGTGATGCACCGCCTCGAACGCCGGTATTCGTCGAGCGCGCGCGTCAACAAGGAAGACGGTATCAAATTCGATTTCGAAGAATCCTGGGTGCATCTCCGGAAGTCCAACACCGAGCC
>DATJPR010000166.1:0-13209 GCA_035506295.1 Bacteroidota bacterium | reverse complement strand
CCGGCTGGGGGGATTGAATGACCGAAAGGCTCTGTTTTGTGAGGGTCTTTCCCTCGGGCGATTTCAACACTCTCACTACGGATGGGCTGTAAAATTGAATCTCTACTATAGTAGAGTGGATGGCCACTCGGATCCCACGATCAGTCTTCTGATACGTTTGAGCATGTCCAGCAACGGCGATGGAACATGCCAGCGCAGCGAGGAGAGCGATGACTCTATTCATCATAGTCTTTCGGGTCTTGGTTACGGCAATGGAGTGACACATGCGGCAAAACCGCCGCGGCGCAACAGTTTCACATCGATAGAGCTGGATCTTTCGACAACGGCGTAAGAGATGGCGAATTCCTTGTCGTGCTTGCCATCCGTTATCAGTGTAAGCTTGTACTTGACGCCCTCGGTCAAGAAGCTGAATACCAGAGTCTTTTGTTTCTCGATTTGTTCAGCATTCAGACCACCGATGTACCAGGCATCCCCTTTCTGCCGGGCGACGATGACATCCCTCCCTGGGAATCCATCGAGCAATTTCGTGTCATCCCATGCAGTCGGCACGTTTTTCAAGAAGCTTCTTGCTTCATCGGGCAGGCCGTAGTAGCCGGATGGCCGATCGGCAAAATGTTGGAGGCCTGATTCAAAGACCACGCTCAGCGCCAATTCATGGCCGTACGACGTGGTATGCGGATACTGCGAGTTGGTGAACGTCACGGGGGTATAATCCATTGGACCCACGACGTTCCTTGTGAACGGCAAAATCGTGTTATGCTGAGGCGCAGTAGCGGTGAACTCCGGACCGTTGTTGTACCATTCGGCACCGCGCACCCCTTCCTGCGTCATCAAATGCGGGTATGTGCGCGACCACCCACGAGGTACCAGGCAACCGTGGAAATACACCATCAGCTCGTACTTGGCCGCGTCCTCCAGAATATCAAGGTAGTACCTGATCATCTCCTGCTTCTCGCATTCGAAAAAATCCACCTTGACGCCGGCAACTCCCATCTTCTTTAGTTTGGAAAACTCCTCGACGCGGCTTTCATGGGTCCGCATTCGATCACGCGGAGTTGACGTGATCCAGGGATTGACACCGGAATTGTACCACAACAGTGGTTTGACCCCTTTGGAGAGGATGTACTTGACTGCGTCGACAAGGGTTCCCCCATCTCCCATGACATCCCATTCCCAGTCGAGAAGCGTGTATGGCCAGTTCATGCTCGCGGCGAGATCGGCAAATTCGCAGACGACCTTGAAGTCCCGGGTGCCATGGTTGCTCGACCAATAATTCCAGGACACAATCCCGGGTCTTATCCAGTCGGTGTTCTGGACGACCGATGGCGGACACAAATTCTCCGTGAGTGTCGATTCGACGATATCCGAAAGATGACCCATGATGATGACGCGCCATGGCGATTTCCAGGGGGGAGCTATGGTTGGTGTCGATTCTCCAAAGCCAACGCCGTCCTTCGGGTCAGGGAAAGTGATTTTGTACCGGGATCTCTCAGCCATGTTGCTGAGCTTCGACCCGCAATAGCTTCTGTTGACGTCTGCTTCGTGAATCAGAAACCAGCACGAAGTATCGGCTGCACAAAAGAGCGCCGGATAAGACCAGTCCTGTTGCACCGAATCTCCATCCATTATGGAATAAAGCCTTTCGTTGGCAGGATTCCACTTTTCCATCCATCGGCGGTCATTGTGCGGAATTTCGTACGACGTCTGTTCGTCCGAAATGACAAACGAACCCTTGCCTTCGGGGAATTCATACCGAAATGCTACGCCATCGTTATACGCCCGGAGGATCAGATGCAAAGTTGCTTTCTGAGCGTTTTCGAACTTGATGAGAACCTCATTTGCAGAATCCCGGCAATGAGACCGTTTTCCATGCAAGGATCTGTATTCGTCAATGATCTTTGTGGATGTGCTCGCCCCGAGGAATCGAAGATCCTTCGAAAAATCCTGATCACTCCGGGTCAACCCCAGAATGATCCGAGGTATCGCCTCGCACGTCTTGCCGTGATCTCCGTAGTTCACCTTCAGAAACCATTCGCCCGGCTCGGCCGGGGAAGCACCTTGGTAGAGGGCAACGATGATTTTCTGGTTGGGCGAAACGATGGTTGCCTCCTGGGAGAAGGCAGCCACGAAACCCAGGGAGAGCAGGCCTACAAGTGTCGTCCACTTCATAGCGTTGCCTCATTCGAAAACGTACAGCGCATCCTCGCCGTGCGGTGATCCGTATCCGGTCTTGGGTGAACCATGGACTAACGTACGCGTATTGCATCGACGGACACCGGTCCAGGTCCACAATTCACGAGAGCGATGACGTGTTTGCCCGGAGCCAGGCCGGTCACCTCGCTCACGACCTGCTCGGCTTGCGGGGTACCCATCGTGGACAGATCCGCCGTTGCGCGAACCCGGCCGTCGATCTGAACCCGAATCTTTCCGGCTCCTCGTGCCCTGGGGGCGATGACCGAGACGTTGCTGCCGGTAAACGAACAACTCCAGACATCACCCGGTGTATCGCTGCTGGTGAGATCGTTGTTGAAGTCCCCCGCTCCTCGATTGCAGCGGCGAGACCAACCGGGCGCCAGGGTACCCGGGTCATCGTCGTTGATCCAACTTCTGTCATGGGTGATGCGGAGGACACGACACCGCGACGCCAACTGCTGATCGCCGATACCCGGCAGCGGCGGCACCGACTTGCCGAGACGCACCGTCAGTCCCTGGCCGTCTTGCACAAAGGTCAGCACAGCATGGGAGCCGAGCATTTCGACTTTGGACACTTTGCCCAGAGTGGCGCCGCCGACGCCCAACGACTTGAGCGTGATGGGCCCGCCTTGCCAATCCAGGAGAGTGGCGTAGACATTGCCGTTCCTGCGTGTGTAGCAGACGGATGTCTCACCAGAGACTTCGAAGGGACGAGAACCGTAAACCGCTTCGCCGTTGATTTTCAACCAGGCCCCGATATCCCTGCAAATGCGGATCACCTGGGGATCAAGGTCGCCGCGGCCGTGCTGGGTGATGTTGAACAACATGGATCCATTGCGGCAAACGTTTTCCATCAGCAACCGGATCGCCGTTCTGGCAGCCATGTATTCCTGCCCGTGTCGATAGTGCCAATCCGCGATGCTCGTTTCGGTCTGGAATGGATACGCCATGATCTCCGATTCTATGAAGGCCTCCGTACTCTTGACCAGGGATCGGTCGACGTCGGGAAGCAGTTCGGGAGTGTTTTGGAAGCTGTTATACCGCCCTCCCACACCCTTGAGATTGATGACGACATCCATCGTTCCATGGTTCCAATGCAGGGACTTGTTGTAATAATTCGCCACGAGCGGGGGAGCAAGAAATCCAAGTCCCATGCGCACACCCAGATCCACCTGTGAATCGCCGGCATGTTCATCGAAATAGATGACATCGGGATGATATTTCGTGATGGCGTCATCCACCCGCCACATGAACTGGTTGGCGAAGGGTGAATGGAGCGGATCACGGGCGTCATGCACCGGCCCATAGAGATCTACCGGGTCCATCCCTTCCCACCATTTTCCTTTCCCGTCCAGAATCGTCTGAAGCGCATCGTAGGGCACACCCTTCATCGGCCCCGTCGTGTCGCTCGTGTACCGTACCGGCATGAATTGACCCCAGGTGCGAGCCGGAGAGTCGTGAAAACCGATGCCGAAACGCAGCCCGTGGGCTCGCGCGGTCTTCTCCCAGGTTCCCACAATGTCAACGTTGGGACCGACGCGAACCGAATTCCACGGCTGGTATTTCGAATCATAGCAGTCGAAGTTGTCGTGATGACATCCCATCGCCATGAAGAAACGGGCGCCCATTTCGACAAACAGGTCCATCAGTTCATCGGGTCTCCATCGATCGATCACCCAGTTGTGGCAGATGTCCTTGTAGCCGTATTCCGACGGATGACCAAAATGTGCGAGGTGGTATTTATATTGCCCGCTCCCCTGCATGTACATCCCGCGCGCATACCAATCCCCTTGCTCTGGCATGGATTGCGGATCCCAATGCGCCCACGCTCCAAACTTGGCATCACGCCACCATTCCGGGGCGGTGTACCTCCTGCTCAGTCCTTTCCAATCGGGAGGATAGGGACCGGCAGTCACCGGCAATGGCGGCAGATTCCAGATGTCCGGTTGGAGTCCCAGGTCCCCGTCGCCCACGACGATCCTATCAATACTCACACTGATATTGTCGGTAACGAGAGTGATGGCCAGCATGGCGTCAGCAGGAATCGCAATGTCGATCGCGGCCTGCAGGAAGGAACCTGTAAGGGTACCCGATGAATGCACATTCACTTTTTCAACTGGTTGATCGTTGACGGAGACGCCGATTACACCTACTCCCAACGAAGCATAGCGAATCGCCAATCTGCGGGCAGCCGGCAGACCGTGAAACTTCACGCCGTCGCCGATCGCCGTCAGGCGAACGGAGAGACTCTCCGATGCCGCGCCATCGACTACCCTGGCGGCACGGCCGACGAGTTCAGCAGATTCCGCCTCGATACTGTGCCTTTCAGCCGCAATGCTCGAAGCGAACAGTGTGAACGACAAAGATGAAAACAGAAGGATAATCCGGATGCCGTGGAGCGAGCTGACAATCATGAGTCTGTGCTGCCAACCCACGGGTCGTTTATCCATAGGCATTGCGTTCATCCTGGTCCAAAGGTAGAACTGCACGATGTAGCGTTTTCCAGCATGGCAAAAGCCTGTTCATCAATGCGGTTGACCGACAACGGTGCAGGGACGAATAACCTCACGGTTCAGCAGCCGCCCGACGGTCACCACGATGCAGAACACTGTGATGAGCACGATTGGAATGATTCTCATGAGAAAGGGACATATCCTTCTTTTCTGAAACTTTGGTGATCCATACAGCGGAGCGGATCTCTAGCGGATTTCCACAAACTCAGGCTCATACGGCCCAATGGTGAAGCCATCCTCGTATTCCTGATTGCGAAGGATGCTGTAAGAGCGACCTTTCAATTCAACATGTTTCGCTGTGCCGTCCAGGTTGAGGTACAGAAGGTGTGTAGGATTGATCTGTCGCGCCATCACGCCAGCCGGCACCTCCGGCCCCGTCTTGATTGCGAGTCGACTGATTGATTCGCCGATGATAGGGTCAAGAAGTTCTTCTCTTGCCGGCAGACCGATGTACACGGCGATGCCTGCCCCGAATTTGTGCGTCGTCACCACCGGATATTCCCGGTCCAGACCCACGATGCTGCCAAGGACCTCGGCATCCGTCGGCTCAATGACATCAAAACGCGGAGACTCGCAGGCGATATTGCGGTCCCGGTACCTCACGCGAAGCTGCCTGCCTTGAAGACCCAACCGCGACAGTTCATTCATGGATTCGGTTTCTTCAAAGCTGGACACGCGGATACCGAACACATCACTCAGCCGGCCGGGAAGGGTGGTCGAAAACACCTGGTGGTGTTCATCCAGCATAGCAGAATAGCCGGTCATGATCGCTGTGCCGCCACCGTTGATGAATTCGCGGATCTTGCTTGCGCTGACATCATCCATCACCGCAACACCGGGGATGACAAGCAGTTTGTAGGGCAGGCGGCTCCGGATTAAATCAACCACCCGCGTGTCCACGTTCCGCTTGTTGAAACACGTGAAGGAGGTCTGGACCTGGCCGTCGTGCGGTTCTGGAAAGGCTCCACTGGCGATCTGGCTTGGAAACGAGAATGCCAGGGCAACATCGGGAACCGGCTTGTACGGGAACCCGTAGCCTTCAATCTTCCGGAACTCCGCTGCGATATTTTTGTACTCGAAGTATTTTCGGTTGGGTCGGCCGTCCCAATCGGTCATCCCTTCAAGAAACTGCTCTTCCCCCGCATGCATGCTCTGCCACGTCCAGCCGCAGATTAATTGATTGCCAAGCATCAGTGAAGCATACGCCGACTTGCGGATTGAACCAGGCACTGCCGTCATGGTGGTGAATTCTGTGCACCAGAACGGCGTGGTGTTCTCGAACTGGATGCGTTCCATTCCAAAGAGCGCGCCTTCGATCCCTTCGTTGTTCCGGATCGAGAGGCCCGGATAGAATCCGCAGCCGCCGCGCGCGATCTTCCCGCTATACGCGATCTTCGAGTAATCGAAGTACTTCATCGTACTGTAATACCACATGTTGCCGGTGGTAAGTACTCCGGGCGCATCGGCCCTGACCTGGTCGATCAGTGTTTCCTCAAATCCGCTGACTTCATCAGAGACAAACCTGCGGAAATCGAGCACCCGCTCCGGTGAACCGACGGCTCCGGCTGACACCGGGAGGCCGACTTCATCGAAGGTGCCAACCCGGCGTGACCATCGCTGGCCGGCCCAGGCCCGGTTCAACTTCTCGACGCTGCCATATTTTGCCTTCAGCCATGAGATGTAGCGCGCCCTGACCGTCGCCGAATAAGAGATCGGACCGTCGCCCGGCTCATTGTCGATACCGAACGCCAGCAAGGCCGGATGCTTCGCATAGTGTCGCACGAGCGCATTGGCGAAGCGCAGAGCATACTGTTGATAGTAAGGATCGCCCACGTCTTCCATGTAGCGGTGGTTGGGGTATTGCAGGATGCCGTTCACATCCGCCACATTGATGGATGGATGCTTGTGATGGAGCCAGAGCGGCGCGGGTCGCACGGCAACATCCAGGATCACTTTGATGCCGGCGGCGTGCATTTTGTCCATCACCTGGTCAAACCAGCCGAAATCAAAATGGCCATCCTTCGGCTCGTAGCTGTCCCAGGCGAGGTGTCCCATCCGCACAACACGGAACCCGGCCTGTTGCATCAACTGAATGTCACGCGACCAGGTTTTCGGGTCTGAATCGTGCGGGTGATAGTTGGCACCGACGTACAATTCCTGGGAGTAGCTCAGGTAGCCAACACAAAGGACGAGGAGGCTGAATACGCCTCGGATGCAAGGACGTGAAAGGGCGATCATGAGCATTGTGTTCCTCGGCATTTGACGATACCGGCTGCAGTGTCGCCGCCGTCGGCATGAGCGCTGAGGGAGATCTTGGTTGCTACATCACCTGGTCAACCCATTCCAGTGGTTGGTGGTGTCCAATCTTCAGATGAAGTTCCACGGGCTTTTTCTCCGGCAGGTGCAAGTCGCAGTTGGCTGTCTCCGGTTGGAACGCCCCTGCCAATACTCCTGCCGGCGCGGAGAGTTCCTCGATTCCATATCGGGCAATCAATGTGACGTCCTGCTTCTTCACGGAGGTGATGGTGACGTCGACGGTCCGGGCTTGCATGTCCCAGGCCAGTTCGTCGATCCTCGCGAAGGTGCGGGCCAGCATCCCACGAATCTTTCCCTTGACCAACGAGGGGGGAAGGGCGGGAAGCAGCTCGATTTCACCGGGGCGCGAGTAGGCCAACATTTCCATGATGATCGTGAGAATCCCGCCCTGTGCATCCGGCATCGGCCAGGCGTACGGGTCGTGCGAGCACCGGAGCGTCGTACCGATGTAGCCCTGCTCGATGAGTTGACGCAGCTCCGTGTCCACCATGAACCTGTCTTTGAGTCGCGCCCCCACCAATGCACGATGGCAGCGACCGTGCGCCGCCAGCCTCTCCGGCACACGCCTCCTGTCGGCCATCATCGCGGCCAGGGCAAGTTTCGGGGTTCGGTCCGGATCGATTTCATCACCCGGCCAGGCCCCGTAAAGATGCGAGACATGCCGCTGATTGTAATTCTCCTGCAGCGTAGGCCAGGCCCATTCCTTCAAGGTGCCATCCTTTTCGAGCAGGTAGGGCGGCAACTTCTCCAGCATTGCCTTCCATTTCGGCACGTTGTCGGAGTCCGACCCCAGGATCTCCGACGCATTGATCAAATTCGTCAGCACTTCCCTGCACACCGCGATATCCATAGTGGCGTTGATCACCAACATGCTCGAAGTGTTCGCGTTCGCGGGCCAGTTCTCCGGCGAGAATGAAGGGACGAAAATGTATTTCCCATCTTTGTCGGTGACCGTCAGAAAATCCTCGTAGAACAGCGCCAGTTCTTTCAGAGCCGGCACCACGCGCTTGCGGAGGAATTCCAGGTCCCCGGTGACCAGATAGTGATCCCAGAACGGGCGACAACACCACCCGCCGGCGGATATCCAGTAGGGATGAGGCCACATCTCCCCGGAATTTGAGGCGTTCGCATAGTGATACGCAACGCCGATTCCCTTGTCGGGCAGGAGGGAATAATGTGTGCCGCGCATCCCGAAGATGTTTCTTGCATTGACCCGGAAATCCGGGGCCAGGCTCTCCATCCAATTGAAGTACGCTTCCATGCCTTCCCGCAGATCACCTTGCACACCCGGGGAGATCTGCAGATTGATGTTGGCATTGACCTCGGCCGCCATGCTTGGATACTTGCCGCTCGTAAGGATGAACCAGTAGCGCCCCATTTCGAAAATCTTCTGCAGTAGCGCCGGGGAATAGTCCGGCCTCGATCGCTGATCGGCCAGCAGTTCCTCCGAAGACAGCCCGTGTTGAGATGCGCCGCCGAAATCCACGGTGACGCGGTTGAAGGCCTCCGCCTGAACCTTCCTGTGCCGTTCTACCATTGCATCATACTCCGGCGAGAGTTGCTCCACCGCCAGCCGCAGAGCTTCCACCTTGTCCTCGCTGTAGTCGGCGAACCATTCGATACGGGTGAGGAGCATCACCGACGACGCATTTTCCAGGACGAGCGCGCCGTCTTCCATCCGAGCCGAGCCCCCGGTGCGAACCACGCGCGTGACTCCCGCATAGCCGCTGTTGTCTGTGGAGGGATCCAAACGGCACTTGTAGATCAGTCGTTGTTCGTTGAAGTCATGCTGAATGTCGCTTTCCCCGCTACCCGTCCAGGACCCTTGGTTCATCCCTTTGAATGCCGCATTCGGGCGCATTCTTCGTGGTGGATCCGCCAGGGATATTCGGCCAGTTACTGACTGTCCTTTCGGGGCTGTGATCCATTGGACCACGACATTGTCGGGCCGGGAAGTGAAGGTGCGGCGAAGCCACTCGCCGCGCTCATCCCCCCAATACACATTCGCCTCACTGCTCTCGAAATCGACCGTGCGAAGATAGTCTTTGACCGACGCGGTCCTGGGAAAATCGAGACGCATGAGGAATGCCGGGATGGTGGGATGCCCGAAGGTATTCAGTTTAATGGGACCCTTGTCCATTTCCCTGAATGCGAATTCAACGGCTTCTTTGTATTTCCCGTCAAGGACCATCTGCCGGACTTGCGTGAAGATGTCCGCGACCTTCGGAGCCTCAAGGGGCCTTCTCCACGGCATGAGCAGACTTTCATGGTGAAAAAGCACCTGTTCCGCGTACGGATCACCGGTCAGCTCGATATTCATGGCGCCATTGCCCGAAGTGAGCCCCTCACTGAGTGTCGCTCCGGGCGCGATACTGCAGAAGCCGTGGCGCGGGATAATGTTCCGCGCAAGTCGGTCACCGAGTGACATGGGCGAGACTCGTACCGGGGGCGACAGACGCGACTCCGCGAAGACCGGCGGTCCGGGTACGTCCTTCTCCGCCTTCACGCGCCGAAGATATTCGGCTGAACGGATCTCCTTCGGTGCCGCCCCACCTGCTCCCGAACGCTGATCGACGCTCTGCGATGTCTTCTGAGCACTCATTCCGCTCGCGGTGAACGGAATGAGGACCTTGAGCGCACCCGTTGCACCGGCAGCGATCGCGGTGTTCTTTAGAAACGTCCTTCGGCGCATTTCCTAATCCTTCCGCCGTTTAAGTTGTAGACAGGACAACAGGGGTCTGGGGCTCATTGAACGACGACTCTTGCCACTTGCAGGTCTTTTGCGTCGGAGCTGCTGCCATAAAGTACATCATAGTCCCCGGCCGATTCTGCCATCGCGCCGCCGGCCCTGTCGAAGAACTCGAACGCGGTCGAGGGAAGCGTGATCGACGCCTGTTCGGTCTTCCCGGCCGCGACTGTGACCCTCTGGAAGCCCCGCAGCGTCTTCAACGGCCCGTTCACGTCGTTCACCTTGCGGACATACACCTGGACGATTTCGGTCCCGTCACGTTTGCCGGTATTTGCCACCGGGATCGTTATGGTTGTGCTCTCTCCGTGTTTGATCGCTGACCTGCTGAGGGTGGCCGTACCGATGGAAAACGAGGTGTAGCTCAAGCCGAACCCAAACGGGAACAACGGATCAGACATGAACCGATACGTGCGACCGATCATCGAATAGTTTTCAAAGGGGGGCAACTGGTTCACGTTCCGGTAGAAGGTGATAGGCAACTTGCCGGAGGGATTGTAATCGCCGAAGAGCACATCGGCGACGGCTTGTCCACCCACTTCCCCACCATACCATGCCTGAAGGATGGCATCACAGCTCTCGGTCTCCGGCACCAGCCCAATTGCAGAACCTGAACAGTCCACGAAGACGACGTGTTTACCTGCCTGCTTCAGCGCCTTCAGGCAGTTTCGTTGAACCGCGGGGAGTTCAATGTCCGTCCGATCGCCCCCCTTGAATCCCGGAAGGTCGACCGGCATCTCTTCGCCTTCCAGCAGGGAAGAGATCCCGCCGGCGTAGACGACGAGGTCGACGCCCTTGAGTTTCTCGAGCAGCGCATCATACTGGACGGGCTTCTCCGTGCCGAAATCCATGCTGAGACTCGCCGGCCAATCCCCGATCTGCACAAACCGAGCCTCGATTCTGTACTCCTTCCCTTTTTCCACGTTCAGCGGGATTCTGGGAGGAATGGGTCTGAACCTCGCGGCTTTGAACAACGTATCGCCGTTGACCACGAGCTCGAATCTTCCGAACGCCTTCACCTTGAAGACAATTTCCACTGACTGTTCGGGCTTGAGGACGGTTTCATACTTCCCGCAGAAGTCCTTAAGATGCACCCCCGTACTGAACTCATGCTGACCGTCCGTTGTCAGGGCGATCGGATTCACGATCTGGTCGGTAGCGACCGGATCTCCTTTGAACTCTCTGTTGTTCCAGTAGGTTGCCTTGATCCCCCTCTTGCCGTCGATCGCGCTTGTGCCGATACCGCTTTCGATGATTTTGTCGTCGGTCAGATCACACGCTTTGTCGTAGAGGACTGCATCCGCGGGAAGTTTCGACTTGATCCCGCCGAGAATGGTCACGGTTGAGATGGGCCGACCATTGTAGTTGCCCCACATGAGACGCGCATCATCGGCGTTCGGGCCGATCACGGCAATCTTCTTGACAGACTTCGACAGGGGGAGGATGTCGTTCTTGTTTTGCAGAAGCGTCATCGCTTCCCTGGCCATGTCGAGCGCGAGGCGCGTGTGTTCCGGTGAACACACGACGGACATCGGGATCTTCGCCCAGGGGACAAGGCTGTCGTCGTCCATCTCGCCAAGATCAAAGCGACCGCGCAAGAGACGCGTTACATGCGTGTTGATTTCCGCTTCGGAAATCAGCCCCTTCGCGACGGCGTCGGGCAGCGTTTTGTAGGCATAATTGAAGCCGCACTCGACATCGGTTCCAGCCAGCACGCCCTTCGCTGCGGCATGAGGAGGATCGGACGAGACCTTATGGTTCTGATAGAAGTCGGTGATCGCGCCGCAATCCGAGACAACAAGATATTTGAAACCCCAATCGTTGCGAAGAATATCCTGCAGCAGACGCGAATTCCCGCAGCAGGGTTCATCGTCGAGGCGTTGATACGCACACATGATTTCCCGGACATCGGCCTGCTGTACTAACGCTTTGAATGCCGGCAGGTACGTTTCCCACAAATCCCTCGGGTCAATGTTATTCAGATTCATTGTGTGCCGGCTCGGCTCCGGACCGGAATGGACGGCGAAGTGCTTCCCGCACGCAAGGAGTTTCCGGTACTTGGCGTCCGCGGGTCCCTGCAATCCCTTGACGACGGACACGCCCATGCGCGACATGAGGTACGGATCCTCACCGTACGTCTCCTGTCCCCTCCCCCAGCGCGGGTCCCGGAAGATGTTGACGTTCGGGGTCCAGACAGAAAGACCGAGGAAACGGCGGATCGGGCCCCGTGCTTTCGACTGGTTGTATTTGGCGCGGACCTCATCGGAGACGGCGTTGAAGATCTTGTACACCATGCCGTCGTCGAACGATGCCGCCATGGCAATCGGCTGCGGGAACACTGTCACGCTGTCGTTGTTCGCCAGTCCGTGGAGCGCCTCACTCCACCAGAAGAACTGTTTGATGCCCAGGCGGGGAACGGAATCCGAGATGTCGCACATCAAGGCGGCCTTCTCGCTCAGCGTCAGACGTGACACCAGATCCTTCGCTCTCGCGTCCGAGCTGAGGCCCGGATCCTGGAAAGGCAACTTCTGAGCAGAGACAGTCATTGAGAAGGTGAGACTCAGGAAGACAAAGAGTACCCGTTTCATGCTTTCTCCTATGGGGTTCGACATTCCTGGCATGCGCACCACTCCCCTTCCTATTCGGGGTCAACCGCCGCGCTTTGTGCGAAAAATGCGTTACCGTTAACGCATGGGAACGGCCGCAGCCGCAAATCCGACCGCGGTTACTCTCCGTGGAGCATCACGCTTCGCAAAAGCACACAGCGCACACGCACAACATGTTTCGGTACATTCGGGACTCCCGTGCGCCCGGAGATGGACGCACGGGAGCGATGAGGCTCGGTAGTGAGGAAGTTCTACTTCGTGTAAATCATTTTGATCGTGTGAGAAAAGCCGCCCGCTTCCATCCGGCAGAAGTAGACTCCGCTCGGCAGCCCTTGCGCACTCCACTGCAAGCGGTGCTCACCGGCGGGGACCTCACCCTGGATCAACGTTTCGATGGCACGACCGGCAATATCGAACACTTTCAATGTCACGTAGCCGCTGTGCGGCACCGAAAAAGCGATCATCGTGGACGGATTGAACGGGTTCGGGTAGTTCGTGTACAGCTGGAATGCCGAGGGCTGTTGCGATGTCACCTGCCTGCTCACCGCCGTCACCATCGAAGCACCGTCGCCGACAACCTGGATCTGGCTCAGTTGATTCGTGCCGACCCCCTTCGCGTTGAGAAGGTAGAGATGGTTGTCGGTGGTCGACGATGTTGCGCTTCCGTCCGTCATGGCTGCCGGCAGGGGGAACGTGGCGGCTTCGGGGTCCAGTCCCATGATCTTCGCGCCGATGCTGTCGGTCGCGACGGGGTCCAAGCCGGCGATGAGCACATGCTTCTGACAAAATGCAAACTTCGGGCACCACGCGCCCTCGCCACCCGTCGAATTCTGTA
>DATJPR010000165.1:0-3814 GCA_035506295.1 Bacteroidota bacterium | reverse complement strand
ATGGTTAAGAATTTATTTATTCCTTCCTTCTAGCTCGGAGCCTGGCATACCGCTTGCTCATAGTGAAATCACTTAGTTCTGTTAAGGACCAAAATGTACTGGCAGAAAACCGTTAAGCAAGAGATCCATTTCCGGAGTGTTGGGCTTCATTCCGGCCGCAAGGTCGGCATGACGATAAAGCCGGCAGAAGCGGATACGGGAATCGTATTCATACGCAGGGATGTGCCCGATAACAACTGGATTGCAGCCGATATCCATAATGTAACCGACACCACACTTGCCACCACACTGGGTGTGAACGGCACACGGGTCCACACCGTGGAGCACCTTCTTTCCGCCTTCCGGGGAGTTGGCGTCGACAACGCCGTTGTCGAAGTAGACACTTTCGAAGTCCCCATCATGGACGGGAGCTCCCAACCCTTCGTGAGCACGCTGAAGAGTGTAGGCCTCAAGGCGTTGAAGAAACCCCGCAGATACCTTCGCATCAAAAAGATCGTGTCCGTGACCGATGGCGAGTGTACGGCCAAGCTCGAGCCTGCCCCGGATTTCCGAATCACTTACAAGATTGATTTTCCGCACCCCGTCGTGGGGACGCAGAGTTATCACATGGTCTTCTCATCCGATGCCTATGAGAACGAAATCAGCGCGGCCAGGACATTCGGGTTCCTGAGAGACGTGGAGTATCTCCAGGCCAAGGGCCTTGCCCTTGGGGGGTCGCTGCAGAACGCTGTCGTCCTCGACGACGAGAAGGTGATCAACAAAGAGGGGTTGCGTTCAGCCGATGAGTTTGTCAAACACAAGATCCTGGATGCCATCGGAGATCTCTATCTCCTGGGCATGCCCATCATCGGTCATTTCACAGCCTACAAATCGGGACACAAATTGAACACCCAGCTTCTGAAGACGCTGCTTGCCTGCGATGACTGCTGGGAAATTGTCTCCCATCCCCATCCTGCCTCCAGGGCGGACGCATCAGGAGAGGGGCGGCCCGATTTACAGGCCGCAACAATCCCGGCTTGATTCCTGCCCGTCAATCCCTATCCCTGCCGTCTCGGACTGAGGGGTTTGTACGCTCCGCAGCCGGTCGGAATCGAGCCATGACAGCCGAGTCGCAGTTCGTCAAGCATTCCGAACGAAACCCGGGATCTTCGGGGATTACGCCCTGCCCTCCGGATTCCATTCTGGACGCTGATGCTTGGGCTTTACAATTCCGTGAATTCCATGTATCTGCCTGAATGGGTGCCGGCAGCAGCGGAGTGAGCCGGAGCGTTTGCTATGGAACAAAAGACCGACCGACAACAAGCCATTCTGACTTCTGAGATGCGACGACGCAGGCGCGAGCGCATCATCATCGTTGCCACCATCATCGGCATTGCCCTACTGACCTTCATCGAGAGCAGCCTGTTCAGCAAGGAGGCACTCGTTCCCGACTTTCGCGACGTGGTCATCTTCGGTCTGATCAACATCAACATCATCCTGGTCCTGCTGCTTATCTTTCTCATCGTCCGCAACGTCGTCAAACTGGTTTACGAGCGGCGCCGGGGAATCCTGGGGTCGAAACTGCGGACCAAGCTCGTCGCTGCCTTTGTGACACTGAGCCTGGTGCCGACCTTCATTCTTTTTCTCGTGGCCACCAACTTCCTGTCCTACAGTATCGACAACTGGTTCAACATCCGTGTCGGCGGGGCCTTGAACATGTCCCTGGAGGTTGCCCAGAACTACTACCAGCAGACAGCGGAGAATGTGAAATACTATGCCGATCAGCTGAGCGCCGATATCACGAAGAACCGCCTTTACGAAAAGGATCGCTTCGATTACCTGCGCTCCCTCATCGAGCAGCGACAACGGATCTTCAAACTGGGACTGATTGAGGTCCAATTCCACGAGGAAACGGAAAAGCTCGTCTTCAAAGACCCGAGCAATCCCGACATCCCCGAGCTTGGACTCTCTCCCAAACTCCGCGAGGACATCCGTGCGGGCAAGCACTTTACAACGATGCAGTCGGTGGGGCTGGGCGATTTCATCCGCGGGGTGGCGCCTGTTTACGTGAGCCCCGGCTCGACCGTTGTCATCGGATCCGTTGTGGTCAACTGCTACGTGCCCAAGGGGCTCGTTGACAAGATGACGACCATTTCCAGGATCAATGAGGAGTACAAGCAGTTCAAACTGCTCAAGAACCCGATCAAAACGAGCTACATCGTCATTCTTTTCGTCGTGACACTGCTGATCATCTTCTCCGCCACCTGGTTCGGGTTCTACCTCGCCAAGGGGATCACGGAACCCGTACAGAATCTAGCAGAAGCGACCCATGCCATCGCCCAGGGCAACCTGGACTACAAGATCAATGTTGTGGCCGACGACGAAATCGGCGTTCTCGTCAATTCTTTCAACCGGATGACGGGCGACCTGAAGGTGAGCAAAGACAGTCTCGAGCAGGCCAACATCAATCTCGAGCAACGGCGCAAGTACATGGAGACGGTCCTTCGGAACGTCTCGGCGGGAGTCGTGGCTGTCGACCGCGACGGGGTCATCACGACAGTCAACAGCGCTGCAGAGAAGCTCCTCGATGTCAGGGCGGATCAGGTCCTGAACCATCGCTACGAAGAGGTTCTGCAGCCCGGCCATCTGGATCTCGTTCGCGAGATTCTCGCGGAGATCACCGGTGATGAGAAAGGGTATGTGGAGAAGCAGATCCAGATCACACTGAAGGACCGGGCCCTCACCCTTGTCGTGACGACAACGGTCCTGCTCGACGACGATAACAATTACATGGGCATGGTTGTCGTCTTTGAGGATATCACCCAGCTGCAGCGGGCCGAACGCATCGCCGCCTGGCGGGAAGTGGCCCGCCGGATCGCCCACGAGATCAAGAACCCGCTCACGCCCATCCAACTGTCCGCGCAGAGGCTGCAGAGAAAATTCGGCGACAAGATCGTCGATGACGGTCCGGTCTTTATGGAATGCACTGGCACGATCATCAGCCAGGTCGATGTTCTGAAGAATCTCGTTAACGAATTTTCACGCTATGCCCGCATGCCCGTGGCCAACCTCGTGCCAAACGACCTCAACGAGGTCATCCGGGATGCCATGGTGCTCTATCAGGATGCCCACAAAGAGATCACCTTCGACTATCAGCCCGACGCGACCCTACCCCGGCTCCGGCTCGATGCCGAGCAGATCAAGCGGGTCATGGTCAATCTCCTGGACAATTCTGTTGCTGCGGTGAACCGGGGAACGGGGAGAATCGAGATCATGACGTCGCATGACAGGGAGCATCGGCGCGCCCGTGTCGAGGTCCGGGACAACGGGACCGGGATTTCCCGTGCGGACAAGGCCAAGATGTTCGAGCCCTACTATTCGACGAAAAAATCCGGCTCTGGACTCGGGCTTGCCATCGTGAGTTCGATTATCAGTGAGCACCGGGGTTCCGTCACCGTGGTCGACAATGTGCCCCGGGGGACGATCGTGGCCTTCGAACTGCCGATAGAGCCGGTCGAGGAGCCGGCGGTTACGGCGGCAAGCGCCCAAAGCTAATTCCGAGGGAAAGAGCCACAAGCAGCAAGCCACAAGCAACAAGGCAAAGAATGCCGGGCAAATGCCCGGCTTTTTGCATTTCCGCGGCTTTGTGATACCTCTCAATGTGAATCGGCACCTTGCATCTGGGCATTTTTGAACAGCCGACTGGAGGACCCGCCTAAGAAGTTCTGCTTTGAAGTTGCTTTCACCTTGTATATAGCCTACCGGCGATTCAATCAAAATAGGATATAAGACACCTTGGGACGCCAAGGTAAAGCGGGAAGGGTGAATTTGTCTT
>DATJPR010000164.1:0-3773 GCA_035506295.1 Bacteroidota bacterium | reverse complement strand
GCCTGCGCGCCGGACAGGGGCTCTCGGCATGGTTCAGGCAGAACATCACAACCACTCAGAGGAGCGCTATGAAAAAAATCGAAGCGATCATCCGGCCGCACAAAGCTGAGGAGGTGCGAGAGGCTTTGCTCGATGCCGGCTTTTCAGGGATGACCATTATCGAGGTGCGCGGCTTCGGCAGGCAGAAGGGGCATTCGGAAATGTATAGAGGTTCCGAATACAAGATCAACTTTCAGCCCAAGATTCTGGTGCAGATGGTCGTCGCCGACAAGGATGAAGACAAGGCCCTCCAATGCATTATCAAGGTGGCAAAGACGGGCGAAGTGGGCGACGGGAAAATATTCGTCACGACCATCGATGATGCCATCCGAGTCAGGACCGGAGAATCCGGCGACGCAGCGCTCTAAACCGCACTCACCATATCCAGCGAAAGGACCTTCTCATGTTATTGAGAACTCGATCTTCCGTGTTTCACACCGCCATGGCGCTCTTGCTCGTGGGACTGTTTCCTCCGGGAGCTGCCACCCAGACAAAAGACTCCGCGGCGACCACGCCGGTGGTGATCGGAGGGTACGTCGACAGCTACTTCAGCTTCAACGTCGACCGTCCCCTCTCTCACGCCAATCAGCTTCGCAATTTCGACGTCACCGAGAACCAGATCACGGTGGCGAATGCAGAGCTTTCCGTGACGAAGGCTGCTGCGCCGCTCGGGTTCCGCGTCGACTTCGACTACGGCCCGACGAATGACATCGTGCAGAGCGGCGCCGCCGGATCGATTGCCGATGTCGGACAGGCGTACATTACCTATGTCGCGCCCCTGGGGCAGGGGTTGACGATCGATGCCGGCAAATTCGCGACGCACATGGGGTTTGAAGTGATCAAGGCAAAGGACGACTACAATTACAGCCGTTCGCTCTTGTTCGCACTCTCGATCCCGTATTATCATCTCGGCGTACGCGCGTCGTATCCGGTGAGCAGCATCCTGACGTTGAATGGCTATCTGTACAATTCGTACAACGGCCCCACCGTGAACAGCGGCAAGACGTTTGGCTTCGAAGCGGCCCTCGCGCCGAGCAGCGCCTTCTCGTTGATCTTCAATTATATCGGAGGCCCCGCGCTGCCGGATACGGTCTCGAAGAAATTCCGCAATGTCGAAAATCTCATCGCGACATGGCAGGCAACAGAGAAACTGTCGTTCGCCGTCGACGCGGTGTACGGTCAGGAGAATCTGCCCACGATGGTCGCGCTCTGGAAGGGCGTGGCCGGGTATGTGCGCTACACACTCGCTGAGCCCAGCACCATCACCCTTCGCGGAGAGCTGTACAACGATCCTGAAGGATTTACGACGGGGACATCACAGAATATCGACGAGATCACGTTCACGTATGAGTATAAACCCATGGCGAACCTGATCCTCCGTGCCGAATACCGATACGATTCAGCCGATGGCGTGGTGTATGACGGGAATGGCGGGTCGCTGACCCGGCGCAACCAGGCGACGCTCGATCTTGGTGCAATCGTGGTCTTCTAAGCAAAGAGAATTTATCACCACTATGTCTTTTCACTATTGGAAGGAGAATTTCTCATGCTGCGGACGCTCAAACGGATGCGGTTGATCCTGACCCTGGGACTGCTTGCGATTTTTCTTGTGACGCTCGCTCCCCCTGCCCACTGCGGAAGTGATCCCGATCCGGCGGGGACCAAGACCGGCAACGTCAGCGACGTCCCCGCCGCCAAACCCGGATCGCCGACAATTCAGGAACTCGGGGATGCTGTCGGCCACAATCGAGTGTCCATCAACTTCATGTGGACGCTTATCACCGGATTTCTCGTCATGTTCATGCAGGCGGGATTTGCGCTGGTGGAATCAGGGCTTACCCGCGCGAAGAACTCCGGACATACCATGGCGATGAACTTCATGATCTACCCGCTGGGGATGCTGGGGTTCTATCTTTGCGGCTTCGCGTTCATGTTCGGCGGGGTAGGAGCACTTGGAACGCTCGGGGGATATGCCGGTTTGAGCAGTGAGATTACGATCAATCTCTTTGGGAAACCGTTCGGACTCCTCGGCTGGCAGGGGTTTCTGCTGCAGGGAGCAGGCTACGACACAGCGGCGTTCACCCTCTTCCTGTTCCAGATGGTGTTCATGGACACCACGGCGACCATCCCGACCGGCGCGGCGGCGGAGCGCTGGAGATTTTCCGCATTCATGCTCTATGGATGTTTTATCGGCTCGGTCATGTATCCCGTTTTCGGGAACTGGGTCTGGGGCGGCGGATGGCTCTCCCAGCTCGGCGTCAATTTCGGCATCGGGCATGGACATGTTGATTTCGCCGGCTCATCCGTGGTTCACATGCAGGGCGGCGTCATCGGGTTCATCTTCGCGTGGTTGCTGGGGCCCCGCTTCGGCAAATACAACAAGGACGGCAGCATTAATCCAATTCCTGCTCATAATATCCCCTTCGTCATGATCGGGACCTTCATTCTCGCATTCGGGTGGTTTGGATTCAACCCGGGGTCGAGCCTGGCAGGAACAGACCTCCGCATCGCGGTGGTGGCTGTGAATACGATGCTTGCCAGTGCGACCGGTGCGTTCGCAGCAACGCTCTGGGTCTGGCTGGTCAGGACGAAGAAGCCTGACCCGACCATGATGGCAAACGGGATGCTTGCCGGACTCGTAGCGATCACGGCACCATGTGCTTTTGTCAGTGCGGGCGGAGCAGCAATCATCGGTCTGATCGCAGGCGTCCTCGTCGTGGAATCCGTGTTCTTCTTCGACCGTATCAAGATCGACGACCCTGTCGGGGCAATCTCGGTGCATGGGGTCAACGGCGCCTGGGGCTGCCTGTCGATCGGCTTGTTTGCCGACGGAACCTACGGCGAAGGCTGGAACGGCGTTGCGGGAACGGTGAGAGGATTGTTCTATGGCGGCGGCCTTAGCCAGTTCTGGGCGGAACTGATCGGCGTCGTAACGTGCTTCGTCACACTGTCCATCATCTCGATCATCGTGTTCAAGATCGTCGAGGCAATCGTCGGGAACCGCGTATCGAAAGAGGTGGAAATCGAAGGGCTCGACCTGCCGGAAATGGGTGTTGCAGGCTACAGCGGGATCGAGCTGGACAAGTTCGGCGAGACTCCGCATCCAAGATCCTGACGCGGAATGACGCACTCCAACACGTCGCTGGTCGTCGCACCCGCCGTCGCGCGGGTGCGACGGGCCGGCACTGACAACCACTGACATGATGCCGAGGAAGACTCCATGAAAACACTCATCCCCATCGGGGCGATCGTCCTGGGCGCCGCTCTTGGATATCTCTTTGGGACAATTCAAATGTACGCCCTCATGAAGAACAGGAAACGTCAGGAAGCCGGCAAGCTCACCAGCGGTTGGGCAGCGATGCCGTATTCCTTCGGACGCGTCTCTATCCTGATTCTGATCCTGGCGGTCATTCAATTGGTCTGCCCGATCTTTTTTGAAGACGCCATATCGCCATGGTTGGTGTCCGCAGGCGTCGTGGTGGGCTATGGCCTGACGTTATTTCAGCAGATGCGCTGGAGATCTCTCTACCGCGGATAACATCTCTTCCGAGCCTTCCTCTGCCCTTACCTCGGGCGCGCTCCCTTGCGCGCCAGCTGCGCCACACACCCATGAGGTACACACATGGGTGTCGGCCATTCGCGGCTTCCGCGTGATCTAATCTGATAATTCGTGGATCCCCACCTTCCGCCGCGCTCTTCGTGCGATGGCGCACACGGCTTCATTTTCTTTTTTC
>DATJPR010000163.1:0-6957 GCA_035506295.1 Bacteroidota bacterium | reverse complement strand
ATCACAGGCAGATTGCCACAGCGTGCTCCCGCACTCTCGAGGCGATCAGGCAAGAGAACGGCCGCTTGCTCCCATCAGACGATCGCGCACTCAGGCTGCTCTTCATGCAGGGGGTGGGAACATCATTCGTGAACTCAAACGGAACACTCACACGCACTGACGGAGAGATCTCATGAAATCGTTCAAGGATCTGAGGGTCCGTACCAAGCTGTTGTCGAGCTTCTTCGTGGTGGCCCTCATCGGACTCATCATCGGGATCATCAGTATCACCGAGATGAGGGACATTGCCGCATCCGACACGCTGATGTACGACAAGATGACGGTACCGCTCGCACAGCTGGGGGATATCCAGTCTGACGTCCAGGCGACCGCGGCGCAGGCCTATACGCTTCTCCTTTCGTCGGACCCGCAGGAAGACGGGCGATCGGTGGAGAAGATCAATGCGCTGCAGGCGCGGATCGATACGACACTCCCGGAATTCGAAAAGACCATCATCGCGAGCGACATTCGCGAGGCATTCAACGCCTTCGTGGCCGCGCGAAACGCATACACGCCGAAGCTCCGCCAGTGCATTGCGATGGCCGCGGCGGGGAAAAAAAAGGAGGCGTATGCGTACGCGCGGGCCGAGGTGGCTCCCATCCGGGCAACAATGGCGGGAACGCTCCAGAAACTCGTCGAGCTGAAGAAAGGGCGGGCTGAAGAAACAGCAAGGGCGAACGCGGAACTTGCCGCTCGCGCGACCTGGATCACGCTGGTCGTCATGGGCCTCGGGTTCCTGATTCCAGCCTGCGTGGGCATGTTCCTGGCCGCCCTGTTCTCCCGCCCCATCGGGAATCTCGCCGCCAAAGCCAAGACGATCGCCTCCGGTGACCTGACCGTGCAGGTCACCGTCGAATCGAAAGACGAAGTCGGCCAGCTGGCCCATGCATTCGCCCAGATGGTCGAGAGCCTCCGTGACACGATCGCCAGAGTCGGGGAATCTTCCGCGGCGGTGGCAAGCGCAAGCTCACAAATCTCATCCAGCACCGAGGAAATGGCCGCGGGCGCCCAGGAACAGACAAGCCAGGCCGCCGAGGTAGCCTCCGCAGTCGAAGAAATGACGAAGACGATACAGGAGAACTCGAAGAATACCGGCACTACCGCGGAAACGGCAAAACAGGTCAAATCCGCAGCGGAAGAGGGCGGGCGGGTGGTGGAGGAGACGGTGGCCGGCATGCGGCGCATCGCCGAAGTCGTGAACAGGTCAGCGGATACCGTTCGCACGCTCGGCAAGTCAAGCAACCAGATCGGTGAGATCATCGGCGTCATCGATGACATTGCCGACCAGACAAACCTGCTGGCCCTGAACGCCGCAATCGAGGCCGCACGGGCGGGTGAACAGGGCAGGGGATTCGCGGTCGTCGCCGACGAAGTGCGGAAACTCGCCGAACGAACGACAAAAGCCACAAAGGAAATCGCAGGCATGATCAGGACGATCCAGGCGGAGACTGCGGGCGCCGTGACCTCGATGGAGGAGGGAACGAAGGAAGTGAACAACGGCATCGCGCTTGCTGACCGGGCCGGCACCTCCCTGAAAGACATCGTCGGCATGGTCCAGAAACTGACGGACATGGTCTCTCAAATAGCCGCCGCGAGCGAAGAGCAATCGTCGGCCAGCGAGCAGATATCCAAGAACGTCGAAGCGATCAGCAGCGTGTCAAATCAAACGGCGAGCGCAACCCAACAGATTGCACGCGCTGCGGAGGACCTGAACCGCCTCACGGAGAATCTCCAGACGAACATGGACAAATTCACGCTCCTTGATGACGGTGCCCGCGGGAGCCGCTCGCGGGGACGAGGAGCGGCAGCAGCGGCCAACGATCGGCCGGGCGTCAACGCTCAGCGGCCAGGCTCCGAAGTGCGGGAGCCGGGGACATTCGCGCCACACGCGTAGCAGGAGATGTCACCTGCGAGGACTCCGCGACCAGCCAACCGACGCAAACGCTGCTCGCCTGCGCCCGGCGAGCAGCGTGAGGGGTAAGGACACTATGACGCTCTACTCCAGAATTCAAGAACTTGTATTCCCGGTTCGGTTCCGGGACGATGAGAAGAATCGCACCGCGGGCATCATCAATACCAGCACCATTGCCATCCTCGTCGGCGTGTGCATTCTGATCATCTACAAAGAGTTGTCCCACAATGTCAGGCCCATACCCGCGATGACCGGCTTGTGCGCCTTCGTTGTCGCGTCGCTCATGCTGGTTCGACGGGGACACGTTGAATTATCGGCCGGCCTGCTGTCGTTTGCCCTCATGGGCTTCCTGATGTGCATGCTGGTGCTCAACGACGGAACTCATGACACAGCCGTCTTTGGACTGCCGGGCATGCTTGTGCTTGCGGGCCTCGTCATGAGGAGGAGACGCTGGCTGGCGTTCACCGCCGTCTCACTGGTCTGCCTCGCCGCAATAGGGTGCATGGAGATCCACGGGGTGCTTCACAATGCCTACAGCGGCCTGACAAACTTCTCGGATATCCTGGACACCGTCGTCATCGTCGGCTTGACCGCAGTGACGATCAGGCTGCTGTCGGATCATCTCATTGCGAGCCTTGCCCTTGCGAAGGCCAATGAAAAAGCACTCCGCACGCATGCAGATCAACTGCGGGCAACCGAGCAGCGATACCGCGCTCTCTTTGAAGGCGCCAATGACGCGATACTGCTCATGACCAGCGAGAGGTTCACGTACTGCAATGACAAGACGCTGGCCATGTTCGGCTGCCGGGACCGGGCGGAAATAGTCGGCCATTGCCCGTGGCAATTCAGCCCTCCCCGCCAGCCTGACGGCCGGGACTCGAAAGAAAAGGCCATGGAGGTCATCACTGCGGCCCTTCAGGGGAACCCCCAGAGTGTCTACTGGAAACATCGCCGCAGAGACGGATCCCTCTTTGATACCGAGGTCTCCGTGAGTCTGGTGGACTCCGGGAACGAATCGTTCCTCCAGGCGATGGTGCGGGATATTACGGAGCGCAGGCTGGCAGAGGAGAGGATCGAAGAACAGGCACGCCTGCTCGACGTTGCACGCGATGCAATCATGCTGCGGGACGTGAACGACAGGTTGCTGTACTTTAACAGGGCCGCGCAGGAGCTGTACGGCTGGTCCTTCGAAGAAGCACGGGCCATTTCGGGGGAGGCGCTCATTGCAGAATCCAGTCTGGAGAAGTACCGTGCTGAAAAGGAGCGCCTGCTGGAGACGGGGGAATGGGACGGCGAGCTGCGCCAGCGCACCAAGTCGGGCAAGGAGCTTATCATCCAGAGCCACTGGACGCTCGTGCGGGACAAGCACGGAAGGCCCTCATCCTGTCTTGTCATCAACCGTGACATCACCGAGCAGCGTTTGCTGGAAGCGCAATTCAGACGTGCGCAACGGCTGGAAAGCCTGGGAACTCTTGCGGGCGGCATTGCCCACGATTTGAATAACGTTCTGTCGCCGATCACCATGTCCCTCGCGCTTCTCGATCGGAAGATCAGTGATCCCGGCCTGAAGAGGTGCATCGCCTCGCTGGAGACGAGCGTACAACGCGGCAGCGACATCGTCAAACAGGTGCTCCTGTTTGCGCGGGGCTCGGAGAAAGAATTCGCCCCTCAGCAACTGCGCTATGTCATCCGGGAGATCACAACGATCATACGGGAAACGTTTCCCCGGACCATTGAAGTGACGACGGATGTTGCACGGGACCTCGCATTCGTCCAGGGTGACGCGACGCAACTTCACCAGGTACTGATGAATCTCTGTGTGAATGCCCGCGATGCAATGCCCGATGGGGGTCGGCTGGCAATTTCCGCCTCGAACCTGAGCCTCGATGACAACGACGCCAAGATGCTGCTGGGCGGGCAACCGGGCGAATACGTCATGGTGAGTGTCTCCGATACCGGGATCGGTATCCCCAGGGAGATTCAGGAGAGGATTTTTGAACCGTTTTTCACCACGAAGGATCTGGGCAAAGGGACGGGTCTCGGGCTCTCGACGGTGTATGCAATCGTGAAGGACCACCACGGGTTTATCAATCTCTACAGCGATGTGGGAAAAGGGACCTGCTTCAAGATCTGCTTTCCCGCAGTCGCCCATGAGGGACCCACCAGAAGTGGTGAGCGAACCGCGGTCGCGCCTTCAGGGCACGGTGAGGTAATTCTCGTCGTGGACGATGAGCAGGCAGTTCTTGAAATTGCCCGTACGATACTGGAATTGCACGGGTACAGGGTCCTGTCGGCATCCAACGGTGCAGAGGCCGTATCGGTGTTTGGCCTCGCTCAGAAAGGGCACATTCAACTGATTCTCACGGACATAAACATGCCCGGCATGGACGGCCTCGCGGCATTGAAGGAAATCCGGAAGGTGGACAGGGACATCAAGGTGATTGTCGGAAGCGGCGTTGTAGCGGAGATTGACCCGGTCGACAGACGAGCGTTACGTATTCAGGGATACCTCATGAAACCGTACACGAGCGAACGAATGCTGAACATGATTCATGAGGTGCTCTCACATGATGGCAGGCCGTCAAAGCCCTGAGGTGAGCTTCAACCAACAAAACCGGCGGTGATGGATCCCGCACAGAGGCTGAGCGCGATCACGATGACCGCCACCATCACGCGTTTGATGATTCCCAATATCGAGTTCTGACCGTGTTCTTTTGTGATCAGGTAACTCACGATCGTGAGCAACAGGAGCGCCCAGCCGATCGCGCCAATAGTTGCTTGCCGGATAGGAAAGAGGTAGACAATCACTATGAATGTGAACGACACCACCAGGCGTGAGAGAAAGTTCAACAGCGTCGCAAGCCTGGACATCCTCTCTCCGTACCCCTCGCTTTCCTTGTACAGCCGAATCCCCAGCGAGTCAGAAATGTTATCTGCCAGCGCAATCGTGAGAAGTCCGCTGAGAATCGCCCCTTTGCCCGCATGTGCAGACCCAAGTCCGACGATCAGCCCGATGTTCGTGATAATGGCGGCCGAACTCCCCAGAACGTAGTTCTCCAGTTTCCCGATTTCAGATCTCACACTGTTCATCGCGGGCAACTCCTCCATATACTTCGTCACTACACGGCTCGACTCTGCCGGATCGCGGTATTCCCCCAGAGAGAACCTGATGGTCAGCGTCCTGGCGTCTCCGTCATAGGGAGAATACCACAAAGATGAATGATTGCCCTCTCGCGTCAGCGACCATCGGACAATTCTCGGTCGGGGAACCGTCAGTTGCGGGATACCCGCGCACCGATCCACGCGGCAAGGAGAAATGCCACGGGCTGAAAGAGCTCGGCGATGACGTATGCACATATCGATATCATACCCATCATCGGATAGTCGGAAAAGAATATCGCTCCGAGCACCCACACGAGCATTGATGCATACAGGGCGGGGCGAGGGCCCGGGCCGAACCGAGGTCGCAGTGCGGCCGAAAGCCATACGATCAACACACCGATTGTCAGCTTGAACATGATTCCCGCCGCCAGAGCCCCGGCACCCAAGCTCATTCGATCGGCTGATCCAGGCAGCCAGGCATTCATGTCGCTCCTCGCCCGGTCGCCCACCGTGAGCTGGGCGATCACATTGACAACGATGATAGCGACTCCGGCCAGCAATCCACCGAATACGATTCTCCTGGAGTTTGAACCCATGCAATCCCCCGATCGAAAGGAATGAACTTATCAAGAAGGGAGCAATTGCCTTCGATCAATCGAAGTCGAAGGAAGGTAATCCGATGAATTTGAAAGTTCAATGTTCAGCAGTCTTCGCCAGCATTTTCGGCGACAACGGGCCGCTCATCCGGCTTGACCCCCAGGGTTCACTCCCTCAGCAGCGCTGCCAGGCCATCAACGACGTTTGAATCTCCTCAGTCCAATCATTACTATTGCTCCAGATCGCTCAACGATCACAACAGCAAGGCACGCACATGCAGACGATACTTGGTTCAGGCGGGGCGATTGGATTGCCGCTCGCCCGGGAATTGAAGCGCTATACGGACCGGATCAGGTTGGTAAGCAGAAATCCCAAAAAGGTCAATGATTCGGATGAGCTTTTCAGCCTTGACCTTGCTGATTCCAGTCGAATATCTGAGGCGGTTGCTGGAAGCGATGTGGTCTACGTGACCGTGGGATTTCAGTACAGCTTGAAGGTCTGGCGGCGAACCTGGCCACCGTTCATGAAGGCGGTGATTGAAGCCTGCAAGAGGCAGAACGCGAAGCTGGTGTTTTTTGACAACGTATACGTTTACGCGAAATCAGCGATCCCGCATATGACTGAAGATTCTCCAATCCAGCCTCCCAGCAAGAAGGGACTCGTGCGGCGGCAGCTTCACGAGATGATCATGTCTGAAGCGGGAAATCATTCCCTGAAGGCGCTTATTGCCCGATCGGCCGATTTCCTCGGACCTGATACCAACAACAGCGTGATCGGAGAAACCGTAGCAAAGAATCTGATCAAGGGGAAAAAGGCTCAAGTCTTTGGCGACGTGAACAGAATTCACACGTTCACCTATACGCCTGACGCAGCAAAGGCAACTGCGCTGCTTGGAAACACTGATGATGCCTACGATCAGGTCTGGCACGTTCCGACGACGAAAGATCGGCTGACTATGCTGCAATGGATTGAGTTGTTTGCGAATGAACTCCATCGGGAACCGCGGATACGAAGGATCCCCAAGCCTCTGTTCTATCTCCTTGGGGTGCTCCTCCCGCTCATGAGAGAGTTCCCCGAGATGATGTATCAGAACAAAATCGACTACGTGTTCGACAGCAGCAAGTTCGAGAAACGGTTTGGCATCGTGGCGACACCGCCGGCTGAGAGTGTAAAAGTGACGGTGGACTATCTGCGAAGAACGCTCCAGCCCCGTGGGACCTAAGCGCACGACCTGCGGTGTGCGAAGTCACCTTCGTCACCGTAGGTATGCCAGACCTTATGGGCTACCGTACCCGCATGGTTCGCGA
>DATJPR010000162.1:0-10397 GCA_035506295.1 Bacteroidota bacterium | reverse complement strand
GCGGTCAGCGATTTGCTGCCGGCCGGATTTGAGCTCGAGAACCCGCGCCTCACGGAGATGGCATCCTATACGTTTGTCAAGGACGGAACGACACCGGAATACCTGGATGTGCGGGATGACAGGATCAATTTCTTCACGAGTTTCCATCCCGGCGGGAGCAAGCAACAGCTCTTCTACTATGCCATGCGCGCCGTGTCTCCGGGGAGATTCGTCTATGCCCCGATCATCGCGGAGGCCATGTACAATGGCGAGTATCACTCGGTGAGCGGCGGCGGAAGCGTGACGATATCCAGGTGAGGAGAGCCGGGGATGGGCTAAGAGTGGGAAGTAGGATGTAGAAAGTAGGAAGAAAACGTGGTGGGGCGTCGGGAGCATGCGGTAAGTAGTAGGAAGCAGGCAGAAACCGAAGGAGGGGCACTCACGGGAATGCAATGCACACGATGAAAGATGAAATGGTCAAAGACTCAGACGCAAGAGTTGCACAGCGGCGAGTGCGGCGCGGGCGCGTCGTCAGCGGGGTGACGCTTATCCTCCTCGGCGCGCTCATTATCGCCCACAATCTCTATCCCGGGATTCGATTTCGGGACTACTGGCCCCTTATTCTCATTGGGATAGGGTTGGTGCTGATCGTGAGGCCGCGGAATTGACGCTTTCAGGAACAACCAACTGGTGTAGGATCTTACCAACGGACGCAAAGACATGTCACCTCTTCGACTCTTCCTGGCTTCGTTTTTCATAGGCCTCGGAGCGTTCCTGCTCCTCGAACGCTTCGGGCTGTTGCCATCGCAATGGTATGTGTTCGGGATGCTCTGGCCGCTGGCGTTAATCCTCCTCGGGGTCTGGGTGTTGTATCGTAAGCGCTGGTTCGGCCAGATCCCGGTCGTTCTGCTTGGTCTGGTGTGCGCGTGCATCCTCGGCATCGTTGTCGACTGGATTGCCGGCGCGGGCGAGGTATTTCGGATCAATCCGCGTGAGGAAGTGAAATTCTCCAGGCCGCTGGGCGATTCAACGACAAGGGGGACGTTCCGACTCGAGGCCGGCGCCGGGACGTATGTTGTCGAGGGATCAACGGATCTGCTCTTTGATGCGACCGTCCATGCGAGCACGGGTCATTTCGTGTTCGATGCCGAGCGAATTGCGGAGAGCGAAGACCTTCGACTTCTCCAGGAAGGTCGAAGGTCGGGTTGGGTGTTCAGCAGGATCGGGAATCGCGTGCGCGCGAGGTTCAATCCGACGATCCCCTGGGACCTTCGTATCGCCACGGGGGCTTCGCGTATGGATCTCGATCTCTCTCTCCTGCGCATCGAGCGGATCACGATCGAATCGGGCGTCTCGGATATTCACCTGCGCCTGGGCGACAAGGCGCCGGACGTGCGGTGTTCAATCACCGCCGGCGCCTCCTCCATACGAATTGCCATCCCGGCGTCTTCGGCCTGTGAGCTCGACGCCGACACGCCGCTGTCGCACAAGGACTTCAGAGGGTTCGAGAGGGTCGCAGAGGGAAGATACCGGACGGAGAATTTTGGTACAGCGGAGAAGAAGGTGTTTCTCACACTGGAGGCGGGCATCTCCAGCTTGTCTGTCACGCGCTACTGAGGATTGCACCGAGGTCGGCTATTCTCTATTGTCCGGCGATCATCGTCTATTGATCTTTTTTCTCTTCGAACATTCCCGCCTTTTTGTTTTTCTTCACGTTGTCCCACGTGAAGTACCGACCATTCATGGCGATATAGACGCCGCGGGGCAATGACTGCGAGAACGCGAGCGCGCTTCCAAGATTGAAAAATCCGTCCGAGCTTCCAAACTTGTAGGGAATCATCGCGCCCGTCAGCACGATCGTCTTGTCCAGCCCGGCGTGCCCGAGCACGCGCGCAGTGATCTCCATCGTGTCCGTTCCATGCGTAATGACGATCCGGTTTTCCGCGCATGTCTTGCACGCGTGGAGGATATGCTCCCGGTCCTTGTCGGTCATCTCCAGGCTGTCGATCATCATCAGCACGGTCACCGCGACGACGACCTTGTTGCGGGCGAGCGTCAGCATCTCCGGGACGTGGGTCTGCTTAAAATAGAGCGTCCCCTCCAGCTCGTTGTATTCCTTGTCGAATGTTCCCCCCGTCACAATCACGCGAACAGACATGGGCGTCGTTCACTCCGTTGTTCCCTGGGTGCCGGATTGTTGCGTCAGGCCGGCTTTGCCTCTTCGAATCGCACCTTGAACCCCTTTGTCATCCAGCCGCGCGCCAGCAACAGGCCGACCGGTGTCATAATGGCAATGAAGCCGTAGATCAGCCACATCGTTTCCGTGTGCAGCTCCGAAGGCGGCACGCCGGCGGGGCAGAACTTCTCGAGGAACCAGCCCGAATACAGGCTCACCACGACTTTGGTGAGGAACCACGGGAACTGACCGATCCCCATGTAGATGCCGGTCATCTCTTTCGGCGCAATCTCCGCGACCCACTGAAGGAAGCGGGCCGACCAGATTGCCTCTCCCAGCGTCATGAAGATGAGGAAGGCGAAGAGCGTGACAATATTGGGTCCGAAGCTTAACAGAAACGTCGGCGCTCCCATCACGAAGGTGCCGATGATCATCATCGTGTAGGTGTCCTTCTTCGCGGTCAGCGCGGTCATGACGGGAGTGAGGATGAAGATGAGGAGCGGGCTGAAGTTGACGAAGAACTCGTAGTTGTCGCTGACCACGCCGGTGAATGCGCGATTGCAGTATTGCGGCAAGGTCAGCCAGTTGTGGGCGAACAGCGTTTGGACCGGGACCAGAATGAAAATGAAGTACATGAAGCGGAGGTCTTTGAGGGGGAAGTGCTCAAGATAGAACTTGATCCGTTCCGTGAGCGGTTTCTCCTTGTCCGTGGACCCGGGGGTCGCCTGCTCCGCGCCCGAGGCCTCTCTCGCGTGCCGCATCGCCTTGTTCGTCAGCAGCGTTGCAATGACCACAATCCCGGCCGCCGTCAATGCCACGTAGACCCAGAACACTCCGGGAATCCCGAACGACCTTCGGATGGGCGGAGAAATGAGGCCGGGCAAAAAGCCGCCGAGGTTCATCAGGGCGTAGAGCATGGCATACCCCATCGCTGCCGTCGTCGGCGAGGTGAACTGCTTGACCGCCGCGTAGCATGCAGGCTGGTAGATGCCGTAGCCGAGCACGATCCAGAGGATTCCACCCATGGCCGCGAGGTGAGGTCCGGTCCACATGCCGCGCGCTGTCGAGACTTCAGGGCTGACCGTCAAAAGGATTCTGCCGACAAGCATCAGGGCGAGGGAGATTATCAGGGCGCGGCGCGGCCCGACAAGATCGACCGTCGCGCCGAGCAAGAGCATGGCCAGAGTGATCCCGGCGGTCAGGACGCCGACCATATGCCCCGCGTCGATATCGTTCAGCCCGATGTAGTTGTTGAAGAAGATCGCAAGAAGGCCCACGACGCCGAAATACGTGAGCCCTTCGAGGAGATAGGAGATGTTGATCGCCGTCAGTGCCTGCGAGGCACGGAACAGGTCGGCGAACGGTTGCTTCAACTCATCGACAGTTTGCCTGAGCACCGAGCGCGCGGGTTCAGGAGAGGCACCGGATGGGGATTCTTGCATGAAGATTCAGTGCGGACAGTGGTGGCAGTGAGATATTTGTACCAAGTGTACGCACCACTTTCCCGAATTGCAAGAATCCGCGGAGAAATCCGGGGGATTTGGAAATCGTCACGGGGCTGTGTACATTGCTCGCACCGCAAAACCCGTCATGGGCTTTTCTATCCTCGACTACTGCATCGTCGGTGCCTACCTCCTCGTTGTGACTTCGGCAGGGATGTTCCTCACGGGTCGACAACGGACGGCACTGGACTACTTTCTTGGAGGGAGATCGCTTTCGTGGCCTCTCGTCGGCCTTTCGATTGCGGCCGGCGAAACCAGTGCGCTGACGGTGATCAGTGTGCCGGGGATCGCCTACGCAGGAACGATGCACTTCCTCCAGCTGGTGTTTGGGTACGTCGTGGGTCGAATGGCGGTCAGTCTGGTGTTCATCCCCGCGTACTACCGGGGCACGCTGGAAACGGCGTACGATTTTCTTGGCAAACGATTTGGCCTTTCGCTCCGGAAATTCTCCTCCACGGTCTTCATCGTGACACGGGTTCTCGCGTCGGGAGTGCGGCTCTTCGCGACGGCAATTCCGGTTCATATGATTACCGGTCTGAGCTACGCAAACTGTATTCTGATCATTGGCTTCTTCACCCTGGCATACACAGCGGCAGGAGGCTTGCGGGCGGTTGTCGCAATGGATGTCGCCCAGCTTGTAGTCTATCTCGCGGGTGCCGTCGCGTCGTTCGTGTTGATCCTGTCGCGTGTTCCGGGAGGATGGCAGGGCGTCGTAGCTATCGCACATGCTCAAGTGCCGGACAAATTCTCCATTCTCGACGTCGGCGCTCGGGGCCCATGGTCGGAGTTCTTCAGCAACCCGTACACGCTCCTGGGTGGCGTCATCGGCGGCGCGTTTCTCTCGATGGCGTCGCATGGCACCGATCAGCTCATCGTCCAGCGCCTCCTGGCATGTTCTTCGAAGGCCGCAAGTCAGAAGGCGCTGATGCTTGACGCGTTCGTCATCCTTGTGCAGTTTGCTTTTTTTCTTGTCCTCGGGATCGGACTCTTCGCGTACTACCGCGGCGCATCGGTCGGGCAGCTGGGGCTGGCAACGACCGACGAAGTGTTCCCCTTCTTTATTATTCACGAACTTCCTTTCGGGCTCTCAGGGCTCATGGTCGCCGGCATTCTCGCCTCTGCCATGGGGACATTGTCCACCTCCATCTCGTCGCTTGCGTCATCGACATATCTTGATATTCTTAAACCGCTCCGGAGGAGAGCGCTCGACTCGGCAGAAGAGATGCGATGGTCACGAGGATTGACGCTGGCCTGGGGGCTGGCGCTCATCGGCGGAGCGATGCTGTTCACGGACACGCACAATCCCGTCGTGGAATTAGGCCTGACCATCGCGTCATTCACCTACGGCGCTCTCCTGGGGACGTTTTTCCTTGGTCTGCTGTTTCGAAAGACGACCAGCCTCGATGCATACGCGGGCTTTCTTGCATCGATCACGGTGATGATCTCGGTTCTGCGGTGGACAGCCATTGCCTACACCTGGCACACCGTGATCGGGTGCAGTGTGGCAATTCTGGCGGGAAATATCAGGCCGCTGTGCTTGTGGCTCGTCCGTACGCGAAACTGAAGTGTGAATCTCGTACATTACGAGTCCGATGATCGAATTGCGTTCTGAGGAACAATCCCTCGCTGTGGGGATTATCGAAGGTGAGAAAATTATGCTCTCTTTCGACGGCTCGTTTTCCGTCGAAGGCGGAGGAAGAACATTCTCCGGAACGGCCATGGCGAGCGCCGATGGCGACGGGGTGATGCTGGGAACGGAATCCGGGACGGTGGTCCACGCAAAAGAAATTACTCTCACTCCGGTCGATCCCCGGAAGAACTCGTTCCTGGTGTATGACGTCGTCATCGGCAAGAATTTTCACTGGGAACGGACGGAGCACCAGCGATTTCGCGGATCGCTCAAAGTGATCCGGACCGGACGGAACGTGCAGGCGATCAATGTTGTCGGCATCGAAGAATATTTGCTGAGCGTCATCTCGTCCGAGATGAGCGCCGAAGCGCCGCTCGAGTTCCTGAAAGCCCAGGCCGTGGCATCACGCAGCTGGCTGGTGGCGCAGCTCCAGTTTTCCCGAGACCGGAAGGCTGGAAGCGCGGCCAGGCCTCCTTCCGTTCTGCATGAACCCGGGCGAATGATTCGCTGGTATGATCGTGAAGACCACGCGCTCTTCGATGTGTGCGCGGACGATCACTGCCAGCGCTACCAGGGCATGACGAAAGCCGGCACGCCGGTCGTGGCGGAAGCGGTCGCTGCGACGCGCGGGCGGGTGTTGACATACGAAGGCCGGGTGTGCGACGCGCGATTCTCAAAATCATGCGGCGGTATCTCTGAACTCTACGAGAGCGCATGGGATCCCGAACACCACGGCTACCTCGTCCCCGTCCGCGATGCAGAGGGAGAATCGCTTCCGGATCTGACGCGAGAAGATCTGGCAGAACGGTGGATCCGCTCCAGCCCGCCCTCTTTTTGCCGTGTCGAGGACCCGAATCTGGTGCGCAGAATTCTTCCGACGGTCGATCAGGAAACGACGGACTCCTACCGGTGGAGCATCGAAATCCCTCAAGATGAACTGAACACGCGACTGCGCGAGAAGACCGGAGTCGATTTTGGCGGGATCATATCGCTGAATCCTGTGCGACGGGGGTCGTCAGGACGCATTGTCGAGCTGCGGATCATGGGCAAATCTTCGACACTTACGATCGGCAAAGAACTGGAGATTCGCCGGGTGCTGTCGGCGACGCATCTGCCCAGTTCCGCGTTTGTCGTGGACGACCGGGGAAGGGCGGGTGATCTCCCGGAACGATTCATTCTCATGGGTGCAGGATGGGGTCATGGCGTCGGGCTCTGTCAAATCGGGGCAGGGGTCATGGGCGAGCGCGGATTCACAGCGGATCAAATCCTCCGGCATTACTTTCAAGGAGCGGTGATTGAACGTCTCTACCAATAGCTTCGCCGGATCGCGCCGATGATTCGCGACCGTGTGGTTTCGGAACAAGAGCTGCGCGAATACCTTCCCGGACAGACACTCTCGGGCGAGCTGCAGGCGCTGTTGCTCCATCAGCAGGCGACATGGGAACTTGCGCGGCTGGGATACAAAGGTCTGGAGAATGTCAAGACCGCTTCCTTCGATCTGAATTTCATCAGGCTGAGCGTACAGTCCAACCCGGGCCGGATGAAATCCACGACGGCGAAAGTCGACGACTCCTCGATCCGCGCGCGTCCCTGCTTTTTGTGTCATGATAACCTTCCGCCGGAACAACGGGGGATCCTGTACCGCGACGAGTTTCTTCTCCTGGTCAATCCCTACCCGATCTTTCCTGAGCATTTCACGATCGCGCACGTCGATCATCGACCGCAGGAAGTCCTCGCAGGGTTCGAATCCTTGCTGAGCCTTGCGCTGGATCTTTCTCCGGAATATCTTGTCCTGTACAACGGGCCGCGATGTGGCGCCTCTGCTCCCGACCATCTGCATTTCCAGGCGGGGACGCGGACCTTTCTTCCGCTGGTGGAAGACTATCTCAACGTGTGCGCACGGTTCGGGCGGCTGCTTGCCGACAACGGAGAGGTGAAGGTCATCAGCGTCGACCGGTATCTTCCTGCTTTCATCGCGCTGGAATCTGCATCGGCAAAGGCGATGGCGGAAGCATTCGAGTCCATCTATCGTGTGGTGGAAAGCGTGGAAGGGACAAACGAAGAGCCGATGCTCAACCTTCTCTGCTGGGTCGATGAAGGAACCTGGCGGCTGGTGATTTTCCTCCGGTCAAAACACCGACCCGAGCGCTACTTCGCAGATCCGCCGAGAAGAATTCTGATGAGCCCGGCGGCGATAGATCTGGGCGGGGTGGGGGTCGTTCCCGTGGAAGACGATTTTGAGAGGGTCGACGGTGAAGTCATGAAGGAGATCATTGAAGAAGTAACGCTGCCGGCGGAACTGTTCCGGGATGTCACGGGAGCAATCTCTGAGGTGATCAGCGAGTAAGCGGCCCGACCACGGGATTCAACGATATAAATAGTAGCGGGCGGCTTTGGCCTTGAATTCTGCTATGCCGTCGTCCAGAAGAGGCAGGATGTCTACCGTTGCGTAGCGCCGGGTGAACGCCTCACGGATTCGACTTTCGCCGATCACCCGGTCGAATGCCTGCCATCGCGCGCTGTCGGCGCCGAAAATGGTCCGATCGGGTGCCTGTGCGTGCACCGCCTCCATGATCCGGAACTGGAGGGAGACAAGCGGACAGAGGGCGGGATTGAGAATGTACAGCTGGACTCCATGCAATTCCTTTTGTGCGTCCCTCCCGTAGAATGGACGATAGGTCACGGGACGAAACGCGACCCCCGGCAGATGTTCCGAATCCAGCTGTGCGGCGAGGAGATCCGCGTCGATCCACGTCGCCCCGACAAGCCTGAAGGGAAGTGTGTACCCGACGCCCTCAGACAGCGTCCCGAGCTCTCCCAGAATTCCCGTCGCAGGATAATAGAGCGCAACATCGGCGGTTGGAATGTGCGGCGATGTGGGGACCCATTGGAGCCCGGTCGCCGAAAACAGCATGGAGCGTGTCCAGCCTTTCAGAGGAACGACGACAAGCGAACATGCGACGCCTCCGGAGAGCAGCTTCTCGCCGTTCAGGTAACGCGCGAGCTCGCCGGGCGTGAGGCCGTAAATGTAGGGGATCGGATAGGGACTTACCGGCGAGAGAAACCCCGGCTTGACGACTGCGCCTTCGATTCGTGTTCCACCGAGAGGATCCGGCCGGTCCAGCACAACGAAAGGAATCCCTTTTGCCGCAGCGGCCTCCATGCACAGTCCGAGAGTGGTGATGTACGTGTATGAACGGACACCGATATCCTGGATGTCATAGACAAGGACGTCGACGTCGCGAAGCATTTCGGGAGTCGGCTTTTTCGTCCGCCCATAGAGAGAGTAGACGGGAACGCCGGTGACGGGATCGGTCGATGATGCGATGGCTTGGCCGGCCGAGACATCGCCACGAACTCCATGTTCGGGTCCGAAGAGTGCGACAAGGCGGACACCGGGGGCCTTGCTGAGGATGTCGATGGTCGAGATCAGGTGCGCATCGACCCCGGTGGGGTTCGTGACCAGACCGATGCGCTTTCCCTTGAGGATATCAAACCCGCGCTCACGAAGAATGTCGATCCCGGGAAGAACGGACTGCCCGCGAAGACGGCAGGGGCCGGCGAGAAGAAGACCCACGACTGCAAGAATGGAAAGAGACGAAATCTTCGTACGCATGAAATCTCCCGATACCCGGCGAATCGTCAGCAAACTACGGACGTCAGCATCGAATTGCAAGAAAAGCTTGTCCTGCGATCCGAGTGATGCCGATCTGCGGGCGTTCCTCCCACAAGGCAACCATCAATGAGCGCATCCGACTTTTTCCTCGGTGTCGACGGAGGCGGGACCCAGACCACCTGTCTCCTCATCAATCATGAAGGGGCGGAGATTGCCCGACGGACGACGTCGGCTACGAATCCCAACGTGGTGACTCTCAAAGTGGCCGCCGAGCGATTGATGCAGGTCGTCGAGGAAGCCTGCCGGGAAGCAGGATGTTCCCCTGCGGATCTCCGGCGCGTGGTTTTCGGACTGGCTGGAGGAGGGAGCGGAGAAAACAAGTCCATGTTGGAGCACGCTCTCCGGGAGCACTTCGGAGAGGCCTTCCCCCTGCAAGTGGAAACCGACGCACGCATCGCCCTGGAAGGCGCATTCCAGGGAAAGCCGGGAATCGTCGTTGTTGCAGGCACAGGCTCGGTGATCATCGGCAAAAGTTCGAAAAATGAAATCTGTCGCGTGGGCGGGTGGGGCCGGCCGTTGGGCGATGAAGGGAGCGGATACTACCTCGGCGTTGAAGGCGTCAGAGCGTTCACAAAACTGCTGGACGGGATGGCCGAGTCGCCCCTCATCAGCCGCTTGTTTTCCGAGCGGCTCGGATGGACTTCCCGTGATCATCTTATCACTTCGGTGTACAACAAGAAGCTCGATCTTGCGACACTTGCCCCTCTCGTCCTCGAGCTCGCTGCGAAGAGCGATCCGCTGGCACAGGAGATCGTCTATCGCGGTATCCAGGCGTTGACGGAACAGATTCTGGCCGTGCGGGAAAGAATCGGCATGGCTTCGGTCCGTGTAGCGACGATGGGAGGGTTGATCGACAAACCAACGATGTACCGCGAGGCCCTGGTGGTCGCCCTGCGAGACGCGGATCAGTCGATGGAAGTCTGCATGCCCGAGAAAAGCTCGGTGGAGGGGGCGGCGATGATGGCGAGGGCCGGGATAGGGCGATAGGAGAGCGCGGGAGCGGGAGAAAGGGGGAAAGGGAGAATGGGAGAGTGGGGGACTGGGGCAAGATGAGACTTTGAGACTATGGGAAGTTGAGAACGTGAAGACGGAGTTGCATCCTTGATGCGTTTGAATCCTTTACATATCGCGGTTCTGATGTCCTCCCTGACCGTTCTCCGTTGCGGTGGTGCCAGGGATGCGAGTGTGCCGACTGCGGCGAACGCGCCGCTACCAGGCGCAAAGGTTCGTCAAGCCTCCGGGCAGTGGGCGGACAGTGTGCTTGCAGGCATGACGATTGAAGAGAAGCTCGGCCAGATGGTGATGGTCACCGCTCCTCCGGTGTTTCTGAATGACAGCAGCGGGGAGATGACGCGCCTAGAGTCGCTCATCAAAGATTGGGGTGTTGGCGGCGTGGCACTCGTCCGAGGCACGGTCAACGATGCTGCGTTGGCG